>JBKJIA010000297.1:0-4572 GCA_046598735.1 Polyangiales bacterium
CTGGCCGAGCTCGAAGCAATCTCTGCACGCGAAGCGAAGCGTCCCTTCCGTGCGCACCCGCGCCGAGTCGTCGTCCTCGACAGTACCCATGCCACACGGTCCGTCACGCCTACACAACGCAGCATGCAGGCCGCCTACATGAAGCGAATGAAGGAAACCTACGGCGATGATACTGGCACTGGAGTGTGCTTCGTGATGACAAACACGCTGGTTCGCGGTGTGTTCACGGCCATCCTTTGGCTGCAGCCCATGAGCCACCGCTACAAGGTCGTGGCCACGCGCGCGGCCGCAGACGCTTGGTCCCACCAGTGGATCACGCGCAACGAGAGCCTGGCTCCGCCGGGCTCCGAAAGCCTCTGATGGCTCGTCGCACTTACCCTTCAGGCCGCGGCAGCGTTTGAACGGCTTATCCACCTTACGGTGTACTACAACCGAGAGGCGCTAGGAAGACTACCGATCACAAACCGGTAGGGCGCGCAAGGGTTCGCGGCACTGCTCGGCACGGCATGCCAGGCTCTCGCACTGTTCGGGAGAGTCACAGGCGGCGCCAACCGGCCTTGGCGTGATGCAGAGCTTCGTATCCGTGCGGTCGCAGAGCGCTCCCTGTTCACAGGTATCCCCAAGCTGGGGAGAGGTCGCGCAAGGCTCGCCGAGCGCGGCGGGCTTGACGCAGCGTTTGTCCTCCGGGTGGCAGAACGAAGGAAAAGCACACTCGGGCCCACCGAAGAACGCTTCGCATTCGTCCCCATCGGCGAGAAGCTTCCTTTCGTAGCACTTCCCCGGACGCATCCCTGCCTGGGTCAGGATTGACGAGCACCCCACCGCGTCTGACCCTGCGGCAGGTGCACATTCCCATTCGCTTGTGCATGGCTCGCCGAGTGCGTTCGAGCCGCCTTGCCAAGCGCCTGCGCAGGCCGCGTTTGGCACCCAGGCTTCCTTCTCCAATAAACAAGGAGCCTTCGCAACTTCCGCGACACAACGCGAAGCCGTCTCTCGATTGTAACGCGCACCCGATTCGGGATCCGGCGCGACAATAGCCGAGCCTGGCGCGGACGATGTCAGTCCTGCTTGGGCGCAACAGCGTTGCTGCTGTTCGACCAGCGCCGCGCTGAACGCCTGTGGGAAATCCTGTTCGTCGATCAAAGAGTAAGGTCCGGCATCATCATGGATTGCCTCGTCTCCAGGGCTCGATGTGCTCTTGCAGCCGGCCACGTTGAACGCGGCCGCACCCAACGCAAAGAGCGTCACGCCTCGGAGCCAGCAATTGCGATTGAACTCTGTCATGTGACGGAGTCTTGCGAGGCAGGTTCCAAGACGCAAGGGTTGTCATCCTCAACGGCATCGAAGCGCCATGAAGAGTTCAAACGCAGAGCCCGAGCGCAGCTTAGTTCGTCCAATACTGGACGTGAAGTCCGTCGTAATCGGTGGTGATGTAGCCGAAGGTTTCCATGGGGTCCAAGCCTGCCGAGTTGATGTATCGCCCGATGATCGCGAGCAGGAGGCGCTTGTAGGTCGCGATGTAGTGCGGCTTGTTGAGGCGGTTGCCAGCGATCTCGGCGAACTTGTCTTTGATGTGGTTCTCGACATCGCCCAGGTAGTCCACGACCGGCCCGGCGCCGGTGCGGATGTCTCCGTGCAGGGCACCCTCGGCCACGAGGCGCGCGGGCCCTAGCCACGGAAAGCGTAACGTAAGCTGAAGGTGTAGATCATCGACCTGAACGTTGGGGAGATTGTCGCAGATGACCGACGGCGAGGCCGTGCTACCTGGCACGCGAAAACTGATGCCATCGGGGGAACTCTTCACTTCGATATTGATGGATTGAAAAGGGAATTGCCAGCGGTTCATCCTGCAGGAGATCGTGTAGAGCGGCCATCCTGGGAGTCCGAGCACCGTCTTGTGAAAGATCGGAACGGGCAGCGGGTCGTCCTTCAGCGTTGCGACCTGCGTCGGTGTCGCACACGCCGGACAGGTGGTCGCGTTACAGGCCTCCTGGTCGCTCGCGTACTTGAGCGCGGCGCTCCAGCGCACGAAGTTCTGAGTGGAGGTTGCAGAGTTGCTGCACGAATAGGTGCAGGTCGATTGCGTATCGCACTGCGCGCGACACGGGCCGCGTTCTTTGGGCGCAAGCTCGCTACAAAACTCGAGGCATGCTTCGCGCTCTTCGTCGTCGCTGGGCGACCTTGTGCACTGGTGCACGATCCCGGGAAGCGCGAGCGTCTCACCGTCGGTATGGGTGAGCTGCACGAACGTGTCCGCTAACGCGAAGTTGATTTCGTCGCTCATGAACGTCGTCGGCACGACAATGAACCGAGCTTTGGCCGGGTCCGGTTGCGGTGGGCGTGGTGGTGGTGGCGGCGGCGGCTCGTCGTCGGGTAAAGGCGGCGGCTCGCACTCCCCATCAGGGCAACGTCGGGCTGCAAGCCTAAGCTCCCCCAAGGCTGGCTCGTCGGACAGATCGTCGGGCGTGCCGCAGCCCAGCATTATGCCGAGCGTGGCCAGAAGAGTGACGGGCATTCGTGCACACAAACGATGAGCGCTGACAGGCATGGCAATTCCCCCTTCAGATGAAGTCCAGCGTCAGTCTAGAACCCCTGGATGCGCGCTGAACCGACTGCGAATGGTGAGTACCTCCCACAGCGCAGCCCCTTGGCTTAGCTACGAGACCTGGCGAGCGAACCTGACATCACGACTGCGGCAGACGCGCCCGACGAGGCTGCCGCGATCTTACTAAACGTGTCGACGGGGCTGACGTGTCGACGACCGACTACGAACGGGTGCGCGTCGAAGACGGGATGCTGCTGACTCGCTGGCCGGTGACGACTGCAGGGATGCCTACCGCGACCGACCCGGCCGGCACATCGTTGAGCACCACCGCATTGGCTCCGATGATGGCGTTGTCGCCGATCACAACGCCCCCCAGGATCTTGGCACCGGGACCCACGTCCACGTGTCCTCCCAGCGTGGGCACGCCCGGGCGCGGTCCGGTTCCCACGGTGACCTGCTGAAACAGCAAACAGTTGGGGCCGATGATCGCTTCGGGATGCACCACCACACCGTTTGGATGCGGCATCAGCAGACCGCCCATCACGGAGGCGCCAAGCGGAATATCGGCACCCGTCACCGCCGACCAGAATCGGTGACGGAGCACCGCCACTTTGCTCAGCAGCAGCCCGAGGAGCTTGCCCGTGGCGCGATGCCGCTGGTAGTCGCGCAGCGTGCGTATCAGCTGCCGTGACGGGTGCCATTGCCAGCGTCCACACGCCTCACGGGACCAGTCGGCCACTTCGTCCGATGGCGACTCCGCGGCTTCCTCAATGGCATCGAAGCGCACTAATCCACTCCGAGGGACCTGGTCTCTAAACGACAATGACATGGCGATCGTCTGCATGGACCAACTCGGCCTCCGACGCCACCGCTCGTGCAGCGTACACGCTTCACGGTCACGCATCCCAGCTCACAATCTGCCGTCGTGCCAACGTGGCTACGCGCCAGTCTGTCGCGCCCCGAGGACGACGGGCGTTCGGGTGCTGCGCCTAGCTGCTGCGTACTCTTCCAGTCTGCTGCGTCGCGACCGCTCCTGACCGACTTGGCATTTCTCCTTCGCCAGCTTCTCGATTAGTCTATCCGCCTTTCAGCCAAAAATCTTGAGCTTCGCGGCCTCGCTGATCGCGATGACGGCGGGGTGCTTGAGCCGCCGCTCTACGGAGATGGCGTAGAAGCGCTCGCGTATTTCGTTCGTGCGACCCACCAGTCTAACGTCGTACTGGAGCTGAACCTCCTTCGAGATCACGGCAGGCACAGGAAAGATGCCCTGCCCAGTCTGCCCGAAGACTTTGAGAAGAGCGCTGTCCTCGAACTCAGCCACCACATTCGGGCGCACTCCGATTTTGGTAAACCACTGATCGAGCGATCGCCGAAGCACCGTGTTGTCGGTCGGTAAGAGGACGGGAGCGCCATCCAGCGATTTGGGAAACCCCCTGCGCAGAGGCGTGGCGAGCTTTGAAGTGCCCAGAAAAACAAGGCCGCACTCGCCCAGAAGGTGACTGAACGCCCTGATGCGAGCGGACGGAGGAACAGGCGCATCGCTGATCAACACATCGAGGTCGTGTACTGCTAGCTCCGCGAGCAAGCGTTCGGGTTTGTCTTCACGACACACGAGCCGGACCGGCTCCGAGAGATGCAGCGCCGGCTCCAGGAGCTTGCGCGAAACGAGCTTCGGCACCACGTCAGCGATACCCACGACCAAACGTGACGGACCACCGACCGGGTGACCCTTGATCGCTTCCTGGAGCTCTTGACCCAGTGAGAAGATCTCATCCGCGTAGCGGTAAGCAACCCGACCAATCTCCGTGAGTACGAGTCGACGGCCGCTACGCTCGAAGACCTTCTCGCCGATGGCCACCTCGAACGCACGTATCTGTCCGCTGACCGTGGACTGAGCCAATCGCAGTCGCGCGCTCGCGGGAGCCAGCCCACCCTCACGCGCGACGAGCCAGAAATAGAGCAGGTGATGGTAATTGAGCCATTCCATGGCTCGAACATTACTTCGCTATTTACGAAGTGTTCAACGC
>JBKJIA010000328.1:0-2946 GCA_046598735.1 Polyangiales bacterium
CGAACGATCCCAACAAGACCACCCCCGGGGCCTGCGGCTGCGGCAAGGCGGAGGGAACCTGCGGCGGCACTCCGACTCTCACGACCGCAAAGGCGACGTTCGCAGTAACTGAGCCCATCGTGGTGAACTTTTCGAACCTTTCTGGCTCGGCTTCAGACTGGATCGGGATCTACGCGACAGGAAGCGCGAATACCGCATACCTGCAGTACCGGTACACAGGCGGCACGACGAGCGGCAGCCTGAGCTTCAACGCTCGCGCCGCTGGTAACTACGAGGCGCGGCTATTCCTCAACGACAGCTACACCCTCGCGACTAAGGTATCCTTCAGCGTCGGAACCGTGGACGGGTGCCCGAGCGATCCAGCGAAGACCGCCCCAGGCATCTGTGGATGTGGCGTATCGGACGTGGACGGCGACGGCGACGGCACGGCCAACTGCAAGGACGGGTGCGCAAGTGATCGCACTAAGATCGCACCTGGCATATGCGGTTGCGGTGTGCCGGAGGGAACTTGTAGTGGCCCCTCGGTCAAGACGACAAAGGCGACGTTCTCAGCAGGTGAGGCCATCGTCGTGACCTATGCCAATCTGCCTGGCGGCGCGAAGGACTGGATCGGCATCTACGTGTCGGGAAGCGCCAACACCGCGTACCTGCAGTACTTCTACACGGGCGGCAAGACGAGCGGAACCATGACCTTCAGTGCTCGCGCCGCTGGCAACTATGAGGCGCGGTTGTTCTTCAACGACACCTACAACCTCGCAGCGAAGGCTGCCTTCGCGGTAGCGCCTTAGTTGAACAAAAGGTCGACGGGAGTGAGGTAACCATCCTCCCAAGCTGCGACCCCGATCGGCGCCAATGGACGCAGACTGTGGAACTGGTTTTCACGCAAGGTACGTGTCAGAACCAGCACAGCATGACCATCCTACCGCTGCAAAACTGTGAGGAGTGCGTCGACGCGATCCTCGCACGTTTGGGCAAACGCATCGTGCTCGGTACGCCGCTTGGCATCGGGAAGCCGAATGCACTCCTAAACGCGCTTTACCTGCGCGCCAAGGCTGACCGCGCGCTCAAGCTCGATATCATCACGGCTTTGTCTCTCAATCCGCCGCGTGGCAAGTCCGCCCTGGAAGAGCGCTTCCTTGTGCCGATCCGCGCCCGCGTATGGAAGGACTATCCGCGCCTTACCTATCTGGACGATCGCGAACGCCATGCCCTGCCAGACAACGTGCACGTGCTCGAGTTCTACTTCCGGTCTGGCTCCGAGCTCGGCAACGCCGCGGCTCAGGAAGATTACATAAGTAGTAACTATACCCATGTGGCGCGAGACATGATGGCGCGCGGCGTCAACCTCGTGTTGCAAGCCGTGGCGCGTCGTGATGTCGACGGACAAGCGCACTATAGCCTGTCTAGTAACCCTGACATCACGTTGCAACTTCTGCCAATGCTCAAGGAGAGCGGGCGACCTTACCTTTGTGTCGCGCAAGTCAATCGAGGCTTGCCTTGGCTTGGCAATGCCGCCGAAGTAAGCGCGCAGGAGCTTCACCTGCTGGTCGACGACCAAGCTTTGGATCATGCGCCCTTTGCCGTGCCTCACGAGGCGGTGGACAGCACGGCTTGGGCGATAGGCTTGCGTGCGAGCGCCCTCGTGCGCGACGGGGGCACGCTCCAGGTTGGGATCGGGGCAATAGGCGATGCGCTGTGTCATGCGCTGCGCGTGCGCGAGCGCGACAATGGCGTGTACCGCACGGCCCTCGATGCGCTCGGTCGTGATGCGCTTGCAGCGAGCGTAGGGGGTGACGCACCCTTCGCGAGCGGCTTGTACGTGGCGAGCGAACTTATCTCGAACGCTCTGTTTTCGTTGTTTGAAGACGGGATCGTTCGCAGGGCGGTATACGAAGATGCTGCGCAGCAGCGGCTCGCAGAGGAACGCCCCGAAGAAGCCGCGCGACTCGGAGCGGGCACCGTCATGCAGGGCGCGTTCTTTCTGGGTCCGGCCGACTTTTATCGACGGCTCCATGCGCTGAGCGAGTCACGCCGTGCACTTATCGACATGACCAGCGTCGCGGAGGTCAACCGCATCTACACCGACTACAAGCTCGAACGTGAGCAGCGACGTCACGCGCGCTTCATCAACATGACCATGAAGGCGACCTTGCTGGGCGCGGCAGTCTCGGACCAATTGCAAGATGGTCAGGTCGTGTCCGGTGTGGGAGGGCAGAACGACTTCGTGAGTATGGCTCATCAACTTCCCGACGGTCGCTCGATCTTACTCCTACGCGCCACGTTTGAACGCAAAGGGAAGGTCGCGTCGAACCTGGTATGGGAGTACCCCCATTGCACCATTCCGCGCCATATGCGCGATGTGTTCGTCACCGAATACGGCGTGGCGGACCTGAGGGGTAAGACGGATGGTGAATGCATCGAAGCCATGCTCGGCATCTGCGACAGTCGCTTTCAGAGTGCGCTCCAAGAGCAAGCGGTCAAGGCGAAGAAGCTCTCGCCCAACTACCGCATTCCCGACGGCAAGCGCCAAAACTACCCCGAGCGCGTCGATAAGACCCTGGAAGCGTTTCAGAAAGCCGACACGCTGCCGCGTTTTCCATTCGGCTCGGACCTGACTGCTGGCGAGTTAGCGTTGGCGTCACGCCTAAAAAAGCTGGAAGTTGCGAGCCAGAGCTGGCATGGACGTGCGGCGCTCGCACGTGCCCTGCTTACGCCCGCAAGTGATGAGAGCCCGGAGGTGCAAGCAGCCCTCGCGCACCTGGCTCTGACAGCTCCCGACAACGCGTCCGAACATTGGCTTGCGCGCCTGGTGCGCGCCTCGCACGCGCTCTGAGTGAGCGGAGTTGATCCGCCTTCGTCGACAGGGTGACTATGCTGCACTGCAGCGAACACTTCCATCGCCTGTCTTCAGGAAGCTGCACGGCATGTTCAGCTCTTGATCGAGCC
>JBKJIA010000354.1:0-3219 GCA_046598735.1 Polyangiales bacterium
CGCGCAGCGGATTCTCGTAACCGTAAGTGTTGCCGATGACGATGGCGCCCTCGTGCGCGATCACGGAGTTCTCACTCGCGCTTCCACGCTTGTCCGCAAACACGGGCTCGGCGTCGAGGATGCGACCGGAAGCTTGGTCGATCACCAGCACCTTCATCGGCGCGCTGCCGTCGCCGATCACGACGAAGCGACTGCCCATGAGCGTGGGCGTGGTGCCCGAGCCGAGATCGATCTGGCCAGGCTTGAGCTTCACTCCTCGATCATACGGTGTGCGCCACACAATCTTCGGCGCACCAGCCTCCATCGTCACCAGGTACAACGCGAAGTTCGAGACCACGAACGCGCCGCCCTCGTTCACGGCAATGCTGTTCTGAATCTTTTCGCCGTTCGGAAGCGTAAGGTGCTTCGAGATGCCGTCGCCTACGATGCCAATGGTGCCTTCCGCGGTCGTGTACCAGTACAGCGGAGCACCTTGCGCCTGCCATACCGGCAGACATGCCGTGAGCTTGTCGCCCTTCGAAACGTGCGGGCGCAACTTGCGCAGTACTTCGAAGCGACGGGTCTTACCATCGCGCTTGATCGCCACGATCCAAATCTGACCGTCTGCGGCAGGCACGATCACGCGCCCAGCGGCATCGACGAAGAAGTACGCTCCGCCCGATGTGTCGCGAAACACTTCGTCGAGGCCTGCACGCAAGACCTTTTTGATGGTTCCCTTGCGGCGCGGCAGAGGTAGGGAGTCGAGCACATCGAGTGTTCTTGGGTCGAGTAGGAGCAAGTCGGTTCGCAACGCCGAGAAGCTGATGGTGATGGGCCTGCCCTCGGCGTCGAAGGCGAACGCCGGACAGATCCCCCCTACGAGCACCCAGCGGTGCAGATACTTGGCATCGACCTTGTCCGAAATCGGCCCGCCATGCGGCGACGTGTCGCTGGCATGCGCATCGTCGTGCATGCACGCCGGGGCGCGCGACAACCCTGGGTGCGGCTGGGGTGCGCCCTCGAGGGGCCGGGTCTGCTTGGGCACATGACTGCCGCCCTTCGGAAGCGTGAGCGTTTGTACATTCCATCCGAGACCGAACATTCCATCCTCCAGATGCCTTCGCGCTGCGAAGGCGAAAAATCGTGAGCGCCGCTGCGAAGCGCGAATGGGGCGCACGTGGGCGTCTTGTCGCCTCTTTCCGCTGGGGTTTGGCCCGATGGGCGGAGGCGGTGGCGCGCGGCTTGTGCGGGCGCCTACGCCGCGTGACGAACGCTCAGCCCGCGCCGTGTTGCGCGAGCGACGTCTTCGGGCCACGTTCTCTACCCCCGCAGCAACGCCGCCGTCCCGCCTGGGGAGGTCGGGCGCACAAGGCGTTTCCGGGGGGGCTTCTTTGCGCCGTACAGCTTCCGTCGTAGTGCAGTTCGAGGATCCGCTGCCTGCCGTCCCAGACGTAACCGGTGACGACCGAGCTATCGATGCCCTGTTGCTCCTGGGTCATTCGGAACGCCCCATGGGCGGCCAGCGCCTCGAGCACGCAGTGCTGGGATGCGATCATCTGCTCCGACGATGCCGACAACGCATCCAATCGTGCTGGGACTTCGACGCCAGCGGATTGGCACGAGGGTGAGTGACATCGCCCACGACCCAGCGGTCGACTAGGCTTGCGCCATGCGTTTTTTGACCCTGGCCGGCTGGCTGGCGACCGTATGGCTGGCGGCCGTGTCCACGGTCTCAGCAGACGACATGCGGTTCGACCTGGTGGCAGCAGGCGCACTCGGCATCGACGCCAACGATCGTTGCGAGCGTGAGGCGACCGACGTGATCGGCTGTTCGCCGGCCTTGGCCTATCCCACGCTGGAGCTGTCCATCGAGGCACGCATCATCGAGTGGCTGGGCGTCGGCGCCTTCGCCGGGCTTTCGCGACTGCACACCAACCGGGCCGAGAGCCGCGACGGTGTCCAGCTGAGCGGCACCGACGATCGGATGCTGCGCATAGGCGCCGAGATCAAGCTGCATCCGCTTGCTCGGGTGCTGCCTGGCGCTTGGGTCGGTGTGACCGCCGGGCTCGCGCAGCTCTACGGAAGCTCCGACCAACGCGGGGCGCTGATCGGCGGGTCGCTCGGCGTCGACTGGACACTCTTCGACCTGCTCATCCTGGGCGTCGGCGCGCGTGTCGAGCATCTCGCGATAGGCAGCTCCGACGTGGTCGGGCGAGGCCTGTCCCTTGGCGATGCGCGCTACGCATCAGGGCCACGTGCTTGGTTGGGCGCCCGTGTCGGCGTGACGTTCTGAGGTCCAGTATGTCCAGCCACCAAGACCAGACCTTCGAGCGCCAGGCCTTTCGGGACGGTGAGCTCGACCGCTGCGAAGTCGACAGCTGCCGTTTCATTCAGTGCGATCTCTCGAACATCAGACTGTCCGAGGTGGACTTCGTGGATTGCACGTTCGAGGGCTGCAATCTCGCGATGCTCCAGCCCGAACAATGCGGCATGAAGAAGGTCGCCTTCTCCGACTGCAAGCTGCTGGGGGTCGACTTCGGCAAGTGCAAAAGCTTCGCCTTCGAGGTCAGCTTCTCGCGCTGCACGCTCGACTTCGCGCGCTTCATGGCAGTGCCCCTCAAGGGCGCGCTGTTCGAGGGCTGCAGCATCCGTGAGGCGAACTTCACGGCGGCCGACCTGACGGGCGTGCGCTTCCTCGACTGCAATCTCGACCGCGCCGTCTTCTCCCGCACGAAGCTTGAGCAGGCCGACCTGCGCACGGCGCGCAACTTCGTGATCGACCCCGAGCAGAACCGCGTCGCCAAGGCGAAGTTCTCCACGCACAACGTGGCCGGTCTGCTGCACAAGTACGGCATCGTCGTGGAGTAGATTTGCGCGCGCCAGCTCAGCGCCTCGGCACACCGCACGCGACGCCCGGCTTCCGAGCAACATGTGCTCACCGGTGTACAAGGAGTGCCCGCATGGCCAGCGCGGGCGCCGAGAACGCGGTAGAAAAATGGGGACTTGGCGTTCGGCACGGGTCTTGATGGGAGCCCTCGCATGACACCGCCCACTCGTCGCGAATCCATCCTCTCGGCCCTTGTCGCGCTGACGCTCGTGGCGCAGGCGTTCTTGCCGACCTTCCCCCAGAGCGAGGCGTTTCACCACTTCGCGGATGCGCGCACGCTATTCGGCGTGACCAATGCAATGGACACGCTGTCCAATTTAGCGTTTCTCCTCGGCGGCGCGGCGGGCTTGGTG
>JBKJIA010000427.1:0-2593 GCA_046598735.1 Polyangiales bacterium
CATCCAGGTAAGCCGCGGGCGCACACGCCCAGAATGCGAAATAGGCGAGCGAGATGACGGTGGGAGCAAGCCACAACAGCCTCAATAATCGATTTTTCACAGTCGAGCCTCCCGCGGGAAGTACTGGCGTTGCTGCTGCCACAACGAGGCGCTCAGGGCTGCGGCCGCTGTCAGGCACACCCACTGCACGGAGCTCAAAGGGCCGAGCTGAATCGCCCCGTCGCCGCGCAAGGGATCCAGCAGAAAGCGTAAGGTTGCGTAGAGCAGTAGATAGAGCTTGAACAAGCGACCGGGCGGCGCGCTGCGCTCGCGAACTACGTACAAGACAAGCGCGATAGTAAGGTCACCGATGGCTTCGTAGAGCGCCACCGGATGGCGCAGCGCACCTCGCATGAATACACTCCAGGGCAGATTGGACTCGCGGCCGTAGCAACAACCGTGGAGCAGACAACCGATCCGGCCGAGGCCCTGAGCAAGCGGTAGGGCGACAGCCCAAGCATCGCCCGTAGAACCGTCATAGCCGAGCACACGCTTGCTGAGCTCGACGGCCAGGTAACCACCCGCAAGACCGCCGATGACCGTCTTCCCGGTCAGATCGAAGGCGTGGTTCGAAGGCACAGCTGGCTCGAACAACAACATGCCGATTTTCGAGCCCGCGACTGCTCCAAGGAGGGCCGAGGCGTTGATCCAACGCAGGCGTCCGTCGCGCACCTGACCCAGGCGCCTACGTTCGTGCACGCGCACCCAAGCCGCGCATACCCCGCCGATCAGCACGAATAGCGCATAGCTCGAGATGCTCCATCCGTTCCAAACCGTAAGCTGAGGCTGCATCGCGCCGCGAGCCTAGCAGAAGCGCGCGACACGAAGGGCAAGGCCGAGGATCGCCACGCGCCCGCTTTGCCGCCGCCCAGGCTCCGCCGTCGAGGTGCACCGAGTCGCGGCGTGGCACAAGGTTTCGGCACCGCGTAGCGTGCGCCGACGGTTCTCGCCGAGCACGCGCTCCCGTTCCTCGGGGTCGCGATGGCGCGGGACATGACTCAGCTGAGGTGAAGGGTAAGGTTCGAACTAACCTTACGGTCAGAGCAGGTTGCATCCAACGCAACCAGCACCGTCGGCCGCTCCGAGCACGCCGAAGGGGATCTGCCTCGCCAAGGCTTTTTGAGACGAACATGCGTGATCGACACAAGCCGCCGGCGCCATCCTGTCCCATCGGTGGGGGCCGTGCTTAGCGTTGTCGGAAGTCCGCAGGCACCGGGTGCCGGAGCTGGCGGACGTTTCGCTGAAAAACGTGCAATTTTGATGCTTTAACTTTGCGCGAAGCGAGCGGCGCGTTGCAGCTCGCGAGCCTGGCGCGGAACTTGCGATGGTCCCTGGTGTGTCGAGTCCATGGTAGGAGTTTCGCCGTCGGCGGCTCTCCCTCAACCCTCGCACGCGTTCAGAGAACGTGACCACCAACGCGGTCACACCCAAAGAGCCAAATGTCGACTTCAAAATCCATCTTCACGGGAGACACGGCAGCGAGCCAGGACCACACGATCACTCGACGTGTCGGGCATGGCGCCACGTCCATGTTCGCGATCCCGTTGTTCGCACTCTCCATAGCGAGCGCTAGCGCCGGATGCCTCTCGTCACCGGACGCCCCGTCGGAGGTCGCGTCGAATCAGATGGCGCTCGGCATGTCTGCGAGTCTTGGTTCGGCAAGCGGCTTCGCGGTGCTCGCCAACGCGGCCGTGACCTGCACTGACGGCACGATCAGCGGAGGCATAGGTACTCTGCTCGCCGCTCCAGCTGGCTCGGTCACGCGCACGACCTGCCCGGTCATCGGTGCAACCGACGTGGGCACGGCAACCTCGATCGCCGCCTACGACGACTCGGTCGCCGCGTACACCGCGCTCGCGTCTCCCGTGTGTGACCGCATCCTCACGGGGACCCTTGCCGACGCGATTCTCCCGCCGGGCGTGTACTGCTTCGCTGGGGCGGCTACCCTGGCCGGCACCTTGACGCTCGACGGTCCGTCCACGGGGGAGTGGGTGTTCGCGGTCGGAACCGGCGGCACAGGCGCCCTCACGGCGACGGGTCTGTCTATGGTGATGGCCAACGGCGCCAACCCTTGCAACGTGACGTGGCGGGTCCCCCAAGCTGCGACACTGACCGACTCGGCGATGGTCGGCACCATCCTCTCGGGCGCGGCGATCACGATGACGCGCGGCACCCTCGAGGGCCGAGCCTTCGCTCAGGCCGACGTGACGATCACGGGCACTACGGTAACCGGCTGCGACGGTTGGTAACGGCAGCTTCATCGTCTCGTACGACAGACGGCGTCACTTACGAGCGCCGGGTGAAGCAAGAAGGCGCCCACTCCAGACCCATTTTGTGAGAGTGATAATCCATGCGTCATATACCCATCGTTATCATGACTTCGCTGGCACTCTTCGTCGCCGCCTGCGGAGATGGCTCTTCACCCGCAGGTGTAGGACCCGCCGGGGACGCGGGCACAGACCCCAGGAGGGACGGCAGCATCGGTTCCAGTCAGGTCGAGTTCACGGACCTTCCGGGCAAGATCCGCTTCGTCAACCACGTCTCCGATGGGACG
>JBKJIA010000200.1:0-11461 GCA_046598735.1 Polyangiales bacterium
ATGATCGTGCCTTTGAACTTCGCCTTTTGTTTTGGCGCTAGCTCGAAGGCACACGAGACGCACTTCTCTGCTTGATCCGTATTCGGTGTGCCGCAGTTCGGACAGAACGCCATCGCGTGATCCTTCGATAGGTAGAAAGCTTGCCGGAAGCTCTTGGTAAGCCCGTCTGAAGTCCAGCGGAGCTCACTCGTGATCGAGCGCCTGGGTCCACGCGCGCGTGGGACGAACAACCCGCGCGTAGCTTAGTCGAAACTGGCGCGTTGTGGAAAGACGAACCCACACACTTCTACATGCCAACAGCCTGCGCACCGACGGCCGAACTCGTTGCGAACGGACGGCCGAACTCGTTGCGAACGGACGGCCGAACTCCTTCAATGAGAACGCGAACCTGAGCTTGACAGACGTGCACCCCAGGCCTAGCGTCTCGCGCGCCGGAGCACCCCCTCGATGCTGCCATTCAGTGTCGTAGAGGATTGAGTCTCGATCGAGTCTCGCAGCGTTCGCGCACGGTCTTTCTGCACTCAGCCTTCTGTTTCTGGCCTGTGTTTCTGGCTTACGTCTCGCGCCGCGCGGGGCTTGGTTGCGCGCAAACAACGACAACCATCCAATGACAGCCAGCACAGCCAGCTTCCTGGAACAAGCCCATGGCATTTACGCTGACCTCCGACCGCGAAGAAACGGTCACAAAGCTTCTGACCCGATATCCCGAGGCGCGCGCGGCCTGCATTCCGCTGCTTCATCTTTGCCAGCAGCAGTTGGGTTGGGTTTCGCCTGACGTGATCAAGTTCGTGGCGCAGAGGCTCGGCATGAGCACGGCGGCCGTGCAGGGCGTGGTCACGTTCTACACGAGCTTCCATCAGGAGCCTGTGGCGCCGAACGTGGTGTGGGTCTGCCGCACGCTGTCCTGCGATCTGCGCGGCGGCAAGATCGTGCAAGAGCATCTCGAGAAGAAGTTCGGCTGTCATGCCGGTGAAACCAGCCGCGATGGCAAGTTCACGTTGAAGAAGGCGGAGTGTCTCGCCGCCTGCGGGCAAGCGCCCATGGTGCAAATCAACGACGAATTCTACGAAAACCTGACGCTCGTTCAGCTCGATAAGATCATCGCGGAGGTCGCGAATAAGACCGCCGCTCGGAACCCCGAACAGCGCGCCGACTTGGCGCACGCGCACGCAGAGGATGTCTAGACATGGCCGAGATGCAACGCATCCTGACCGATCGCTACGCTCTCGATCAGAGCTACACGATGCCGGTGGCAGAAAAGGCAGGCGCCTACGTCACCGCGCGGCGCGCTCTGGTCACGATGAAGCCCGAGCAAATTCAGGCCGAGGTCAAAGCCGCGAACATTCGCGGACGGGGCGGCGCCGGTTTCCCTGCAGGCATGAAGTGGGGTTTCCTCGCCAAGCGCGAGGGCGTCAAACCTTACCTTGTGATCAACGCCGATGAGGGTGAGCCGGGCACGTTCAAAGATCGCACGATCATGGAGCTTGATCCCCACCGCTTGGTGGAGGGCTGCATCATCACCTGCTACGCGATCGGCGCGCACGTCTGTTACATCTACGTACGCTGCGAGCTGGCAAAGTCGATCGCGCGCATCGATGCGGCGATCGAAGAAGCGCGTGCCAAGGGCTTCCTCGGCAAGCGTCCGTTCGGCATCAATCACGAGATCGAGATCTATACGCACCCCGGCGCGGGCGCGTACATCTGCGGCGAAGAGACCGCGCTCTTGAACTCACTCGAAGGCAAGCGCGGCGAACCGCGTTTGAAGCCGCCGTTTCCCGCTGTCTCTGGCGCGTTCGGTGCGCCCACGATCGTTAACAACGTCGAGACGATCGCATCTGTGCCCGACATCGTCAAAATGGGCGGCGACAGCTGGAGCAAGCTCAGCCGCTTACCTGGCGACGGAGGCACGCGTCTGTACGGCGTAAGTGGTCACGTGAAGAACCCGTGCGTGTTCGAAGCGCCGGTGGGCATCACGCTGCGCGAGCTTATCTACGATTACGGTGGCGGCATGCTGCACGACGATCGTCCGCTCAAGGGCGTGATTCCTGGCGGCTCATCCACGCCTGTGCTCAAGCCCAGCGACCTTGTGCATGCGCCGGACGAAAAACATCCGATGCATGCCTGGCACGGTAAGAGTCACATCGATGTGCCCATGGGCGTCGACACCATGCGCGGTCTTGGCACCATGCTCGGCACCTGCTGCGCAATCGTGATGGACAGCTCCGTGAGCATGGTCGACGCGGCCCGCAATCTGATGCGTTTTTACGCGCACGAATCCTGCGGGCAGTGCACGCCTTGCCGCGAAGGTACGGGCTGGCTGGCCGACGTGCTCAAGACCGTGTGCTCGGGCAAAGGTAAGGTCGAAGATATCGACCTCCTGGTCGACATCTCGAACAACATGATGGGCAATACGATCTGCGCGCTCGCCGACGGCACCGCGATGCCGATGCTCGCGTTCGTACGCAAGTATCGCGACGAGTTCATCGCGGTCGCTAAGAGCGGCGGCATCGGCAGCGTGCGCCTCGACGACAGCGTCAAGGCACTGCTCGCGGGGAGGGCAGCATGAGCTCGCTCGGTAACGTCTTCTTTTCGCTGTGCACTACGATCGCGGTCTTGAGTGCGTTTGGCACGATCGCATCGCGCACGCCGATTCGTTCGGCGCTGTGCTTGCTTGCGCACATTCTAGCGCTGGCTGGTCTGTACCTTACGCTTCATGCGCAGCTGCTCGCGGCCATCCAGTTGATCGTGTACGCGGGCGCGGTCGTCGTGCTTTTCGTGTTCGTGATCATGCTGATTGGTCCGATGGAAGAGCCGCGTATTCCCGGCATGAAGGGCGCGATTCCGCGCATGCTCTCGATCTTCATGATGACGGCCGTATCGCTCAGCATCGCATCCGCGGTCGGCGGCTACACGGTCGCAGCGCCCGAGATCGCAGGCTGCCCTGAGGGTGTGATCGAATGCGGCGCCTTCGGTGGCGTGCGCGGCGTGGCCAACGTGCTCTATAAAGATGCGGTCGTGCCATTCGAGCTGATTTCGATTCTGCTGCTGGTCGCGATTCTTGGCGCCATCGCCGTGGCACGCGGCCGTTCGGAAAAAGAACGCACCAAGCTCACTGCGGATTTGGCTGCGCGCAATGCCGGCGATTCTGCTCAGCTCGCGTACGAGCAAAAGCTCGCAGCGGAAGTGTCGGCCCATGGCGGCCACTGATTCAAGGGGTGCAAAGTGATAGGCCTCGGTCATTATCTCGCGCTGTCAGCGACCCTGTTCGGCATCGGCGCTATCGGCTTTCTCGTGCGCCGCAACGTGCTCATTCAGCTCATGTCGATCGAGCTGATGCTCAACGCGGTCAACCTGACGCTCATCGCGTTCAACCGCTTTTTGCCCACGAATCACACGGGGCAGCTGTTCGCATTCTTCGTGATCGCGGTCGCTGCTGCAGAAGCGGCCGTGGGACTTGCGATCGTCATTAGCCTCTACCGCCTCAAGAAGTCCGTACACACGGACGAGGCCAACCTCTTGAAGCATTAGGACGAGCGCTCCATGGAAAATCACGGGCTCTTGTTGCTCTTGATCGTGCTGTTCCCGATGTTCGGGGCAGCCATCAACGGCATCGCAGGCTGTTTTCTCAAGACCGAGCGCAAGCTCGTACACGCGATCGCGGTGGGCTCGGTGGCCCTTTCATTTGCGATCTCCGTGTACCTGTTCAGCCAGTTGCTGGGCTTGCACCACGAAGACCCGAAGGCCGCGATTACCGCGCACTTTTACGATTGGTTTTCGGTGCAGCTCAAGGGCGGCGCGACGACAGTACCCGTCGCGGTCAAATTCACCATGGATGCGCTCAGCGGCATGATGGCGGTGATGATCACGGGCATCGGCCTGCTCATCCACATCTACAGCACCGGCTACATGAGCGATGAGCCCAGCTACGCGCGCTTCTTTGCGTACCTGAATCTGTTCATGGCTTCGATGTTGATCCTCGTGCTCGCCAGCAACTTGCCCCTGATGTTCGTGGGCTGGGAAGGCGTGGGCCTTTGCAGCTATCTGTTGATCGGCTTCTGGTTCGAAAATCCCAAGTACGCAGCCGCCGGTAAGAAAGCCTTCATCGTCAATCGCATCGGCGACTTTGGCGTGCTGATGGGCATGTTCTTGCTTCTGGCCAGCACGGGCTCCTTCGAGTTTTCGGAGATCAACGCCTCGGCAAGCTCCTTGACCAATCTGGTGGACCTAGGCTCAGGTCCCCTCGACATGAGCGTTGCCACCTTGGCGGCGCTGTTTCTGTTCTTGGGTTGCGCCGGTAAGAGCGCGCAGCTTCCGTTGTTCGTCTGGTTGCCGGACGCGATGGCAGGCCCCACGCCGGTTTCGGCGCTCATCCACGCGGCCACCATGGTCACCTCGGGCGTCTACCTGTGCTGCCGTTTGTCGCCGGTGTTCGTGCTGTCGCCCACGGCCATGGCGGTAATCGCCATCGTCGGCACGGCCACGGCCTTGATCGGCGCTTCGATCGCACTCGTACAGAATCAGCTCAAGAAAGTGCTCGCTTACTCCACCGTAAGTCAGCTCGGTTTCATGTTCGCGGCGGTGGGCGTCGGTGCGTTTTCGGCCGGTATCTTCCACGTATTGACGCACGCGTTCTTCAAGGCCTGCTTGTTCCTTGGCGCAGGTTCAGTGATGCACGCGGTGCACGCGCACGGCGATGCCGACTTCAAGGATCTGGGCGGCCTCAAGAAGTGGATGCCCGCGACCAGTGCCACCTTCGGCATCAGTTGTCTCGCGATTGCAGGCTTTCCGCTCACCAGCGGCTTCTTCTCCAAGGACGCGATCCTGCACGGCGCTTGGACCTCGGCCGAGTTCTTCGAGTTCGCGCCTTGGCTTGGTAAGGTCATATTTGTGGCGCTGGTGCTCGCCGCATTCGGAACCGCCTTCTACATGTTCCGTTTGTACTTCCTGACGTTCAGCGGCGAATTCCGCGGCGGTCACGCCCACCACGAACACCCCCAACACGCGCACGATGATCTCGCGCACAAGGCGGATGATCACGGTCACGATGATCACGCCGCAAAGAAGGCTGATCACGCGCATGGTCATGCTGAGCCCCACGAGTCGGATTCGGCGATCACGATCCCGCTCATGGTGCTGGCTGCGGGTGCATTGCTAGTCGGCTTCCTCGGCATGCCGGCTTGGCTGCACCTACCTGACTATTGGAGCGAATGGCTGCACGGCGTGGTCGCGTCGATCCCGGGCGCCGAAGAGCACCATCACGATGCCGCCAGTGGCTGGATCGCTCTGATTGCAGGCTCGATCGCAGGACTCGCCGGCATCTTCTTCGCCTACACGAAGTACTACAACAAGCCCTGGCACGCGGCTGAGCATCTGTCGCCGCTGCATCAGTTCTTGATGGACAAGTGGCGCTTCGATGAGCTTTACGACGTGCTCGTTGTGCGACCGCTCAGCTTTTCGGCGCAGCTTGCGGGCAATGTGGATCGCATCGCGGTCGACGGCCTTACCAAGTTGGCGGCCACGGGCGTGCAGCTTTCGGGCTTCTTGTTCACGCGCCTGCAGAACGGCGTCGTGCATGCGTATGGCGCGGCTACCGTCGTCGGTCTGCTGGTGATGACATGGTGGGTGCTTTATCCGCATCCGCACGTGGACGTGAGCGCCAAGGGCGACGCCGTGCATTTTGTGGCGGGCGCAGGCCTGGGCTACGAGTATCGCTGGGACTTCGACTCCGATGGCAACTTCGAAACCGAATGGGCCAAGGACAAGCGCGACGTCAGTCACGCTTACGATCTGAAGGATCTGCGCGGCGTAGAGCTCGTGCTCACCGATAGCGTCGTGCTCGGCCTTGGCGAGTATCGCGTGCGGCTTGGCGAAGGCGACGCAGCGGAGCTTGACGTGCGGCATTTGGGACCGGGTTGGCAGATCAATCCCCACAGTACCCAGCCGCCGCGCGTGCGTTTTGAAGACGGTAAGGTTCTCGTGCGCCATGGTGCGTCGACGCTCAACGTCGATGGCGTGCCGGTCGAAGGCGAGGAAATTCCCGTCGCGCCGGGCAGCACGATGATGTTCGGACCATACGCCAAGCTGCGTGTGGACGGAGTCATCGAGAGCACGGTCTCGGTGCGCACCGCCTTCGGCAATGTGTCTTCAACGACCACCGACGTCGTGATTCAGCCGCGCAGGGGCGACGTGAAAGCGGCACTTGAAACAACGCGCGAAGCAACTCGCTTGGCGCAGGGCCAGGACCAGCACGGAGTAGGGCGATGACCGAGCACTTGCTCATGTACTTCGGCAAGACGGCCCTGAGTTGGCTCGTCGCTGTGCCGTTTATCGGCTTTTTGGCGGTGCTATTCACGCCACGTCAGCACGTGAAGTTTCTGCGCAACTTCGCCATGACCGTGATGGGCGTGGAGTTTGCGGTGTCGTTGATCGTGCTGCTCGGCGACTACAGCACCGCGGCCTATCAGTTCGGCGCCAAGTACCCACTCGTGGAGAGCTTAGGCATCTCGTACAACGTGGGCCTCGACGGCATCTCGCTCTGGCTGGTGCTGCTCACCACGTTCATGACGCCCGTCGCGCTCTATGCGTCGTGGACGAGCGTCACCACCAAGGTGAAAGAGTTCGCGCTCTGCTTTCTCTTCCTTGAGACCGCGATGATCGGCGCCTTCGTGTCGCTCGATCTGTTCGTGTTCTACGTGTTCTGGGAGCTGATGCTCGTGCCGATGTACCTGATCATCGGCATCTGGGGCGGCCAAGATCGCATCTACGCCTCGATCAAGTTCTTCCTCTACACGATGGTCGGCAGCTTGCTGATGTTCGTGGCGATCCTGTTCGTGGTCGTAGCCTTCAAGGGCGCAGGCGGCGGGTACACCTTCGACATCACGCAGCTGCAGAACCTGATTCTCGAGCGCGAGACGCAGTACTACTTGTTCGCAGCCTTTGCGCTCGCCTTCGCGATCAAAGTGCCGATGTTCCCGTTCCATACCTGGTTGCCTGACGCGCACGTGCAGGCGCCTACCGGTGGCTCGGTGATCCTGGCGGCCGTTTTGCTCAAGATGGGTACTTACGGTTTCATTCGCTTTGCGATGCCGCTGTTCCCGCTCGCAAGTCACGCCATGGGGCCCACTATCGCCATCTTCGCGATCATCGGCATCATCTACGGCGCGTACTGCGCCTGGGTGCAGAAAGACGTGAAGAAGCTGGTCGCTTACAGCTCGGTCAGCCATTTGGGCTTCGTGATGCTCGGCATCTTTTCGATCACGCAACAGGGTGTGAGCGGTGCCATTTTCCAGATGGTCAACCACGGCATCTCTACCGGCGCACTCTTCTTGCTCGTCGGCGTGATCTACGAGCGCCGTCACACGCGCTTGCTCAGCGAGTTTGGTGGCCTCGCCAAGGTGATGCCGATCTACACGCTGATCTTCGTGATCGTGACCATGAGCTCGGTCGGTTTGCCGGGCACGAACGGCTTCATCGGCGAGTTCATGATCTTGAACGGAACCTTCGTGTCGGACCGTTTGCCCACGCCCTTCTTCTTTGCACTGCTGGCTGGTACGGGCGTGATTCTCGCGGCCGTGTACATGCTGCACGCCATGCTCAAGATGTTTTGGGGGCCGCTCACGAACAAGGAAAACGAGCACCTGCCTGACGTGGGCAGGCGTGAGCTGACCTTACTATTGCCGCTCACGGCATTGATCTTCGTGCTCGGCTTCTTCCCCGGCATCTTCCTCGACAAGATGAACCCGTCGGTCGATGGCTTCCTTGCGAACTATCGCCAGAAGCTGCTCGACACCGCCCAGAATGACAGCGTGCGCATGTGGAAGAGCGCTGCACTGAATGGGACTGACGACAAGACACCCAAGCAGTTCGCGCTTTCCGTCGGCGCAGGAGACGACCGATGAGCGAGTGGTTAGCGGCAGCCCCGCTGTTGTGCGTGATTCTCGGCGGCCTTGCGATGTTGCTGGTCGACGCCTTCGTCGAGGAAAAGGGCGAGCTTGCCATGATGACTGCGGTCATCCTAGCGGGCGCAGCAGGCGTGGCCTGCGCGGTGTGGGACGGCGGTACGGTCACGGCCAGTCCGCTCCTTACGAGCTACCTCGCGGTCGACAAGCTGGCGTTATTCTCGGACGTGGTGATCTGCGTCGGCGCAGCGCTCGCGGTCTTGCTGGCAGGTGGGTACTTGCACGAGCATCGCTTGGAGCGCGGCGAGTTCTATCCGCTGATCTTGTTCTCAGCGTTCGGCGCCATGGTGCTCGCACGCTCGAACGATTTGCTCGCGCTGTTCATCGGCCTTGAGACGATGTCGCTCGGCGTCTATGCGCTCGTGGCCTTTCGTCGTACCAACGCACGCGCAGCGGAAGCTGGCATCAAGTACTTCCTGCTCGGCTCGTTCGCCGCGGCCTTACTGTTGCTCGGTAGCGCCTACCTTTACGGTGCCACCGGGCACACCGACTTCGCGGGCATCGCCGCAGGCCTGAAGGCCGGCACCGCAGACACGCGTCTAGTGTTGATGGGCCTCGTGCTCGTGTGTGCGGGCTTTGCATTCAAGGTCAGCGCTGTCCCCTTCCACATGTGGACGCCCGACGCCTACGAAGGTGCCACCACGCCCGTGACCACGTTCATGGCCGTATGCGTGAAATCGGCCGTGTTCATCGTGATGGTGCGGCTGTTCTTGGTCGGTTTCGCATCGGGTGATCTCGTGTCCGGCGCATCCGGCTGGCCGCCCATCTTCGCAGCGCTCGCCGCTATCACCATGGTGTTCGGCAACCTCGGCGCCATCGTGCAGACCAGTGTCAAACGCATGCTCGCGTACTCTTCGATCGCACACGCGGGCTACATTCTGATCGGCGTGGTCGCAGCGCCGAAGGTCGGCGAGACCGCGGTCACTGCGGTGCTTTACTACCTTGCTGCGTACACGGTCTCCAACGCGCTCGCATTTGGCGCGCTCGTGATGGCTGGCTCTTATAACAAGGAAGCCGTGAGCTACGAGGACTTGTCCGGCCTCGGACGTCGTCATCCCATGCTTGCGATTCCGTTCGTGCTCGGCATCCTGTCTCTGATGGGCTTTCCGCCCACCGCCGGCTTCTTTGCCAAGTACTACATCTTCACCGCGGCCGTGCAGGCGGGTGGTGGCATGGTGTGGCTCGCGGTCGTGGGCGCGTTGTCGAGCGCCATCGGGGCTTACTATTACCTGCGTGTTCTGATCTACATGTTCATGCGGGAGCCTGAAGCAGGCGCGCCTGTCGCTATGCCCATGCGCTCGGGTTACGTCGTGACAGCCATCGTGATCTCTGGCTTGTTCGTGCTGCAGATGGGCATCTCGCCCTCGCGCTACCTCGAGCTTGCAGCAGCGGCTTCCAAGCTCTTCGCTTGATGTGGAGCTCCCCTGTGCGCCTTGTCAGCCGTATCGTGTTGTTGTGTGCACTCGTTGCTTGTGGCGGTGACAAGCAGTCGGTGGCGAACCCTCAGGTTTTGCCAGCAGGCTCGAAGCCGGCCACTTCCGCGCCATCCGCGGCCGCTCCTGAGGCGACCGGCGTCATCGAGGGCGTGATTGTGCTGGAAGAGGGCGCGGCGTTGCCCAGGCTTCCCAATCCAAAAGAGACTTCCAAGTTAGTCGTGGTGAACCCGCCGCGTCCTTGCACGCCCCTCGACGACAACGATTTGCAGCCCGTCAAACGCGACGCCGCGACTGGTGGACTGTCGTCGGTGCACGTGGCGCTGACGGGCATGGCGAGCACGGCACCGGTCGCGCCGCGTACGCACGAGCTGCGCCTCGTAAACTGTCGCTTGAATCAGCCGCTACTTGCGGCGCGCTTGGGCGACAGCGTGCGCATCACCAACGGGTCCGAGTCCGCACTCTTACCCTCCATGCCGGGCGACTCGTTCATGGAGGCAATTCTGCCCAACCAATCGCGCACCATCGAGCTCAAGCGCGTGGGATCATCGCGCATCGCTTGCGGCTTCAGCTCGTATTGCGGACAGACCGACCTGCTCGTGACTTCGCATTCACTGTTTGCCGTGAGTGACGCAACGGGCCATTTTCGCATCGACAACGTGCCGCTGGATCGCGAGCTTACTGTTCACGCCTGGCACCCGTTGTTCGACGAGTCGCACGAGACGTTCACGCTGACGCGAACTAAGGACGCCGCCACGCGCACGGTCAAGCTCGTGCTCAAGCCGCTTCCTGTCGCGGCCGTAGCACCCGCGCCGACCAAGGCTGGCAAGCCCAAACCCGACAAGATCGTCGTTCAGTGAAGGAGACCTCACCCCTGCCCCTCTCCACTCCGTGGCGAGGGGTAAGAAGGTAAGGTCTCCTCCCCTCGCCACGGAGTGGAGAGGGGTAAGAAGGTAAGCTCTCCTCCCCTCGCCACGGAGTGGAGAGGGGCCGGGGGTGAAGTCTCGCAAGAGGGGCCGGGGGTGAGGTCTCGCAAGAGGGGCTAGTGCTGGGCGCCTTCGCTGTGCTCTGCACCTTCATGCCCTGCCCCTTCGTGCTCTGCGCCGTGGGACTGGTGGTCCTTGACGACGATCGGATCGCGCATGCCAGCACCAGGGGCAACTTCGCCAGTCGACGAAAGAACCTTACCCCCGTAGGCCTCGTCCCACTCGCCGCGGTGATTGGTGTCGTTCATCGTGTACACGAAGAATACGCCCACGAACACCAGCGAGCCGACGAAGACCAGAGCGTTGAAGCGGTCGTCGTCCTTCAAGTGCATGAAGAATAGCGCCACGAGCGTTGCCTTGATCGTCGCGATCACGACCGCGACGAAGAAGTTCCACTGGCCGAGATGAACCTCTGCCACGGCCACAGTGAGCAGCGTGAAGAAGATCAGGGCGCCGAAGACCTTCAGGTACAGCGACATCGGGTGCACGTGGATGTGCACCATGCCGTCGTCATGGCCATGGGAATCGTCGTGATGGTCGGGCTGATGGGAGTTGCTCATGGCTGCCTCAGTCGATCAGGTACAGGAAGGGAAACAGGAAGATCCAGATCAAATCGACCAAGTGCCAGTACAGGGCAACGAGGTCAATCGGGGTCCAGTACTCCTTGGTGAAATCGCCGCGCATGTTGCGGACCAAGAGCCAGATCATGACGCCGATGCCGATGAGCACGTGCAAGCCGTGAACGCCGGTAGCCATGAAGTAGACCGAGAAGAAGAACTGCGTGCCCGCAGGGAACACCGCATGGAGGGTGTGGCCGTGGGGCGCGAAGTATTGACCGGGCAACAGGCCCGCCTCGAACTTGTGCTGGTACTCGAAGAACTTCACGACCATGAAGGTGAGCGCGCACAGGATCGTGACGATCAAGTACATGTTGACCTTGCTGCGCTCGCCAAGCTGCGCCGAGCGCACGGCAAGCACGGCCGTCAAGCTGCTGAACAGCAGTACGATCGTGTTCAACAGACCCATGTAGCGATTGAGCTCGTGGGAGCCCGCCGACCAGGCCTCGGGGTACCACATGCGGAAC
>JBKJIA010000258.1:0-8197 GCA_046598735.1 Polyangiales bacterium
TAAGCCTTGTTGATCAGATCGGCGTCAGCGGTCGGATGATACGCGGTGACTTTGTCGAGAATGTCTGTCAGCCGAACCATGACGAAATCAGCCTGGGGTGAAGATCCTCACGTTAACACCGCGGTTTTTGCGCATCAAGCTTCTGACACGCTTCCGACCTATTTGTATGAACCGGACGCGAAACACGCTCCCGGCCCCAACGCACGGCTCGTGTTACCAACACTCTAAGTATGGCTCGCTATTTCTCGCCGGAGCTGCGCCGTCGCATTGCTCCCATTATCTTGGTCATCGGGCTGCTCCTGACGGGACGTACGGTTCAAACCGAGATGCCCAGGGATCAGGAAGTGCGTTTCGTACTCTCCCCTACACAACGGAACGTTCGCTCAGTGCGAGTAACCTATCTGGAAGAGGGCGAAGCTATTTCTTTTGTCGAGTTTCGACCTGATGCGCGCTCAGACTCGCCTGGCACTCCGCTCGCACACACTCCGTCACTCAAGCCGGGTCCGTATGATGTAACCATCGATGTCGAGGACGACAATGGGGTCGTGCGCTCTCTTTCGCGACGCTTGAACGTCCCGTCGGAGCAGGTGACCATCCGTCTCGACCCGACCGAGCCATGAACGCGACCCATACCGACCATACTGTTCATTCTCGAAGCGGCCGGGTACTCGAAATTTCGCGCTGTGCCCTCGTGGTGTTGAGCGGGGAGCAGCGGGGCCAAGAGCGCACGATCGAGCGCGATCTATTTCGCATCGGCAAGGCCGAGACCAGCGACTTGATGCTGACCGACGACACCGTAAGCCGTGCCCATTGCGAGATCATCCGGGACGATAAGGGCTATTTGGTGCGGGATTTGGGCTCGACCAACGGCACGATGCTCGATGGCGCCGAGGTCAAAGAGGCCTACCTGAAGCCGGGCGCGATACTGACGGTTGGCAAGGTTGAGCTACGGCTGCGCCCCTTCAATGAACGTATCGAGCTTTTGCCGAGCGAGCGCGACACCTTCGGCGAAGTCGTGGGTCACTCGGTGCGCATGCGCGAGATCTTTGGCCTGTGCGAACGGCTCGCACCCACGGATGTCACGGTGCTGCTCGGCGGCGAAACGGGCACGGGTAAAGACGTGTTGGCGCGCGCGATTCATCAGCACAGCGCGCGCAACAAGTCAGCGTTGATCGTCGTCGATTGCGGCGCAGTCGTGGGCACCTTGATCGAGAGCGAGCTGTTTGGGCACGAAAAGGGCGCTTTTACCGGCGCTACGCAGCAACGTGCGGGCGCGTTCGAGCTGGCGCACGGCGGCACGATCTTTCTCGACGAAGTGGGCGAGCTGCCGCTCGACCTGCAGCCCAAACTGTTGCGGGTGCTGGAGACGCGCAGCTTTCGACGCGTTGGCGGCAACAAAGAGATCAAGGTCGATATCCGCGTGGTGGCGGCCAGCAAACGCAATCTGCAGCTCGAAGTGGAACGCGGGAAATTCCGTGAGGATCTGTACTTTCGTTTGGCGGTAGTGAGCGTGGACCTGCCGTCGTTGCGCGAACGCCGCGAAGACATTCCGGCCATTGCGAAGCATCTGTTGGCGCGCATCGATGATCGTTCCGCCCAAGGCGCAAGCCCGCTGACGATGGATGCTCACGTGCTGGATGCACTGAGCGGGCATGATTGGCCCGGCAACGTGCGCGAGTTGCGCAACGTTTTGGAGCGGGCGGCTTATTTGAGTCGCGCCGAAGGGTTCTCAACCCTGGCACTCAATGCCTTGCCTGTCGCACAGCGCGTGGGCGGCGGGCTTGGGTTGGCGAAAACGCGCGAGGCCGGCAGCGCCCCCAACTTCGTTCCCGGCGAAAGTTACCGCGCTACGCGCACCCGTTTCGAAGACGAGTTCGAGAGAACCTACGTGACCTGGTTGCTCGAGCGCCACGAGGGCAACATTTCTGCGGCCGCGCGCGACGCGGATATGGACCGCAAATACCTGTACAAGCTGGCGAAGAAGCACAACTTGAAGGAGTGATCGCGTCGGCGAAGGCTGGGAGCGCTCCAAACTGTCGGCACATTCCGCTGCGGAGTACTAAACTCGGCCGGCTTTGACTGAGCCCGAAACGCCCGCCGAACCGCTCGATCTCGATGCGCCCCCCGACCCACCGGCAACGCCGGAGCCTGAGGTCGCATCAACAGACGTGGACCCTGCACCGCTTGCGCGCGAAGAGCTGGAGACGATGGCGACGGTCGTCGCAGCTGCGATGGACGAGCCCGCAGCCACGAAAGCATACAAACCCAGGCGCAGCGCGTGGCTCGGTAGCGCGCTGATCATGCTGGGCTCGTTCGCGACGTTGTTCATGATGAGCCTCGAGTCGCAGTTGCCGCGCGGAACGTTATGGGGCGGCCTGACGGTTGCGCTCGCTGCCGCTGGCGTACTCGAGCTGTTTGGATTGTTGCGTGCGAACGCGGCGGACTTGCCGGTTGGCTCGGCGTGGTTTGGCCCCAAGCCGGGCGAGCCCACTTGGATGGCGCCACAGCTCACCCTGCCCCTGTCGCTGCTGATCCTCGCGGTGGGCGGAATGGCTGTAGGCATCCATGGGCTGCCGTGGATCATCACCGCTGCACTCCTCGTACTTGCTGCGAGCTCTCTCCAGCGACCCGCCTTGTTCGTGTTCGTCAGCGGCTCGCTGCTGATCTTACCCTTGCTCGGACAGTATGGTCTCTGGGACCCCTGGGAGACGCACTACGGCGAAGTCGCCCGCGAAATTCTAGCGCGCGACGATTGGATCACGCTGTGGTGGGCGCAGGACGAATGGTTTCGCAGCAAACCCGTATTCATCTTTTGGAGTGAGGCACTGACCTGGAGTGCGCTCGGCATGCCGTTTGCGCCGGACTCCAATCCAAGCCATCCAGAATGGGCACTGCGCCTGCCGATCTACGCGCTCTCGATCGGCGCTTTGCTTGCGAGCTACGCGGCGATCGCTCGCGTTTTTGGGCGGCGTGCCGGTGTGCTCGCCGCGCTCGTGCTCGCCACGACACCTTACTTTTTCTTTCTCTCGCACCAGGCGATCACGGACATGCCGTTCGTGGCCACGATGACGATCGCACTGGCCCTGCTGCTTATCGCACTCGAAGAGCCGGAAACGCGCGAAGCTGTCCGCTACCGCTTGGGCCCATTGCAAATTTCGTGGCAGTCCGTGGTGATCGTCGCGTTCGTAATGGTGGCGTTGCCGCAGGCGCTGTACTTGATCACGCGCAACCTTACTTTCGTGATCGATCAAAAGTCAGGCTTCTGGCTGCATCGCGACGTTTTCCAGTTCGGCTCAGCGGGTAATGGTGGCATCTCGGGCAACGCTGCCTTGCGCACGCGGGGGCCTCATCTGACGGTGTTGTGGGCGCAGCCGCTGGCCCAGGGCCTCTTGTGGTTGCTCGGCCTCGTGGGCCTGCTGTGGATGTTGCGCAAAGAACGGCGCACCCAACAGCTCGCCATGTTCGGCTTCTACCTGTTCTGCTCTTTCGCCTGGATGGCCAAGGGCATTCCTGGCTTTGCTTTGCCCGGCTTGATTGCAGGCTTCTATCTCGTCGCCACCGGCCGTTGGTCGCTGTTGATCTCCGGCAAGCTACGCATCGCGGCCGGCATGCTTACCATCGCCGTCACGGGCTTGCCTTGGTACGTGGCGATGTACGGACGCCTGGGGCCATTCTTTACGGACCGTTTGCTGATCCACGATCACATCAACCGTCTCGCGTCCGGCGTACATGGCGATACGGGCAGCATCCAATACTTTCTCTGGCAGCTCGGCTACGGCGCGTTTCCATGGCTGGGGCTCGCACCCGCGGCCTTCGTTTGCTTCATCGCAGTTACGCGCGCCGACAAGCCCGAAGACGAGTCACGCAGGCGCTCGCTGCTCTTGATCGCAATGTGGTGGATCGCCGGTTTTGCCTTGTTCAACGGCATGATCACGAAGTTTCACCACTACATTTTCCCCACCATTCCGCCGATGGCGATGGCGATAGGGGTATTGCTGGATCAGATGCTCGGGCAGGGACAGAACGCGCAAAATCGTGTGCGCCGAATCATGAGTCATGCGCTGTGCGCGCTTGCGCCGTTGCCGCTTCTGCTCGGCACCGCTGGTTTGTGGGGCAGCGTGCGCGGCGTAATTCCTGAGAGCGTGGTCCCAGCACAACGCGCGACCTGGGTTGAGCTGCATCCATGGAACGGTTGGTTGTGTGCGGCCCTTATCACGCTGGGGGTCTTACTGTTCTTGCTGGCACTCGCATTCTCTGGGGATGGCCGACCACGCGAACGCAGGCCCGAGGACGCAGCCTTTTCCGTGACGCTTATCGCAGGTGCCATCTTGGCCGCGTTTGCGGGTCGCGATTTGAGCTGGACGACCACGGAACATCCGCTCGGGCACGAACGGCTGATTGACCTGTTCGTGTACAACTACCAGCGGCCCTTCCCCGATCACCTTGATTACCGAGCGAGTCTGGCGGGTTTCTCCATCGTGATCTTCGTGCTCACGATCACGGCGGCCTTACCTTTTCTACGCAAAACGGCGCTCTACGGTCTGCTTGGCTGCGCGGTCTGGTTCTCAGCTTGGTCGCTCGACGTGTACATGATGGATCTGTCGCCGCATTGGGGACAGCGCGAGCTCGTGAAGCGCTACTACGCGCAGCGCAAAAGCGCCAAGGAGCCACTCGTTGCTTGGCAGATGAACTGGAAGGGCGAAAACCTTTACAGCGGCAATCACGTGCACGTGTTCATCCAGCTCGACAACAAGCAGATCACGGAGTGGCTTGCCAACAACCAGCACAAGAACGCTTACTTCTTGCTGGAACATTCGCGCCTTGGCAACTTCAAGCGCTTGCTGGGACAGCGTAAGGTCGAAGAGCTCTCGACGCCGCGGGAGAACAATAAATTCATCCTCGTGCGCGCACAGATCTGAGGCCGTCATGCAGATAAGCGTCATACCCGTCACCGCGTTTCAACAGAACTGCTCGATCATTCGCTGCGAAAAGACCGGCAAAGGAGCGGTTGTCGATCCAGGCGGCGATCTCGATCTCTTGCTCGCGGAGATCGAAAAAGAAGGCGTCAAGATCGAACAGATCTTACTGACGCACGCGCACATCGATCACGCAGGTGCCACCAGCGATCTAGCGAAGCAGCTGGCTGTGCCGGTGATAGGGCCCGAGCGCGAGGATGAATTCCTGATTCAAGCACTGGCCATGCAGGGCCAGATGTTTGGCATTCCGCACGCGGCTCCGTTCGTGCCGGATCGATGGCTTGCGCAGGGCGACACGGTCACGGTGGGCGCGGAAACATTCGAAGTGCGCCATTGTCCGGGTCACACGCCGGGCCACGTGATCTTCTACAACGTCGAGTACAAGGTCGCGATCGTGGGCGACGTACTGTTTCATGGGTCGATCGGGCGCACGGATTTGCCGCGCGGCGATCACCAAACGCTGCTCCACTCGATCAAGACTCAGATCCTGAGTTTGCCTGACGATGTCACCTTCTTGCCGGGCCATGGCCCGACTTCGACCATCGGCGAGCAACGGCGCATGAACCCATATTTACAAGGGCTCTGAGCGCATCGTACCTGACAGTTAGTGTTTGGTGTCGGGCTCGGCGTCGTCGAGGGCGTGACGCTTGAGCTTCTCGATCAGAGTCGTGCGCTTCAGACCCAGCGCGCGCGCAGCTCGCGTCTTGTTGCCGTCCGCGCGCTCCAGGGCGCGTCGCAATATTTCGCGCTCCTGATCGAGGAACGAGCCTTGATTCGTGGCGCCTGCTGCCGGCAGAGGCGGCAGATCGGAAAGCGTGATGCGGGGGCCGCGACAAGCGAGCACGGCCCGGGTCATCACACTTTCGAGCTCGCCTCCATTGCCTGGCCATGGATATTCGCTGAGCGCACGCAAGGCCTCGGGCGTAAGGCCGGGCACGAGCCGGCCTGAGACGCGAGCCGCCCGATCGACGGCAATCATCAGCAGCGACTCGAGATCTTCCGGGCGTTCGCGCAAAGGCGGCACGCGGTAGCTGGTCGGCTCCAGCCAGCGTGCAAGCTCGGGCGCGATCACGCCGGCCAACAGCAGATCCGCGAGCGGAGCACGTAAGGTTGCGATCAGACGCGCGCGCGCCGGATAGGTTCTTTCCGAGCCAATGCGACGCGCGCGATGCTCAGACAGCGCACTCGCGAGCGCGCGCTGGGCCTCGAGCGGCAAGGCAGGCACGTCGCACAACAGTAAGGTGCCCTGATCGGCAAGCTCGAGCAGGCCCGGGCTTGCGGTAGAAGCGCTATGAGCACCGAACAGGCGCGCCTGAGCATCCTCGCTGCGCAAGGCAGCGCAATCCATCGCCACAAAAGGTAAGGTGCGGCGCCCGCTCGCATCGTGCACAAGCTGCGCCAGTGCTGCCGTCGACATGCCGACTTCTGTGACGAGTGCAACCGGTAGGTCGTGGGGTGCAACTTGTTCGAGCCGCTGTAGAAGCCCGCGCATCGAAGCGCTGTAAGCAATCAGCTGGCGGGTCTGTCGCTCACTGTTATCGCCTGCCACGAGCGACTGGAACTGGGCGCGCGTGTGCTGCAGATCGTGCGTGAGCTCATCGAGACGCGTGCTGAGCGTCTCCGCGTCTTGCACGGCCTGTTGCGCGCGGGCGTGGGCTCGCTCGCGTGCGGACAAAACGCAGATCATGGCAGCCAGACCGCGACCCAAGTGCTCGAGCTGAGTCAGCTCTTCGAGGCTGAGGGCCGAACGACGCGCGCCCGCAGCCAAAAACAGCACGCCTTCGAGCTCGCCGTCTGCAACCAGCGGCAACACGACGCTCAGGCCTGCTTCGTCGAGCGTATGCAACACTTCGCGCAGCTCGGGTCGCCGCACAAGCAGAGCGGCAACCTCGGCCCGCACAATTGGCACGAGGCCCGCCCGCTCGAACTGCTTGACGATCACGGCGGGCAAGCTGCCTGGCCTCGTCTGCGGTTGGCCGGCTGCGTCGAGGCGAAACTCGTGGGCGGGATGAGTCGTGAACAGTAAGGGTGCCGCTTCGGGTAGCAGGGCGGCACGCCGCAGCGGGCGCAGCACACGTGCCGCGAGATCATCGAGCGAGGTACAGCCCGCAAAATCGGCACGCGCGTGCTCGATTGCGTTCAACATGCGCCCGCGCGCAGGCGCTAACGCCGCGTACACGAGCCGCGTAGACAACGCGCGCAACGCCGCAAACGCCAGGATCACGAGGGCAAGCCCGGCCACGCGCAGCAGACCGTCAGACGGCCACAGTGATTGCAACGCCAACGCACCTGCGAGCGTGACAGAAAGGGCCGCGGCGGTGCTGAACCAGCCGCGCAGCAAAGGTCCTGCAGACAAGGCTCGCTGAGGCGAGACCAGCCATACGTGGCCTCCCGCCAAGGTGAGTGCCACCAGCGCGGTACAAGCATCGGCGTATCCGACTGCGATCGGACGACGCGCGATCAGCAACGAAAGCGCGAACAGCGCGGCAGCCATGCATGTACCGATCAAAGGAAACAGGTTGGCGGCCAACGCGCGGGCCTGACTGCCCAAACGACGACGTGAGAAGCGGACCGACAGCGCCAGGCAAGCCGCACTCAGCGCAAACACGCCCGGCGCTGCCGCGGCTGCGCTCGGAGCTATCCACGCGCGTCCAAATAGCCAAACGGGCGGCAGCGCGGCCGCAACGCCGACGAATGCTGCCAAGCCCGCGAGCCAGCGCACCACCACGATGGAGCGGATCTGGCGGGCGAGCCGCGCGGGAACATCGGGCGCATTGAGCGAAAGCTCGAGCAGCGAGAGCCCTGCAAACGGTAAGAGTAGCGAGAGCGAGATCTCGCCCGCCAAGGCAGCCAGGCCGCGCGCGACCCACGCAGCAAGCGAGAGCGAAAGGGCCACGCCCAGCAAACCCACGCGCGCAGCGGGCTCGTTCGGCTCGCTGCGGGGCACGAATGCCGGGCTAAACGCCAAGACTAGCGCGACGCACAATGCAAAAATCTGGCCCACGTCGAAGGGCAGTGACGCCGCGCCTGCGGCTGCCGCCGCATAGGCCACGAAAGCCAGCGCCACGAGCGTGATGAAGCGGGTGCGATTCACGAGCCTTTGCCCTTTGCCTGCTGCCGGAAAGCCGCGCCGGCCACGAGTTGTGGCGAGCGCCGGCTGACCCTATCATCCGGGCTCGCCAGGGCCAAACTGGCCCCCAACGCGTCCGCCGCAAAGGGAT
>JBKJIA010000417.1:0-3628 GCA_046598735.1 Polyangiales bacterium
GGCGAGGCTGCGAAAAGGTAAACTTGAACAACGCGTCGTGAGGGCGCGTAGCATCGAGGCCTTGCAGCGGATTCGGAGGGTCGGGTTCGTCGGACACCGTAAGGGAGTAGCAGGGGCAGCTGCGGGGAGAGCGCGAATCACCCCAGGGTAGAGAAGTGATCAGCGCGCGGGGCACTACGCATTGCCGATTCGCGCGCGGTGCGAGCCGCACGCCCAGCCGCTTGCAGTGCGACCCGCACCTGCGCCTGCCTACACGGCTGGACCAAATATGTCATCCCTCTCGCGATCACACTTGATCCACCCCCGTGCCTCTGGCGACTATGCCTAACGCCGGGCAGGCGGCGCAGTCGCACTTGGGGAGCCCGGCATTCGACAGGTTTAGTCTGCAAACGGGGCTGCGGCTGCAGCCAGCGTGCGTGGCCACCTGCATGGAGAGAGCATGAACGCGACCGAGCTTGCCAAACAACTCGACACGGACTTTCGCGGAAGTTGCGCACGGCTCGACACGGATGAGCCATGGTTCGGACGTTTTACGCTGCGCGTCGCGAACGACGTGCGGCCCTATAAGCTCGGGCCGCGGCGGGTGCTCGACGAGCGCATTCTCGATTGGCGGCATCCGCTCGCTCGCGCTTACTACGACGCGGCACCCGGCGAGGAGTTCGAGCTCGATGCGCCAGGCTTTGCCGCCATAGCGGGCGTGGTCGAGAGTCTGGCGGCGATCACTGCGCGGGCGCGCACCGTGCGCCGGGTGGAGTTGCGCACCGCGGATGGTAAGGTCGCCGTCGTCGCCAACGACACAGGCTTTGAGGTGCCCGGCAGCGAGCGGCGACAGGCGACGCACGTGGAGGGATTGCCCGACGTGCTCGCGTTGCTCACGCCCGCGCAGTATCGGTTGATCACCGCGAGTCGTCGCAACCCGGTGATCATCCAGGGGCGTGCGGGCTCAGGTAAGACCACGGTGGCCCTGTATCGCGTGGCGTGGTTGACCTTTGCCGACGAGGACGCGCGCGAGCCACCCGTCGATGCGTCTAAGGTCCTGATCGTGATGTTCAACAAAGCGCTGAGCAGCTTTGTGCGCCACGCGCTCGTCCCGCTCAAGCTCGAGGCCGCGCAGCTCGACACCTTTCACGGTTGGGCGCTCAACGAGGTCAAACGCTCGTATCGTGGCGCGGTCGAGATCGACACCAGCGAGCGTCCTGGTCGGGCCACCGCCGCGGCACTCAAGAAGCAAATCGGCGTGCTGCGCGCGCTCGAAGCCTTTGTGGATAGGCAGTCGCGCACCCTCGAGGGGTGGCTCGAAGAGAAGCTCGTACCTTACGGTTCCGCGGAGTGGATGAAACGCTATCGCGCCCTCGACACCCCGGTGGTGAGACGCTTGGTGGCCCTGCGCGGCGAAGTGCTCGCCCAGCGAGACGCTGCCCGAGGTAGCGAGCAGCAACGCCTGACCCAAGTGCACGCCGTCTTCCACCAGGGCGTGGCGCGCATGACCCAGTACAAGGAGGAACTACTCAAGCTTCTTAGTGACACCCCCTTACTCGCCACCCACATGCCGACCGCGAAGGCGGAAGACCTCGCGGCGCTGAGCGCGTTTCAAGCTGCCATGCAGGGGGATGGCGGAACCGATCGCAGGCCGGGTACTAAGGTTGCGTTCGAGGACCTGGCCCTGTTACTGCGCCTGATCCAGCTCAAGAACGGCGGCTACCCTGACCACACGCGTGATGACGAAGTGCGCGTGTACGATCACTTGGTGGTCGATGAGGCCCAAGACTTTGGCGCCGTGGAGCTGACGGCCTTGCTGGCGTCTGTTCGTTCGCGCACGGGAGTTACCATCGTCGGCGACGTGAATCAAAAGATCGTGCCCGACGCCGACTTCATCGGCTGGGATGCCCTGGCCAAGGAGCTCGGTGTGACGGGGGCGCAGGTGGCGCGGCTGGAAGTGGCGCATCGGTCTACGCAGCCGATCATGAACGTGGCTGACAGTATTCTCGGCGAAAAGAACGAGGGCGGCAGGCCCGGCGCGAAGCCCACCCTGAGCATCGCCCAGAGTCACGAGGGGCTGGTGAAGCGCGTGGCGGATCTGGCGCACGCAGCGCACGAGGAGAATCGGGCCGCGCACGTGTGCGTGGTGTGTCGTGGCGCGAAAGACGCTTCCGCGCTGCACCAGGAGCTGGTGAAGGTGCTTGCGGACTCGGGCACGACCGTAAGGCTTGGGCACAACAAGGACTTCGATTTTTCGCCTGGGATCACGGTGAGCAACTCGCGGCAGGTGAAGGGCCTGGAGTTTGACGCGGTGATCGTGGTCGAGCCGAGTGAGAAGCACTATCCGGCGACGACGGATGGGAAGCGTGCGCTGTATATGGTAACCACGCGGGCGAAGGAGACGTTGCAGTTTGTGGGCGTGGGGGAGACGACGCCGCTGTTGGCGGAGGCGTTGAAGGCGGAGGCGATCGAGGTGGTGTCGCGGGCGACGGTGCCGCCGGTGGTGTTTGGGGTGGAGGATGAGGAGCCGTTTTGACTAATGTGACACTGCGCGACGCTGTCCCGCCTCGAGGCGGGAACGATCTATGACTACACCACCGACGATTCCGAGCGCTCTCGAGGCGCGTCGGCGGCTGGGCGATGAGCGAACACAACGACTCGGACCTCGTCCTCAGAGTACTGCAGAGGGCCGTTGCGCAACGTCGACCACCACCTGGCCTGATCTTCCACTTAGATCGCGGAAGTACCTACGCGAGGATCGTGGACGGAATATGTCGCGGGGTTGAAGGGGGCTGACTGGGGGCATCCCATCGAGGGCCTGCCTACACCTCTCCATCGCGCGGCAATGGCTCGAGACAGACACGCCAGGCGTCGACGGCCTCCGGGCTCAACTGTTGCTCACTCAAGTACGCGAGCAGGTCCTCCTGCCTTGGTTGCCCGAAAGCCAATCTGTACACAGCGAGCTGCTTCTTGAGTCGCTCGAGCTGGCCCACCTCGCGGCTCATCGGCAGTAGCGGAACGCGGCGCTCGACTTGCACGCCGCCCTCCGTCTCAAACAGCCAGTACGGGTTCAGTTCGTTTGCGCCGGGTGGGCGATCTGCGGCGGCCAACTCGAATAGCCGCGCCCACGGGTCACCGGTGCGGTTCCAGCGCGTGCGTAGTCCTTCGAGGCCGTAGCACTTCGCAACATTGCGCCGCACCGCATGGCCCTTGTAGCGATGGACACGCCCCTCGCGCTGCTCGAGGTCAACCGGGTTGCTGGGCAGGTTCCAGTGGTAGACGACGTGGCAGTAGTGGTGGAAGTCGAGCCCTTCTTGCCCCACCGAAGTGGAGGCGAGCACAAACGGACGAAAGGGGGAGTTGAATGCGGCACGGACGGTTTCGGCGCGCGCCACCGTGCCCCCGTCGTCGTCGCGAACTTCGCCAAAGCGCAGGGCATAGCGGCACCTTACTTTGAAGGCTTCCGCAGTCGGGACACCGCCACGCATACGCAGTTCATCGACGTTAGGTGTCGCGGGACGCGGCGAGAGAGCGAGCTGGATGGCGGCCGAGACCGTCTCGGCGATCTTCTCGCCGCTGGCTCCGACGCACCCCTCGCTCTCGACGAGCACGTGGGCATACTCGTCGAGCACCGCCTGCAGGTTGCCAT
>JBKJIA010000571.1:0-5617 GCA_046598735.1 Polyangiales bacterium
CTGTATTCAAGCGCCGAAGCGCCCTCCGAATCTTCGACGTAGGCCAGCTCGACGGGCCCGGTCAGGTCGGGCTTGGTGATGGCCGCGTCGGGCGCGGCGGAATCGCCCTCAAGCGACCCGCAGGCACTCAGGCAGGCCAGCACCAACGGGATGGCGAACCGCAGCGGGTTTCGCGCCCCTTGCGTACTCGCCGCGATGTCTATGCGTTGTTGTGCCATGAAATCCTCCGGGTAGTTGGTTACTGCGAGCGCCGATGGTTCCACCAGACGTGGTACACTCCGACACACCAGATCACTTACTGTCTTCACGGAAGGTATGCCTTCATGACTTGAGGCTCTGACCGTGGTGTCCCGAGTCACCCCTTCAGTGATCGCAATTTCGTCGATCGGCCAGGGTGGCGTGATGACCTTGGGAAGGACGGGAAACCTTACGATCGAATTCCGCTCATCACTTCCGACGTGCGCATAGCGCGTTGCCTCCGACGTAACCTTTTGTTGCGCTGGAAGTGGCGAGTGTTGCGTCAGCGGAGCGTGACTCCGCCAACTTACCCACATTTCATTGCCATCGTTAATACGCCACGACAGCAGTAGGCGTCAGATGTGTGCTTCTGCGATCATTTGGTAATCACGGCATGAGCGTTGCTCTGCTCTGACCTGAACCAAGCGTCGGACCGTGGCGAGCACTCCTGTTCTTCCACCGATGTCGCGTCGCAGAGGAGGTCACATGGAATCGATGACGGTCAACGGATGGAGTGTAGGAGGTCTGATGCTGGCTCTAGGACTGGCGGCGGGCGGTTGTGCTCCTGGCGCTCTCGCCCCGGATGAGCTCGGCTACACGGAAGAATACACGGATGAAGAGGAGGCCGAGCTCGAGACGCTCAGCCAGGGGCTCGTCGCCGAAAACGGCCTCGTCGCCATCAACGGTCTGACGTCCCAGAACGGTCTCATCTCCACCAACGGCCTGATCGCGCTGAACGGTCTGACCACTGAGAACGGCTTGAAGTCGACGAACGGCCTGATCACGATGAATGGTCTCGCGACTCGAAACGGCCTGACCACTAAGAATGGTTTGTACGTCGATTGCCAGGGCAGGACCAGCTCGCAGTGTAGCGGCATGCCAGACGGTCTCCTGAGCATGTCCGCGGGCCTCATGAAGAGTGCAGAAGGTGTCATCACGGCCGGATATGTGGTGCGGTGCGCGCTCCCAGCCAGCACGACGATCTCGATCAAGGACTACAACAATAGCCTGGTCTCCTTGCCGGGGCAGCTTGGCGTCGCTCCCGAGTGGGCGACGGGCTCGTGCTCGCAGGCCTGCGAGGAGAAGATGACCGCCTGCCTTCTGGCGCTCATCAACCAGAACGGAGTGCACCGCTCGGTCAACCTGACCGCGGCATGGTCAGGCAACCCGCTCGGCTTGAGCCACACTGACTATAATGTCGTGGAGAGCGCGTTCTTCGGCAACATCTTCAAGAGCCCAGCCCAGGCATACGTCGTGTCCGGCTATGATCACGCCCGCACCGTGGCCGACGTCGAAAGAGGCTTGCTTACCTCGAACGGCCTGCAGCTCCGCTCCTGCGCCTACGCCGGCAGGAATGCGCGTACGTATTCCGCGTTTATAGACGCCATGCCTGGCTGCAGCGCCATCAACATTGGCACGTTCACCGCCAGATCACACAGCTGGAGTGCCGTGAGGCCTGACAGCACGAAGTATGAGAAGTGCTCCTGGGCTGACGGTGGCTATGGTGGTGAAGGGTCCAGAAGCACTGCGGGTGTGTGCTCGGGGCCGGGCACGTCTACGAGGACCTGGAACTACCCCATCACAGCCTGGCGCCGCCTCAATCCCTGGTTGGCGTTGTGATGCAGAAAAATTGCGAATCCAAGGAACCATCCCCCTCAGGAGTACGAAAGACATGAAGAAGCTTTTATTCGGCGTGCTTTGCGCCGCTGCTTCCACGACTGCGTTCGTCGCACCCGCAGCTGCCAAAGGCAAGCCTTTGGACAAGCTGTATGAGCAATCCGTGAAGGAGTATTGGATCTGGGCTTTCAATCAACCAGAGGAGGAAAACCCCTTGTTGGGCAACGCGCCGTTCTGCGGGGAGTCCGAGTCCGGCAAGGTCGCCTTCCTGTCCGGCACATTCTTGGATGGCCCCCAGGAGCGCAGCTGTGACATCGGCCGGGGGCAGCGGCTGTACCTCTCCATCCTCAGCAGTAACTACATTGCCTTTGAGTCCGATCCTGCGGAAACGAAGACCTATGATGCGATGCTGAGCTACGTAAACTGCGCCACCGACGCGACGGCCAGCGTAACCGTCGACGGCAAAACGTTCGACGTGAGCGGGAGCTACACGAAGACAGGGGTCTACGATTTTCCCGTGTATGAAGGTAGTCTGCTCGAAGAGTTGCTTGCGGGTGAAAGCGCCGACGGCGCCATTACTGCAGGCATCCACGTGATGCTTCCTCCGCTGCGTCCCGGCCAGCACACCGTCTCCTGGCATGCCGAAAGCCTCAACTGCGGCTACGACACGGACGGTGATGGAGTGAACGACGAGAAGCTGATCAAGCACCTCGTCTACACCATCCATGTCGACTGATTTTCGGCGTTGGTGACCACGCCGAGCGCCGCGTGCTCGCAAAGGCCGCCCAACTCGCGTACAAGAGCAGCGCCCAGACTTGGATCACAAGCCAGGGCATCCTCACGGGGCCCTGAGCCGCCGCACGGCCCGCCGCCGCACGGCCCGCCGCCTCTCTCGGCGAAGGTCTCGCACTTGTCGCTGGCTGCCAAGCAGGGCGACGCGCGAGTCGGGCGGCGAACAGTAAGGCGAAGACGGCGTCCGCTCTCCCGCGCTGTGGGCCTCGCACATCGCTGCGCTGGACGTCCACTAGAAATCCCCACCCTATTGCCTCTCACGTCGATCTCGGAAGAGGCGAGCAGTCGATCGCGCGGGGTGGCTGGCCGTAGATAGCGCTTAGGGCGACGTGAAATCGACGATCATCGGCAGGTGATCGTGATCGATGGCATGTATGTCGGCGGGCAGCTCGTACACAATCCCCTGGGTCGCGAAGTCTCTGAAATACGGCAGGTAGGCCTCTGCCTCGAGGGCCACGTCCAGTGCGTTTAGCCGTTGTGCTCCGAGCGTTGCTCGGGAGAGCAAGAATGTGTTGAGCACGAAGCGGTGTTCGGAGCCCCAGGCTGAGCGCAGGAAGAAATGATCGATGTACCCGCCACCGACCGCCGTCACCACGTCCCGTCCAGCAGGCCCGCTGTCGAAGGTCACATACCCCTTCGTGTTGCGGAACGGAGGAGCATTCTTCACCGCATCAGCTAGGTGGCTCGCGGCAGGATCTCTGAGGTGGAACATGCTCAGAGGCTTGATCCCCGGGACGGCGGCGACGGCGTTGTAGCGCGCGCCGTTCACCGTGTCGTTGAAGTCGCCGCCAACGAATACTGCCGCGTCACCCGTTCCCGCGGATTGGATGAGCGCGGCCGTCTGCTTGGCCTGGTCCTCGGTCATGTAGTGCACATTGACGATCAGCACCTTCGACCCGTCGGCCAAAATGACCCGGTTGCCGGCGACACGAACGTGTGGATTCCAGCTCTCCGCAAAGCGGAGGCTTCCGCGGATCATGGTGCACAGCCCACTGCCATTGCACCTCACGCTCCAGGTATCGCCGGTTACGCTCTGCATGTACTGGGCGAGCCTGGTGTTGATGTCGGCGAGCGTGATTCCCGAAGGAAGGCCCGTGGCGTTGTAAACGGTCTCTTGCAGGTTCCAGATGTCAGCTTTCACAGTCTGGAATATTCGCGCACCGCCCTCGCGGCGAGCAGCCTTCCCCCTGATCGAGCTGTTGATCACTTGCCAGATAGCGTCCGTGTTTGGAAACACCGAGCCGCGGAACACGTTCCAGGAAGCCAGGCGGAGCTTGGTCCCACTCGGCCGATCGAGCAGCCCCACAACGGCAGGACCGCAGCTGCCCTCGGGCACTCCGCAGCCACATTCGCCCGGCTCGACCTTACTGGAGTCACTCGGGCAAAGGTCGGTCGCTACGACGTCCATGCGATCGACGTTGGGGCCACCTGTGCTGGTATTGGCCAGCACGCGAATCGTATTGTTGCCGCGGCCAAGGGACACATCGATGGACCCGGTGCCCCATTTGTCCCAGCCCCCAGTGACAGCGAAAGGGATGCTTCCTATGCTCTGGCCGTTGACCAAGATGGCGGCAGCGCGATTGGCAGCCGCGCCGTTGGCATAGCGCATGCGCAGCGCGTACCGGCCAGCCCCCGGAGCCGAGATGTTGTTCCACTCGATGCAGGTGCCGTTGCCGCCAAAGTCCATGAAACTGGCACCGGTATAGCCGGCGTAGTTCGTGGCCTCAGCACATCCGCTCTGCGCGGTGCGGCTCTCCGCTTGATAGCTTGCGGACGGCAGCGCTTTGTCGTCCAGCACGCCGCCATCGTCGTATGAGCCGAGCTCGAGTCCTGGGTCTCCGGTGTCGCCGGCCGGCGCGCAGGCGCTGGCGGCATGCAGGAGTGCCAACGAAAGCAAAGGGATCCACGCGCGGCCACGCGGATGCTGGTTGGTTGGTTGGTTGGTGGTTAGTTGTGAGAATGTGGAATTGCGCATGTGACTTTATGTCGCCCGGCATTACCCCCTTCACCATCCTTTTTCGCAAAGAACCGGGCCGTGAGAGGAGCTACCTCATAAGGTACTCAAGACTGGCCGCCAAGACCTAACCTTACCTTTCGGCAACCAATGCAACACACCCGCACCGGCGCGTGGCGGGGAGCATAGACGGAGACTCTGCTTCGACTCAGCAGACTGTCAGGAGTGCCTGTGCAGGTGGCTCCTGGTACTTGGTGCCGTCGCAGTTGACGGGGAGTCCATTCACGGCCTTGACCCACCGAGTGTCGGCAAACCATGAATGGTAAGCAAACCGTTCACGGTACTTAGGCCGTTGGTGGTACTCCGACCGATCACGGTCCGCAGGCCGTTCACGCTGGTCAGGTCCTCAATCCGAGCTCAGCTAGTTCTTCCTCGGAAACGTCCGCACAGCACCGACCAGAGCGGCCACTACCACGAGTGCGCCCTGCACCTATCCAGGTCTGCATATACCGGACTCCTCCTGCTCAACGCGCCTCTGGGCGGTGCCATCGTTGAGTAGAAGAGCAACCCTCGTGCCGTTCCCGTGCAGGACTCGCCATTTATCCGGGAACAGGGGCAGAAAGCGCGAAGGTACTTCGGTTAAAGGTCGGAGTGCGGTTGCCCCGCGGGGCAGTCGCTGTCGCACTCGCTGCTTGGTGGCCGCCGAGCATGTTGCATTTCACGCAGCAAACGTTGCATTTCACGCAGCATGCAACGAAATGGTCAGCGATCGGGAACCAGCCTCGGGCATTCGGGGCCCGGAAAGGGCGCAGGACGCCCCGCGCCGCGAGGCTGGTGGCTCAGTTGGTGCGGCGATAGGTGATACGTAAGGTCGGCCGATTCTGGAGCACACTGTGTTCCGCACTCGGAATGCCGACACCGTCCGGGCCGGTCGGATAGAGACCGATGCCGTAGACCGCCTCACCGTTCACCCAGGCCTGCACAAGTCTGGTCACGTCGATAAGCTTGGTACCGGTG
>JBKJIA010000656.1:0-7072 GCA_046598735.1 Polyangiales bacterium
GGACGCACCACGTCATCGATTGGCTCAGGGCACCGTGCGGATCTGCATCATCATGCCGTGATCCTCATGCTCAAGCTTGTGGCAGTGGCAGACGTAGGTTCCCGCGTAGCCTTCCCACTTCATGATCACGTGCAGCTTCGTCCACGCGGGCAAGAAGATCGTGTCCTTCCAGCCGGCCCACCACGGGTACGGCGCGATCGCGCTGCCCTTGATGCTCATGTCGAGCACCTGGAACTGAATCAAGTGAATGTGGAACGGGTGGACCTCGCTCGTGTTGTTGTCGAGCAGCCAGACCTCGGTCGTACCAAGCCGGATGTTGTCGAAGTCGATGCGCGCCGCATCGAACGCCTTACCATTGAGCGTCCACGTCGCGGTGCGCGAGTTCCAGTTGTCGAGGGCTACCGTGCGGGTGACCATGGACGGGTCCTGCACCAAGCGCGTGATGGGCAAGAGGGTGCTGGGCACCGCGGGCGTATCCGCGCCGGCGAGCGGCAAGCTGACGTCGAACCGCATGATGTCTGCCAACGCGTCGAGCTTGTTTCCACCCTCGGTCGTGTAGTTCTTGAACTGGAGCGTTCTGCCTGCGTAGCTCGTGAAGTCAATCACGACCTCGAGCCGCTCGCCGGGAGCGAAATAGGTCATCGTGCGATCGACGCGCGCGGGCAACAGGCCGCCGTCCGAGCCGACTTGCTGCACCGTCACTGGCGCCGTGCCGTTGAGCAGCTTGAGGAAGTACATGCGCGCATTGGAACCATTGAGCAGCCGGAAGCGATACTTGCGCGGTTCGACCTTAAGCGTCGGAACTGGCAGGCCATTCACAAACGCCGTGTCGCCGATCCATCCGTTCTGGACATCGCTGGTGGCGAGCGGCCCGTAAACGAGCTGGTTGTTGGCATCGAACTTACGATCCTGGAACACGAGTGGATAGTCGTAGTTGCCGCTCGGGAGGCCCTGCTGCAGCGTGTAGTCGGCGTCGCCCGGCTGCGATTCGATGATGTAGAAACCCGCCAGACCCCGGTAGACCTGCTCACCGGTCTTGTCCATCGCGTGGTCGTGGTACCAGAGCGTCGTGGCGAGCTGGTTGTTCGGGTAGTAATAGGTCTTGGCGAAGCCGGGGTAGATGTAATCCGTGGGGTGACCGTCACTGGTCGCAGGAACCATGTGCCCGTGGTTATGGATCGAAGTCACCTGCGACACGTTGTTCGTGTAAGTCACCTGGGCCGGACGCCCGCGCTTGACGCGCATGGTGGGACCTGGCCAGGTGCCGTTGTACGTCCACAGGTTCGTGGCTGGGCCACTTGAGGCCAGTTGCGCAGTGCTCGGCGCCATCGTGATGCTGTAGTAGTCCGTCGTCGCGTCGGAGCTGGTGGGCGACATCACGGCGGGAGCGATCGGCAACTGGGCCGCGAACTTCGTGTACGTCAGCGCCGACTCGGTGCTCTCGATGTAGTCCTCGTCACCTTCCATGGGTTCGGCACAGCCAGGCAGCACGCCCGCTGCAGCCACGCCAGCGGCACTAACCTTGATAAATTTGCGACGATTGAGCATGCGCGTACGGCCTTTCGGGGAGCGAGCCAAGGCGAGCACACGCTCGCCACCGGTTCAGGGGGGTCCGCTGATATACCGACTAGCCAGCATCAGGTCAAGACTCAAATACGACGACTACGGCCTCGCAGACCTGAGGGGGGGCCGGCAACGCTCAAGGATCCGCTTCGACAATGCGAAACGATCGCGGCTTCGCCGAGAGGTAGGGGCCTTCCGTCACCTCGTCGTCGGTGAGGTAAGCACCAGAGATTGCCAGACTGATCGTCTGGCCGACTGCCTTACGGATTAGCGTCCAGCTGGCGCCGTCCATCTGCCAGTAGGTCTCGGTGGTTGCCACCGTGACCGGACAGGCCTGACCCGGAATCGTGATCTTCAGTCTAAAAAATGGACCGTTGACCTTCAGGCCGTGGGCTTGGGCCCGACTGAAGAACAGCGAGCCCGACGCCATCTCCACCGTCCGAGTTGTGCCGCGACGTTGGCGCGGCTTGGTCAGTGCGGTCTGGCCCAGCGCGGACGTCCATTCGATGCGGGGAGCAAAGTCAGTGGCCGCGATCTCCTGACCCTCGGTGGGACGCGTGATCTCGGGGGCCAGTGCAGGTCTACCAGGGATTTTGGGCTCTTCATCGTCGAGGGCCCGAAAGGCTTCGTCGGTCGCCGCCCCGTCGTAGCGGGGCTCGCTGCAGCTCTGCGCTTCGGTGGCATCGGCGCCGCAGCCGCTGAACGAGAACGCGGCAGCCACGAGAACAAGTAGGCGCCACCCTAAGAGCCACGGGTTCGGCGAATTCGCGACGTGCATCGCGCGAGGATGGCCTTCGCCGCACCCGGCAGCAAGCGCGTTTCCTGTCGTCAGATCCCAGCGCCGCTCACGAAGGAACGATTGAAGCCGAGTCAGCCAAGAGTGGAACGACGTTCACGGTGCGATTGCCACGCATTGCGCACTATGAAAAGGAAAGGGCAGGGTGCGGTCTCGGCGAGACTACTTCACTTGCCAGGTTAGCGGCACCGTGGAATCGTCCATCACCTGCTGTGTGCAGGTGGAGCGGCACACCGGAGCAGGCGCTGCTGCACAGGCGGTAACGCCGCCGTAGCAGACCGAGATGGGGTTCGAAATGCCGACGTTACCCACCGCATCGGTGGCAGTTGCCACCACGCAGCGCCAGCCAACGCTGCCATCCTGTTGATAGTAAGTACCTGTGCACCCGGCACCCGAGCCCGTGGGCGAAACGCCGTAGACGACACTCGAGACGGAAGACGTGGTCGCGGCGATCTCTTCATGTTTGAGCACGTAGCTCATGTCCTCGGAGTTCAAGCCGCCGCAGGCCTTGGTCGTGCAGCTGGCCGCTGGCGCGATGGGTGATAGGTTGACTTTTATCGGTGCCAAACCGCCGACGGGATTGGTGTCGATGTCGCACACCCCGTCGTTGTTCTTGTCGGCGAGGAGTGGGACTGTACCGTCCTGTTGGATGTAGAACGCCACAGTCCCATTGTTGACTCCGGCGAATTGCTTGAGTGGAGCGGCCACGGTGCGTTCCCAGACCAGCGCGCGGAAGAACTGCTGGGAGCTCGTCACGACGTCAAGGTCGCTCACGGCGCGGTCGCCTACAGGATCGAATACGAGGTTGGCGCAACCAGCGGCAGACACGGTGATATCGCGCGGATCGAGGCTCACGAAGGGTGGCAGGGTGTCGAGATAGACCAGGGCAGACGCTGTTGCGGAGTTGGCTACCTTATCCGCCGCGTACACGTTGATCGTGAGCTGAGAACGATTGGGATAGCTGCCCGCTTGGAAGACGCCTAGGAAGTTGTTAGTACCCACGGTGCGGTACATGCCGACTGCATCCGTGCTGAAGCCATCGTTCACGCCGATGGTTACGGTGGAGTCGTTTACTCCAGCGAGCGCGTCGGTGATGGTCGCGGCCACCGTCACTTGCCCACCCACGATATCGTTTGCCTTCGGGGAGGTAATGGTGATGCTCGGCGCAGTCTGATCGACCGTAAGGTGGAGTGATGCCTGTGCCTGAGGTGCGGTTGGGGTGCGCTGATTGCGTGCGCTCACCGTGAACGTGAGGCTGCTCGGTAACGTCGGCACCACACCGAACTCATCATAGGTGACGGTGTAAGACCAGCTGTTGCCAGCGCCAGGTAGGGCAGTCACGGGGATGCCGTTCAAGCTGGCACTGACTTGACCTACGTTGACACTCGCTTCGACGTCCGTGAGCGTGAGCGGATTGGGGCTCACGTCGAACGTGAGCAACTTGTCTGCCGTTCCCACAATGCTGCCTTCTGCGGGGCTCGTGAACACGACGGACGGGCCCTTGTCGAGCAGGGTCGAGATCTCGTCGCTGCCAAAGCGCGCAGGCACATGGGTATCTTGAGCTTGGCAACGAACCCGGATGGGGCCTGCCGAGAGGTTGCTCAGGTCGAGCTGCGCCGTGAACGTGCCATCGCCGTTCGCGGTCGCAACACAGTTTGTGGCCTGCGTATTGGAAGCTACGCAGCGAATGGTGGAAGCGGTGACACTGGCACCGGCATAGACACTTAGCTTGACCTGTGCCGCATCGACCGCATCCCCACCTACGATTTGCGCCGCGCTGCACTTCGCCGAAAGGGGGGTGGAGGTGACCACTGTTTCGGTATCAGGATTGCTGGCGGGTGTAGGAGTCACGATCGCGACCTCCGGGCCCGGAGCCGTGGCGACGCCGTTGGCGTGAACGAGACGCGGCATCCCGAGCGCCGACTGGGAAGTGGGCATCGTACAAGACCCAAGACAGGTCGGAACGAGCTGCTGTGGGCACGCACTGCCGTCGCCATCGACATCGACACAGACACGCAGCGGCACCGAGATTCCGGTATTGCCGACGGCGTCACTTGCAGTGGCCACGACGCAACGCCATCCCTCAGCACCGGGATCTTCATACTTGCTTCCAGTGCAGGTGCTGCCCGAAGTGGTGGGCGAGTATCCGTATACGATGCTTGGAACCGTGAGTCGGGTGTCATCGTGGCTGAGCACGCGATACATGTCGCTTGCGCCAGTGCACAGGGTGGTGGGAGAGCCAGCGGTCGTGGGCGCACACACGCCGTTCCCGTTGGGGTCACTCAAGATGTCGTCGTAGGTCGGAGCCTTCGGCAAGGTTCCGGCTGGAGTCAAGGCGCTAAGGTCGAGCTTTACAGGTGCCGTGCCGCTCGCGGGAGATACGTTGACAGCGTCGCAGACGCCGTCCTGATTCGTATCGACGACCAGGGGAATGGCTGTGGAACGCTGAACGTATAGGTCGACTGTGGAGGCGCTTACGCCTGCATAAGTTCCGGAGGCAACAGCCCGCTCCCACACCAGTGCGCGGTACAGGTGTTGAAAGCTCTGGGTCACGCCCTTGTCGCTCAGCGCCGCGGGACCGACCGGGTCAACGCCGACCGAGCAGGTCGGGGTAGTGGCCGGGTATACCTCTCGTACAAGTGGAGGATCCAAGCTTACCCAGGGAGCCACCGTGTCGAGCTCGACCACCACGTCGATCGGCGTGCTTGTATTACCCACTTTATCGCTCGCATAGAAACGCAAAGTTCGCTGCGTGCGATCGGGATAGCTCGAGGCCAAGAAGGAACCCGTGTACGTCGTTCCGCTCACGAACGTCAATGGATAGACATCCGTGCTCGAACCCGAATCGATTGAGACAACGATGCTGCTTGCCGCGACTCCAGCCAGCGCATCGCTGACCGTGGCGGAGAGGGTAACTCGGCCGCCCACCAGACTGTTCTGTGCAGGTGTTACTACGGTCACCACGGGCGCAACTCCGTCGATGCGCAGCGTGAGGGAGGCAGAGCTCGTGGCTGGTGTAGGAGTGCGAGCATTCGACGCCGTCACGGTGATCACACTGCTGACTGGGGGAGTGACCCGCCCGGGCACCGTGACCTGGTAGCGGTTTGGTACACCGGCGACTGCTCCCACCACAGCCGCAACACCATCAACGGTTGCGCTGATCTGCGACAGACTCACGCCAGCCTCCGTATCGCCCGCTAGTGGCACGGATGTGACGTCGAAATCCACGGGTACGCTGGAGTTCGAGATCATCTGATTCGCGGTATGAGTGACAAAGGCGATTGTGGGTCCCTTGTCGTAGAAGGTGTTTACATCCTTGACCGCCACGCGCGGAACGCTGCTTGTGTCTTGGCCAGCACAGCGAACGCGGATAGCGCCGGCCGGTACGGTAGTAAGGTCCACCGTCGCTTTGAACAGACCGTTGCCGATACTCACGGCGGTGGCCGTAGCCAATGCCGTCGTGCTCGTGCCCGAGTACACGCTCGCCCGCACGGTGGTGGGATCGATCGGAGCTCCACCCACGCCCTCACTCAACTGGCAGGTGACATCCAGTCTGCTCGACGTAACGATCGTGCCGGTGTTCGGGTCGGAGGCGGGAGCCGGTTCCGACATACTGATGGTGGGACTTACTCCCACCGCAGCCAGGTTATCGCCGAGCACGCTTGGCATGCCAAGAGCAGAGAACTTGGCGGGCATTGAGCAGCTTGCAGTGCACGAGGGTGCGGGCAGAGGGCAGGCGGACCCGTCACCGTCCACATCGTAGCAAACGCGCATGGGAGCCGAGATCGAGACGTTGCCCACCAAATCAGTTGCGGTTGCGGCAACGCAGCGCCAGCCCTGAGCACCGGGATCTTCGTAGTAGTGACCGCCGCAATCGGACGCCGTAGGCGACGCCGCGTAGATGACGCTCTGCTTGGTAGGTGCAACGTGATTCACCACGCGCGCAAGGTCGCTGCCGACACACAGCGACGCGGAGGTTCCCGCGGTCGTTGGCACGCATAGGCCATTCGCCGAGGGATCACTCAGGATCTCGTCGTACGAAGTAGCCTTGACGATCGTTCCTCCCTTGGTGAGCGGCCCGAGATCAAGGCGCACCGGCGCTCGGCCCGGGGAAGCAGGATTCACGTTGATAGCGTCGCAACTCCCATCGCCATCGGTGTCGATGAGCAGGGCTGCGGTCAGATCCCGCTGCACGTAAAGCAGCGACTTGGTGTCGTCGACTCCGGCATAGCGCAGCGTAGGTGCGCTCACGGCTCGCTCCCAGATCAGGGCACGATAGAGGTTCTGATTACTGGTAGTCACCTTAGTGTCGCTGAGTGCCTGGCCGAGCGGGTCAAAGGACACTGAGCAAGTACTGCTCGCACCCGCATACACCTCACGCACGCGAGGAGGATCCAAGCTTATCCAAGGCGGAACCGTGTCGAGGTAGACCGGCACGCTCTTAGTCATCAGATTGCCCACGCGGTCGTAGGCCAGAAACCTGAGAGTGAGCTGCGAACGGCCTACAAAGGCATTGGCATCGAGTGAGCCGAGGTAGTTCGACCCAGAGGTGTTGAGCAGCGGATACGTGAGCGGGAGCGGGTCGCCCGTATCCACCTGCACCGCGATCAGAGCATCATCCAGGCCGGAGGCGGCATCGCTGATCGTCGCCTGCAGCTTGACCTTACCGCCCACCAGCGAATCTGTAGTGGGCGCCGTCACGGTCAAGGTAGG
>JBKJIA010000145.1:0-2570 GCA_046598735.1 Polyangiales bacterium
CGCCGAAGTCCAAAATCTTGATACTCAGGTTTCCAGTTGTGTCTTTGGCGACGAACAAGTTTGAGGGCTTGAGATCGCGATGCACGACGTCGTGGGCATGGGCGGCAGCAAGGCCACGCAGGCATTGGCGCGCGAGCACCACCGCTTCAGGTACGGCAACCTTACCATTGGACTGTGCGAGATGTTGTTCGAGGTCCACGCCTTCGAGCAACTCCGTGACGATGCAGGTACGGCCATCGGGCGCACGCACGACGTCGATCACATCGACCACGTGATCGCTGCGAATGCGGCTCATCACGCGCGCCTCGCGATCGAAACGTGCGCGGATGTCTTCGCGCTCCGCGAGCGGATGATGCACGACTTTGACGGCAAAACGCCGATCGAGGCGCACGTGCTCGGCTTCGTACAGCTTCCCCATGCCGCCTTCGCCCAGCACCTTATCGATGCGGTAAGTGTTCGCGAGCTCGGCGCCAATCAACGCATCGTCGGTGGATGTACGACGAGGTGTTGCCCAAGCGCCGGTCGGCGATGACATCAAAGTCTGATCGTACGCATCCGAGCGGCGGGCTTTCTCTGTCATGCGAGAACAGGCTAACAGGGGAAGGGGCTGGGACGCGATGCCCGCAACGTGGATGGCTCTTGGGAGACGGCAACGTTACAGGTAACATGTTAGCCGGCACACTGAGACGAGGGTCTGTGGGAATCCCGACTTCCGCTCGTGTTGTTGAGATCCAAGGGAGGTGGCGTGTGATTCAAAGCAAGAAAGCCCTCGTGCTGATGTTGGCACTGTGTGCGGCGTGTACAGAGGACAAGAAGGACCCGAAAGTCGATGCGTCGACGTCGAAAGATGCGGGCAGCGATGCGGCGGTGGACGCGGGGCCGCCCCCAGGGCCCGTCGCCTTGGGCGATGCGCCACAGCTTGCTGCTTCATGCAAAGGTAAGACGAAGCCCGGCGTGACGAGCGCGCTGCCATCGTTCGAAAAGAAGGTGGTCGTCAATCAACCAGGCGCGGCTTACATCAAGCCCGCAGACCTTAACAACGACGGCTATCCGGAGTTCTTACTGACCACGCTGGCAGAGGGACTCGACCTGCGCTTTAAGCCACCCATTTCAGCAGGCGGCGCTTACGTTCTCGCGCGAGAAGGTAAGATTGAGGCCAAGAAGCTCGGCACGTGGACTGCGACCAAGTACTTCGATCGCGATACCACCGTGGAGGTTGGTGGCGAGGAGATCGGCATCGGCTTTCCCAACCAGTCTGAGCTTGTGGACATCGACAATGACGGCGTGAAGGATTGGGTAATCGGTGCCGGCTTTCTGATCAAGCCCAAGGGCTTGCTCGTGTGGATGAAGGGCGGGCGCGACGGAAAGTTCGGCAAGCCAACCGTGATCCCGACTCCTGATATCACGTGCTGGTATCACATCGCCTTGCCGCTGGATATGGACGGCGACGGCGATGAGGACTTCGTTTCGAGCTGTCACATCGGCAGCGCGGGCAATACCAAGGGACCCAGCCGCGTCGAGTGGTTCGAGAATCCTGGCGATACTTCGGGCGCCTTTGTCTCGCACCCGATAGGCGAGGGAGGCGGCGCGCTCGTGCAGCTGTTCGACGTGGACGGTGACGGCGACCAAGACGTGCTCGCTCCGCAGTTCTTTGAAGCGGGTGCGCTCGTCTGGTTCGAGCAGACCGGAGCCAAGGGCACGGCCTGGGAAGAACACCCGATCAACGACAGCTTGGGTCGCGGCTTCATCACTAGGTTCGCGGATATGAACGGCGATGGTAAGGTCGACATGGTATTCGGCAACCACAACAACGAAGAAGCTACGGATCCCAAGAACCAGGTGCAGGGCATCTATTGGTTCGACGTGCCCGCGGCGGAAGAGCTACGCGGTCTCGCGAACTGGGATGCCTACCTCCATACGATCTACGAAGGCTTCGTGGTCGATGGCACGAGCAACGCTGACTCCGCAGGTGCGCCGGGCATGCTCAACGTGGGCGACATCGACGGCGACTGCGACATGGACGTCGTAGCGAGCGGCGACGGCGACCCGGGGCTTTACGTATTCGTCCAGAATGCGGATGGCTTCGCGCGCATCGACCTCAGCACCGACCCCGGCAACGTGAACTCAGGCGAACAGCATATCTTCGACCTGGATGGCGACGGTAAGCTCGACATCATGTGGGGAGTCTACGGCGCGCAGGCGGGTCCGGCACAGCCCGAGCTCAAGTCGTTCGTTGCCGCTTTCTTGCAGAAGTAAGACTTCCTCGTTGCATCGACGGCGCTGCCCTCGAACAGCGCGTGTCACGCGTTGAGATATACACGTGGCACGCGCGTATTGATGCTCGTCAGGACTTCGTGAGGAATCGTGGACGCCCAACGGGCGAGGTCTTCTACGCGAATCTGCGCCCCCTCGGATTGTCCGAGTAACACGGCTTGATCGCCGTTGAAGGCGCTCGACCACCCGATGTCCACCATGATCTGATCCATGCAAATGCGGCCCACTACGGGCATGCGGCGTCCGTGCAGGATCACTTCGGCCTGGCCACTCATGCTGCGACCGTACCCGTCGCC
>JBKJIA010000576.1:0-3253 GCA_046598735.1 Polyangiales bacterium
TCGTGGTTCTGGCGGGTGACATCGCGTCCAAGCTCAACGGCCTCCGCTTCGCGGAACTACTCGCTGAGCGTTACGAAGTGATCTACATCCTGGGCAATCACGAGTACTACGGGACGCACACGCGCCTCGCAGAGAAGCTCAAGCGCTTAGCCTCGGCGCGAGTGCATGTGCTCGACAACGACGATGTCCGCCTCGATCGCAGGAGGTTCGAACGCGCCGAACTCGAGGTGAAGGTCGGAGAAGAAGGCGAGGCGCACGCCGGCTGTTGCTGGACTCTGCATGGCTCATCCATCGCTCTGTTCCGCCGAGAGGCAAGTCTCTGATGGCAGAATCGGTCTGAATTTCTTGGGTCTGCTGGCCTGCGTGCGTGCCTTACTGTTCGCGCAGTAGCTCGTCGGCTGTGACGCCCTCGAAGCGGCTTCGCCGCGCTCGGACAAAAGGCCCTCCGGAAACGCCTTGTTCGCTGTCCTCCCCAGAAGAGCGGTGGCGTTGCTGCGGGGGAGGAGAACCTGGCCTGAAGGCATCGCTAGCGCAACACGCCGCGGGGTGACCGCCACGCCCGGCAGGTGCTTTCACACGGAGCCTGCTCTTCGCATCGGCTCCTTGGACCGCCTGCCGCTGCGCGGGCCGCGAAGCCCCCAGCGCGGGCCGCAGCCAGCGCACGCCCGACGCACCCACAAGGTCGCCTTCGCATTGCGGAGGCATGGGCCGCTCTGACGGCCAATGGAGGATGGAATGTTCGGTCTCGGATGGAATGTACAGACACTCATACTTCCGAAGGGCGGCAGGCGTGTGCCCAAGCAGACGCGGCACCTCGATGGCGCTCCGCCGCAGCACCCGGAGCTGTCGCGCGCTCCCGCTTGCATGCACGACGATGCACACGCGAGCGATACGTCGCCGTTTGGAGGGCCTGTCACCGAGGAGGTGGATGCCAAATATCTGCACCGCTGGGCGCTCGTCGGAGGGATCTGTCCGGCGTTCGCGTTCGATGCCGAGGGCAGGCCCATCACGATGAGCTTCTCCGCGCTCCGAACTGACCTGCTGTTGCTCGACCCGCTAACACTGGATGTGCTCGACTCTTTGCCCCTGCCGCGGCGCAAGGGGACGATCAAGAAGGTCTTACGCTCCGGCCTCGACGAAGTGTTTCGCGACACGTCAGGCGGTGCGTACTTCTTCGTCGACGTCGCGGGGCGCGTGATCGTACCTGCCGCGGATGGGCAGATCTGGATCGTAGCGATCAAGCGCGAGGGTAAGGCTCGGCGCTTCGAGGTACTGCGCAAGTTGCGTCCGCACATTCCGAAGGGCGACAAGCTCACGGCGTGTCTACCCGTGTGGCGAGAGCAAGGCGCCCCGCTCTACTGGTACACGACCGCGGGCGGCACCATCGGAATCGTGGGCGACGGCATCTCGAAGCACCTTACGCTTTCCAGTGGCGAGAAGATCCAGAACAGCATCGCCGTGAACGACCGCGGCGCATTCGTGGCCTCGAACTCTGCGCTGTATCTCGTGACCATGGATGCTGGTGCGCCGAAGATCGTGTGGCGCACGCCTTACGATCGCGGCACGAAGCTCAAGCCTGGGCAGATCGATCTCGGCTCAGGCACCACGCCCACGTTGATGGGCAGTCGCTTCGTCGTGATCGGCGACGGCAGCGCGCCCATGCAGGTGCTGGTCATCTGCCAAGCATCCGGTCGGATCCTCGATGCGCAGCCTGTGTTCGCGGACAAGCGTGGAAGCGCGAGTGAGAACTCCGTGATCGCCCACGAGGGCGCCATCGTCATCGGCAACACTTACGGTTACGAGAATCCTCTGCGCGAGCCGCACACCGAAGGCGGGCTTGTCTGCTTCGACGTCGACGCTGAGAGCGGTCGCATGAAGCAGCGCTGGTACAAGCCGGAGATCGATGTCTTCACCGCGACGCCCAAGCTGTCGCGCAAGAACGGATTGATCTACGCGTACTCGCGCAGGTCGCTTGGACGCCCCGCAACATCGAAGCCGACCGTACAAGGTAAGGAGCGGGAGGAGTGGTCGCTGCTCGGCGTCGACTTCTGGACCGGCGAGCTGGCCTATCGGCTGCCCGTGTTCCGAGACGAGCACCGCACGCAGTACGACAATGCGTGGGGCACAATCAGCTTGGGGCCGGACAGCGCCTTGTATCTTGGGATGTGGAACGGGTGCGTCCGAGCGGCCGATCAGAAGGTCGCTGCTTGAGGGCGCTGCGCCGAAGTTGTTTCACGCAGCACGCCCAGGAGCACGAACGCGGCCTGCTCGAAGGCGGCGCGGCGGGCGGCCAGGCAGGTCACGACCAACGCGCTCAAGCGGCGCGAATCGCCGGTATGAGGGCGTGGTGGGCTGAGCTGACCACTTAGAAGTATAACCGCTGGATGGTCGATGGTTTGCCCCATGTGAAGCGCTTGGTGCAGGGCGCACAGTCTCGCTACGCACAACTGAAGGCTACAGTTGAGGCGAGCGTCGTTCGCTGGGAGTGGGCGACGTTTGCCATCCATTCATACAAGCCAGCCCATTTCGAGATCTCTAAGATGAAGAATGGGCGAGTGCTGAAGGTAGAGCCCGTGCCTCCGGCGAACGGCGCTCATTCCTATGGCTTCGACGCAAACGGGCGAGTCGTCATCGAGAGGCAACAGACCGAGATTGGAGGCCAATTCTACGAGACCTTCTATGTCCATGAGGCCGACGGGATCGCGTCCTTCCACTACTCGTACGCCCCCGAGAAGCCATGGATTAACATTGAGTGGCTGCTCGTCGGCAAACCTGGAGTAGTCGAGTGCCATTCCGTCTACGCACGCGGCAACTCAATCTCTACGTCATACCACTACGACGACACTGGACGCGTAGTCCTATGTCGCCGACAGGGAACGAATCCTCCGTATGGCGACATCGATGACTCGCACCAAATCGAGTACGACGGATCCGGTCGAATCGTTAGGGTCTTTTGGTGTCACGGGGGAGGTCAACGGGTTCTGGATTTCGAGCGACCGGAGAAGGAGGCGACATTGCGCACGTGCAGGCGGGAGTTGCTTCGGGAACTGACGAACGCCACGGTTGAGTCGCTCGGCAAGGCACAGTTCGAGGACGAAGTGTACGCCGTGGTGTTCTCCCACTGCGATGCCGAGTACCAACACCGCTTGCCGCCTCACATGAGTGTCGGGCTGGTCGCTGAGCGAATCCGACTTCAGAGAAAGCATGGCGGTTCGGCTCCAGAATACATATGGAACACATAGGATTGGTCGCC
>JBKJIA010000272.1:0-6210 GCA_046598735.1 Polyangiales bacterium
CGCGTGTTGCCAAGCGCTCTACAGGGCTTAGTAGCATCATCACAAGCGTAGGGGCTGGCTGTCATCGGTACCGCGACGGCGCGCACGCCATCGGCACCGCACTTGCCCGACCACCCCTTGAACTCGGGGCTATCCGGGGTACCGCTCGAGAGCTGGCCGCCGTTCGAATGGTAGAGCAGGTTCCAACCTTCCACCGGGCAGTCTTTGTCAGTGGCGTGCACCACGTCATCACGTAGTGAAACGACGGCTATGTCTTGCGCATCCTTGAATGGGTAGTCTAACCGATAGGACTCTACAAAGTTCGACAGCTGGGTGACCCAGTCCCCAATGTACGCGTCGGCGTAGTCGTAGGCCTTGTTGTCTGGATCCTTCGTACTGACCGTAGTCGTAGGGGGGCCCGATGCCGGAGTCGTCGTGGTGACGGTGGTCTCTTTCCCGTTACTTCGGATCGCCTTGTAGTCGAATCCACTCAGGGTGCAGAGCGTGTCGACCCAGCCCTTGGGTGCGGGGACAAGGGTCATGTCTCGATCCATCAGACTCAGCTCGACGCCGAGCTTCTGCTCGACGGCTCGACGGGCGATGTACCCAAGGCGAATCGCGTTGTCACGAGCCTTTTCGTAGCGAACACGCAGCGTGTTCATGCGCGCGCGCATCACGGTATTCACGGCGTACTGACGCCCCAGGTCGTCGTTCGAGAGCATCAGCAGATTGGCCGCCGCGCGTCGGGCTTTGTTCCGCAGCGAGTCCAGCTTTGCGAGCGTCCCATGAACCTCGGCCTGAGCCTTCTGCAGGCCACGCAACGCGTTGTGCAGCTGATCGAACTTGGCACCGATGTCCAAAGACAGCTGGGCCAGCATCACGTTTTGTTCTTGGACGCTCAGGTCCTGTCCAAGAGCGATCTTCTGTTGAATGTTCTTGGTTAGCTCTGCGGAGAGCTGGATGTTTTGGTCGTTGAGCGACTGGATCTGATTCTCCGCACTGACCTGGACGGCAGTGTCCATACAGCGAATCGCTGCCCCCGAGAGGGCGGTGGCGCTCTTGCCGCTCACCACCTCAACGAAGCCTCCTACTGCTTCTATCATTCCTGCTGCGCAGTCGGCGAGGGTTCGGGAGATGGCTTGCTCAGACCTGATTTGGACAGCCTCTAGACCGTTCGAAGTCAGGCCCGCTTCAATGCCAGCGATGACACTATTCACGTCGCCGATCTGAATCTCGATGCCTGTCGCGCTCGCCTGCGCCTTGGCCTTGTTGAGCAGGCCACTCACGTCGCGTACGTACTGGACGATGTTGTCAGCGTACGACTGAACCGAGATCAGTTGGCCACCCAAGTACGCAACACTCTCACCATACTCCCCACGGAACTGTGGATAGGTTTGCACGATGCCCGAGGTGGAGATGGCGTCAACGATGTCCTTCGGGACATCCGCTACGTAGAGCCGGTCCAGCACTTCCTGAACTGAATCCGCGGCACAGTTCATGCGCGCGCTAAGCTTGGGGAAGTCGTCCACCGAATTGATGGCAACTGGGGTCTTTAGCAGAGTGGGGCAAGAGAGAGCGCCGCGGTCGAGGGCTCCGCAGGCGATCTCAAGTCCGTCCATCACGGAGTCGAACGGCACCTCCGTGCCACCAATGACATCTGGCACCTCGTAGGAAGCATACTCTTGCGCCTCTCTACCAAGATCTCCGTACTTCTCGTAGTCAGCGTCGGTCCCCCCCGCTGCTTCGGCTTTGTCGCGGATGTCGGCCAAGGAAGTGCTGCGATGCTTGCACCCACAGCCGACGAATTTCTTAGCGTCGCAAAAGTTTCCAAGAGGGCAGTTGAACTTGAAGGTCTTACCGCATTTTTTCTCGGGACTTCGGTACCCCTCACACTTCCGATCACAGTAGTATTCATATCCCGCCTCGATGACGAGGCCGGGAATGTCGACATCCAGGTCCCCGCAATCATACTGCTCGTAGTACACCGTGTCGGTAGGTGCAGTGGGGGTGACGCTGTGGCCTGGAAAGCGTATCTGCGCACGGGCCGGTGCGCGACGCGCCCCGCTTAGAATGGCATCCATGTCGCCACAGCCTATGAAATCATCGGCGCAGGCGCCCTCCGAAGGGGACCAAATGGAGTAAAGCGCTAGCGGCCAACCGTAGTCGCCCGATTTGCCGCCGCTGAAGGGCCGCAGTAACTTGCCGAGATTTCGGTATAGAGCGTCGCTTCTTAACACGATCGCGTGATAGCGATAGGGCGCCACCACAGCATTGCTCGAGGACGTGTCCTCGTCGTCGATGAACGCAGCTCGGCTCCCGTCGGCGCTCAAAAAAACGTCACGCCCGAGGTAGTCTGGCCCGGCGTAGGACATGTCATCGCTGAGACTCACGTTCGAAGATTGATGCACGTTTCGGACAAAGACGTTCTCGAAACTCGCTCCGGTAAGGCCCTTCAGCGCTACGATACCATCCCTGAGCCGCGCGTACGTGTACGGGAGCGAGGCGCCACAGTGCTGGCCACAGAAAAACGACTTGCTCACGTCTGGGTCGGCGCAGAGCGCCGCGGTTTTCGCATCATAGGAAGGGTTCGTTTCCGACTTTGGTGTAAGCATCGCTGGACGCGTGCAAGGCCAGTCGAAATCCAGATTCTCCGTGGCGTAGGGCCCGTCTGCGTTTCCGAAGCGACGCCACACCTTCCCATTCAGGGTCAGCGTAGGGAAGCCGTACAGGTCTTCCTCGTAGCCGATAGCCTCCGCGATCCGCTTCAACTGCTCCTGATATGCCCATGAAGGTCGAGGCAGTGGGCTGTAGCCTTCAATATTTTCGCGCTTGGTTTCCGGCCTCGGCCTCCGCATGCGCATGATGTCGCGACAGCTAAACTCGTCGGCGATCAAAGTCGCGTCGTGCGATACGTGGTTGGTGACCGCGACATTCATGTTGTCTTTGATCCGGATGGTGCGCAGCACCCCCCCGGAAGGACGCTCGTCTTTCTGCAGCTCCGGAATGCCTACGCCGTTGACTGTGATCGCATCCGCGCAGGTACAGGCCGGCTTATTGCAGTCTTTCGGAGCTGGCACGAGGCGAGGGGCTCGCGGCAAGCCTGCGCACGCTGTCGTGTTAGGTGGACACGTCATCGGTGGTGACAGGGGTTGCCCCTGGGCCGGATAATAGCGCCACAGGCACAGGTCTTGATCGCCCACCGATGCCCATACTGGCTTCGAGCTGGGCGTAACGCCGAGGCACTGAGCGACTCCGGTCAGGTCTGAGTCCAGAACCGGATCGCCCGTGACAGTTGCCCCAGTAGTCGCTGCCTGCTCGAGCAGCTCCATCACATCGCACTTGGTCTTATCGCACGCGGCTTTCTCAAACCGCGAGATGTCCACCACCCCACCGCAGAGGTCCTCGAGCTCATCCCGCGCCTTCTCGGTGCGTTCGTCCATGCTCAGGCCCTGCGCCACCAGTTGCTCACCGATGTCGTCAGCGGTGGCAGCCGCGTCGCGCGCGAGGTTGAGGTAGTGGGCAAAGCTCGACTCGATGCCGTCCCTGCCAGTCGTGGCCTCGGTGAGCTCATCTTCAAGCGCCAGTCGCACGTTATAAGGCACACCAGCACAAGAGAGCGCTGCCTGACCGGGCTCGTTTGCGTCGGCTGCAAGGATATTGGAAAGGGTCTCCAGGAGCGCGTCACTGAGAGGTGGTAGGTGCACCTGGTATTCGGATCTAGTGTCCGCCGGGAAGGTAACCTCCATGGCCGCTGCGACCTTGGGTGTACCTGCCTCGTCGCAGGTCACATAAAGTCGGTCCCCCTCGAGAATCGTCCTGGTCTCGGCACCATTAATCCTGCGCAGGGGCGCGCTCGCAGGTGTTAGGTAGACCCACTCTTTACCCCAGCCTTGCCAGGTGTTGTCAGTACCGGCATTCTCCAAGAATCGATAGCGGGCAGGGTCGCACGGTACGCCGCCTATGGTCCCGTCCAGAGCGCAGCGCAGGCCGGCTTCGCCAAGCCAAACGTCACACTGTTCGCGAAGCTGCTGAGCCAAGGTCACCTTCGCCCGCTGCAAAGTGAGGTGGAGCGACTGCCCTGCTACGATAAAGGCCTCGATGGGAGGGCCTAGGTACTCATCGGCCCACGCGACAGCTTCGCGTTGTATCCGCATGCTCGGAGGTTCGTTGCCCGATGCGGTCAGGGGAAGCTTGCGAGTGAGGCTGGCGGTCGCGTAACGCAAGGCTGCGAGCACGGAAGTCCTGGCAAACGCCGGCCCGCCCGAGCCGATTGGCCCCGTAAACGTCTGTGAGTATCGATAATCGGAGTGCCCCGGTACCGGACCGGTCTTGAAGTTGAAGCGACCCAGGGTCCTGGCGTAGAGGTAGGCTGGGTCAACCTGTTGAACATCGAGCGACGACACTCGCGACGGACCGGTGGTGACTCGCGTGTCGCGAACAATCGGAGCCCCCATCACTTCTGCGCGTTGCACAAGCCGCTGAGCTGCCATGGCGAGGTCGTCGATGGTCACCCCCAGGTCAGCGAGCAGCTCGATACTCGTCTTCTGCTGAAAGGCACCGGGTTGCTCGGCGCGCAGGACCTCCCACAGCTCGCGCGCGATATCTCCCTTCACACGCGGAGTGGCTCCGTCGTTCAGGTGGGCACACCAGGCACCCGAGTCCGAAAGACAGGGATTGATTCGGTATTGAACGAGCAGACGTTCCGCCCGCTTTCCCTCAACATTGGGTGTGCCCAGAGTGGCAACTGGGAAGCGGGTCCCGTCGGGCTGCGCGCTGGCGAAGACGGCGTGCCTCGTTGCCTGGCCGTCATTCCAGGCGGAGCCGTAGGTGGCGAACCCCGAGATCGAGACATATCCCCAGTAAAAACGATAGGGGCGATTCGTCGACCGAAACTCATAAGAGCTGCCCACAGTCGCGTCATTGAGCGAGTACTCCCACCCTTCCAAGCGATGAAGCTCGGGGCTTTCCAAGTTTTCTGACGCCCATTTGGATCCATGTACGCTGGTGGCCGCGTATCCACTGCTGTTCTTCCAGGTCACCAGCGGCCGCGTGTTCGGGGGCTGTGGTGCATCCGGCGAATAGATCCATCCCACCTTATTCGCCTTCGCGTAACCAGGCAGCGGCGCATCAGGCTTGGTCGTAAAGTAAGAGTTCGGCTGATTTCCTGCAGTGGCGCTGTCCACGTCTGGATGTCGCATCTCCCAGAGCTCAACCCGTGGGACCGGCTCAAACAGCCGCTCGTCTAGTGCGCCATAGAGCGCCACAGCTTCAAGGCGTGAGTCCCTGCGCTCGCGCCAAGCGCGAATTGTCGCGGAAGTAAGGTCTGGTGCGGTGGCTGTCTTGGCTACCGCGGAGGCGGCCAGATACTTCTCGGCCTCCTTGGCAGCCTCCATCATCGAGCTCATCGCGTCACTCAGGTTTGACGACAGCACTTCAGCGAGGCTCACCTGCTCCGGACCATAGGGATCGTCGAGCTGACTGGCGTTACACTCAGTGAGCGCATCGGTATAGCGGATCACGGCCTCACGAAAGTGGTCGACAGCAAACAGCGCGAACGCGGCCGAAGATGCAGAGTTCTGCACGGGAACCACATAAGTGCGCTTGCCCTCACCGGGGTCTTCTTCGGATACATTGAACACGCCGCTCGCGTCACGGCTGACGTAGAGAGGCTGAACGGCGCCAGCAGCCCTGAGCGCGAGGTGGGCACTACACAGGTGTGCAAAAGCGGTCGCGTCGGTCCCGGAGTACCGGTATGCTAAGGTCCATGGGATGGGGGCGCGTCCGGGGTTCTCGTGGACCCCGGACATCTGGGCGACTTCCTGGCTCGTGCCGCACCGCCCCCGGAGCCTCACCTCGCCCCCGTCGTCGGCCCCAGCCTCGTCCGTGGCCTCTTGGTCGGATTGAATCCCGTAGGGTGCGAAGCAGAACATATTGAACAAGTGGTGCAGGTCGGCGATAGGCAGCTGGTTGCGGCCCGTCTGCAACGCCGTCTGGCCAAAGGAGATGGATTCACCTTCGGCAATGGGCAGACCGAATTCTATCGCTACGCTACGTCCTTCAGCCAGGTTAGCTGAGACGACGCCCACTTTCCCCTCCTCCCCATCATCATCATCGACGCTCGGCGCTCCGGCGTTGTCGCAGCTCGCGCTCAGCGCAGCCACCAACAGTAAGGTCACAAGGTGCAACGAACGACGACGGGAAAGCGCGAGCATATCAATCATGGGCATCTCC
>JBKJIA010000355.1:0-6337 GCA_046598735.1 Polyangiales bacterium
GTAAGATTGGGTATGGTGTCTTCCGTGTTTTCACCGGAAATCGGAGGGTTTTGTAAGCCAAATCGCGGCAAGGTGGCAAGACCAGCGGCCACCAGGCGCAAGTGACGTTGCCAGACAGAGGTGTAACGAACCGCTATTTTGTTACGGTGTTACGGCGCTTTGAAGCGACATCCAGGCCTTGCGCCTGGCTGGCTTGGGGCTGAAGCACCACGCCACTACGGGTGGGCACGGCGTAGGAAGCGATCGAGAAGCGATCACCGCCTGCGCGTTTGGCCGCATAAGCCTGACTGTCTGCGCGCCGCATGAGGCTGCCGAGGTCGTCGCTCTTGTCCGCCAGCGCAATGCCCACGCTGGCCGTGACTGGAATACGCGCCCAACGCGCGCTAGCGATGCGTGCGACGGCGTCGACGATGCGTTGGGCGACGGCGAGCGTGCCGTCTGGAGTTGCGTCCGAAAGCAGGACGACGAACTCGTCGCCGCCATAGCGAGCCACGAGATCGACAGCGCGCGTCTCTTCGTGCAGGGCGCGGGCAATGTCGATCAGGAGCAGGTCGCCTGCGTCGTGACCGAGCTCGTCGTTGATGCGCTTGAAGCCGTCGAGGTCGATCATCATCACGCTGAAACTTCCGCCGCGCGCGAGCCTATCGAGTTGCCGCCGCAGCTCGGCCATCAGATGACGACGGTTGAACAGGCCGGTGAGCTCGTCTAGATGACTGAGCTCGGCGAGGCGCGCGTTCATGCGATCGAGGGCCGTCATTTGCCGCAGCACGATGTTGGTGGTGATCAGGACGGACAACATCACGAGCGTGCCGCTTGCGATGAGTTGTGGAATGGGTGGCATGGACCCAAGCAGCTCGGGGCGCGCGGGGGCGTGAGGCAGCACGTTGAGCGCCGTCAACACCAGCAGGCCGATGTAAGCGAGCGAGCCAACTCCGGCCAGACGCATCGCCACGCGCGAGCGAGTGGACGACGATGCCGCGTTCACCACGGGGATCAGTAAGTAGACGAAGGGCAGCACGCTGGACGCGGGGCCGAGTAGGTAGACGACGTACGAAAGGAAGGCCGTATCGACGAGGCCCATCGCGAGACTTCGCTTTTCGCCCGCCATGATGCCGTGGTGGATCAACCACTGAAATGAGACTGCGATCGCGGTATAGGCGGCCATCCAGCCCAGGGCGCCATGGATGTTGGGGAAGACGCTTTTCGCAAACGTGAGCGCGGAGAGCCCGAACGCGACGCGCACCAAGCCGGCGATCCGGCTAGCGCTGTTTGGTTGGAGGGCGTGGTGCTTGAGGGTGGTCACGTGTCAATGCTGTGTGGGCACACGCCATGGTTTATGGCGTGATCGTTGCCCCAAGTGGGCCACTATGCTGTTCCCGCGCGGGCAATCAAGAGTGCGTGCGAGTAGGTTTGAATTTCTGTGCGCATGTGTGGGCCAGAATGGGTCTACAAAGGGCTGCATTAGTGATGGAAACTACGGCGCAGCTTAAGTTTTGTGCAGGAACCCTGGAGTTGACCGGACTGCTACGGGAAGACCCGCGGGTGTCTGCGATCTGCACGTGGGACCCGCGGACGGATTGCTTTCGCGCGGAGGCGCGCGGTTATGCGGATTTGATGCGCGTGCTCGTGCGGGGCGGCATCAAGCACGAGGATCATGCGAAGCGGTATACGGAGCTTGCCCATGGCGCGCACGTGGTGCGTGAGCCGCGGCCGTTTCAGCTTGAAGCGCTAACTGCGTGGGAGCGGGCGAAATCGGCCGGTGTGGTCGTGTTGCCTACGGGCGCGGGCAAGTCTCAGGTCGGCATGATGGCGATCGATAAGAAGCGTCGCAGCACGCTCGTGATCGCGCCGACGCTCGACTTAGTTCGGCAATGGTATGACTTGTTGCGCGCCACGTTTGGCGTGGAAGTGGGCGTGATAGGAGGCGGCGAGCATCGCATCGAGCCCCTTACGGTTAGTACTTACGATTCCGCGTATATCCACATGGAGAATATCGGCAATCGCTTCGGCCTCGTGATCTTCGATGAGTGTCATCATCTACCGGGCGAGACTTATGCATTGGCATCGCGTCAGTGCTTGGCGCCGTTCCGGCTTGGGTTGACCGCCACGCCAGAGCGAGCAGACGGTCGCGAAGATGTTCTGCAGACGTTGATTGGTCCGATCGCATATCGGCGCGAGATCATCGACATGTCGGGCGAATACCTGGCCGAATACGAAACGGAACGCGTGGCGGTGGAGCTCTCGCCGGAAGAGCGCGCGGAGTATGAAAGCGAACGGGCGGTGTATATCGGCTTTGTACGCGCCCAAGCGATCCAGATGGGGTCGCCTAAGGGATGGTCCGAGTTCGTGATGCGCTCTTCCCGCGGCGAGCAGGGAAGACGTGCGATGAAGGCGTATCGTAGGCAGCGCGAGCTTGCGTTTGCGGCGCCGGCCAAGCTCGATTACGTCGACCATTTATTGCACATGCACCGTCGCGATCGCGCCATCGTGTTCACCCAGGACAACGCCACGGCGTACCGTTTGTCGCGGCGCCTATTGATCCCTGCCATTACCCATCAGACTAAGATTACGGAGCGTAGCGAAATCTTAGGTCGCTTGAATGCGGGTGAGTATACGGCTGTGGTGACTTCGAAGGTGCTCAACGAAGGGGTAGACGTACCTTCGGCGAACGTGGCGATCGTGGTGTCGGGGAGCGGCTCGGTGCGTGAGCATGTGCAGCGGCTAGGTCGCGTGCTGCGTAAGCAGGGGGACAAACGCGCCATCATGTACGAGCTCGTGACGGCACAAACGAGCGAATCTTATACGAGCGAGCGCAGGAGGGAGCACAGTGCTTACCGCTGAGCTAGTGCGCGTGAAGACGCAGGGGACGGAGCTGCTCGTGTCGGACTTGTCGCCCAAGCTAAGGCCGCGCGCGGTGGAGCTTGCGCGGGACTACTTGGGTCTGGCGGCGGCGCACGTGGGCGCCACGCGTGCCGACCTCGAAGAAGCATTCGAGCAAGTCGAAACCAAAGCGAGCGAGCGGAAGCTTGCGCTTGGACTGCAAAAACTCGTGGAAGACCGCCTCGAGTTCGACGTCACGGGCGACGAAGACCCGCGCGCCTTACGGTCTGCGGTGTTCCTCGCGGCGGCAACGAGGCGCAAGGCACTCGAGGATGGCGCGGACTTCGAACGCGAATCGTTCGTGGTAGAGCAGGCGCGCCTTCGCGCGATGGATGTCGCGGTATTCGAGCGCACCCTCTATGCCGACTTGCGCAATGCTCAGATTTTGAACGGCTTTGCCGCTGTCGACCCTGAGGTGCTGGTAGCGGGCTACGATCTTGCGCAAAAGCAAGCGGTGTTGTTGCGCGCGGTGGACCTTACGGCCGACGTGCGTTGCCGCGACCCTTACGCTTATCGATTGCTGTTTCGAAAACTCAAGTTTTTTCGTTTGCTGCATTCCATCGAAGCGCGCAGCGATGGTGGCTACCGGATCGTGATCGATGGCCCGTTCGGTTTGTTTAGCGCGTCCACCAAGTATGGGCTTTCGCTCGCCTTGGCCTTGCCAGCGCTGCTCGCGTGTGATGAACACACGATTCGCGCGTCGCTGCGATGGGGTAAGGAGCGCGCGCCGCGTACGTTCAAGATCGAAGGTAAGTCACATAGTAAGCTGCAAGAGACTCAGGTCGGTGCTTCAAACCATCTTCCCGAGGAAGTAGTCACCTTGCTCGAACGCTTTGGCGGCCTGTCCAGCGAATGGGACGCGAGCGTGTCCGCCGACATCCTCGAAGTGCGCGGCGAAGGCATGTGCGTCCCTGATTTGCGCTTCGTGAATCGCTTGACGGGTGAGATCGCATATCTCGAAGTGATGGGTTACTGGAGCCGCGATGCCGTCTGGAAACGGGTGGAGCTTGCGCGAAATGGCCTTGATTCACGCGTGATCTTTGCGGTATCGAGTCGCCTGCGCGTGAGCGAGAGCGTGCTTGGCGACGATGTTCCTTCGGAACTTTACGTGTACAAGGGGCAGCTCAAAGCGCAGGAAATCCTAGCAAGGCTTTCAGCCGCGCGAGCTTGAGGGTATCTTCAGCGCATGAGTGATGAAGACACCGCGCAGGCACGGGAGATGGTGGCGCAAACGCCCAAACTGCCCGATATCGATGTGAACGAGCGAGCGGGCGACCACACGGGTAACCCACGCTCCATGAATCGACGACTGTTCATGCAGCTACTCGTGTATCGCGTGAACACGAGCGAAAATCCTGACACGATCGCAGACTCGATCGGAACGTCGCTCGAAGCGCACGACAGTGGGGGCGTGGTGTATCGCGATGTGAATGATCCGCGCAGTCTCGGCGTGCTGACATGGAGCGAAGATCCCGTGCACTTCGTCACCAAGGTTCGTTCGGCGTTGCTAGCACCGAATCTGCGCGGCATGAGCCTGCGCGAAGACTTCAGCATGCTCGGCCGCAGCTATGCGGTGGGTTACGAAGCGGATCTTGAGTATTGGCTGCTCAAGCGTCCGATCGAGCATGCGGTCGACCCGGCCTTGCCCTGGGCAGTCTGGTATCCGTTGCGCCGTGTCGGTGGTTTCGAGCGCTTGTCGACCAAAGAGCAAGCGGGCATTTTGCGTGAGCACGCGGCGATCGGTCGCGCTTACGGCGAGCAAGGCTTGGCGACTGACATTCGGCTCGCCTGTCACGGCCTTGACGCAAAAGACAACGAGTTCGTGATCGGGCTCGTGGGCAAGGATTTGCATCCGCTTTCGCATCTTGTGCAGCGCATGCGTCGCACGCAGCAGACGGCCGAGTTCATCCAAGCGATGGGGCCGTTTTTCGTGGGCTACGCTGTCTGGCGCAAAGGGTAAGGTCATGCATTTGCGCGGCGACTTCATTGCGGGATCGTTCGTAGCGACGGACGCTGACCGCGCCGATGGGCTGATCACACGCATGAGCCCGCGCGATCTCGAACAGATGGCCGCACGCGTACCTTACCGTTTCGCGGCGGTCGATGAGGCCGTTGCAGCGGCGCGTGATGCGTTCAAGTCATGGGCCTTGGTGTCGGCGAACGAACGCGCGGCGCTGATGCATAAGCTGCGTGCCGCGATCGAAGCGCGAAAAGACGCCTTTGCCGACACGATTACGCGCGAAACCGGCAAACCCATCTGGGAAGCCAAGACCGAAATCTCTGCGGCGTTGAACAAGATCGATATCACGCTGAGTGACGGCCTTCAGCTCGTGGCAGCTCGCGAAATGGGCTCGCGCGCGCAGCGCTATGCTTTCAAACCACTGGGCGTGGCTGCTGTGCTCGGGCCATTCAATTTCCCGCTGCATTTGCTGCACGGACACGTCGTACCCGCCTTGCTGACTGGCAATACCGCGATCGCGAAACCCAGCGAGCTTGCACCAGGGGTAGGGCAACTCTACGCGGAGTGCTTCGAGGCGGCGGGATTTCCACCGGGCGTGTTCAACCTCGTGCACGGAGAAGCTCAGATCGGCGCAAGGCTCGCGGCCCATCCTGATGTGGATGCCGTCATGTTGACGGGCAGCTTTCATGCGGGGCAAGCGATCAAACGCGCCACCATCGATCAGCCTCACAAGTTGTTGGCGCTCGAGCTTGGTGGGCGCAATCCCGCCATCGTGTTACGCGACGCCGATTTGGACAAGGCGCTTTACGATGTGCTGTGGGGCGCGTTCGTGACGAGTGGACAGCGCTGTAGCGGTACCGCGGTTGCGCTGATTGAGCGTCCTTTGTTCGACGCGTTCGCTGCGCGTGCGCTTGAGATCATCGATCGCTTGGTGCTCGGTGACCCGCTGCGTGGCGATGTCTTCATGGGGCCGATGATAAGCGAAGCTTCGGCCTCACGTTTTCTCGTCGCGCTCGAAGAGGCCGAGCGCGCGGGGGTGCGTGCGTTACGCGCTTCGAAGCCCATCGTACTGAGTCCACGTGGAGCTTACGTTTCGCCCAGCTTGCATCACGTGGAAACGCCGGGTGGGATAGCCTACGAAACCGAAGAGTTGTTTGGTCCGAACCTCGCGCTCGAGATTGTCGATGATTTGGATCAGGCGCTCGAACGGGCCAATGCCAGCAGCTACGGATTGTCCGCGAGTGTGATGACCCGCGATGAGGGGGCCTTCCAACATGCCTGGGCTCATCTGCGCTACGGCTGCGTGAACTGGAATGCGCCAACGTGCGGCGCTTCATCACGTTTACCGTTCGGCGGTGTGCGGCGCAGTGGTAACCATCGGCCCGCAGCGTTGTTTTCTTCACTTTATTGCGCTTACCCCGTCGCCACCTTGGAGGGTCCGCTTTTCCTCGATCGCGCAACGCTTTCGCCAGGTTTTTCTTTATAAGGCCGCAGGCA
>JBKJIA010000364.1:0-7428 GCA_046598735.1 Polyangiales bacterium
CGGCCGGGCGCGACCGCGACTCGAGGCTGAACAAGGTGAGTTCCTCGCGTGTCTGCCCAGTGTCATCCTGTCCACGCGCTCAGATCCCGTTGCTCCGAAACCACTCACCTTTTCAGCCTGGCATCTCCCTTGCTCAGTGCGCTCCGGTACGCCGAGAACCACTCGATAAGTGGTGCATAAGACGGCGAGGAGGCCAGCTTGGAAGACGTGATCAATATCGCTGCGACACCGCCCTTCGTGGCACCGATTTCACAGGATCGAGAGCATCGCCCACCGCCGAGTAAGTCGCGTCGTTCCGCACGCCTGTTGCTGCTTTCACTGCTCGCGTTCGGTACCACCATCGGCCTCCTCATGTTGCATCTCGCAGCCGAGCGGGACATCGCCGCGGTTGGCTTCGGGCTCACCAGCCTGCTCGCGCTCGTGGGATCGGGCTACGCATTGGTGGCGTTGCTTGCCCATTTGGCAAACGTTCGCCCTGCACCTGTGGGGCTTCTGTTCTTGGGGCTCTTCGGCAACGGGCTGATGGCATTCATCGGAGCATCCAGCACGTTCCTGTCGGTGGTGGGCTTTGCACGCGGTCGTCAGATTCGACGCTTCGGGCGCGTGCTTCTACCTCCAGTGCAAGACAGTGCTGACTGGGCCCTCGAGCTCGATCGTCTGCCCGTTGACGACACGCTGCGAGACGCGCTCGCACAACAGTGGCGCGAAAACGGTCGCACTGAGCACGCGTCAGTTGCCGCGTTTTCGCGTCTGTCGCTGGACTTGCTCGCGCTCGGAGCACCTCCGGCCCTCGTTGCAGCGGCTCAGCGCGACGCGCTCGATGAGATTCGCCATGCCGAGCTCTGCTTCTCACTGGCGCGCTCCATCGATGGTAAGGTCGTGAGTCCGGGCCCTTTCGTGGAGGTGCGCGGCGCGAAGCCGTTTTCCGGTCCACGTAAGATCGTGCTCGCGCGCCTGGCTGTGGACTCTTTGATCGACGGCGCACTCCACGAAGGGGTGTCGGCGCGCGTCCTGTCACAGCTCGCTAGGCGCAGCGAGCTCGGCGCAATCCGCTCGCTGCTGAAGGAACTGGCTGCAGACGAGGGCCGCCACGCTGCACACGGCTGGGAGGTTGTCGCCTGGTGCGTGAGCGAAGGCGGCGTCCCCGTGCTCAACGCCCTTCGCGGGGCCATGCGGGCACTACCCACCACTTTGGTATCTGCGCTGCCGTTGGCCGCGACGGCGGGTGCCTGGGAGCGCTACGGCATTCACGGACACGCGCTCGAGGCGGAGGAGTACCACAAGGCGCGTCAGGACATGATGCGACGCGTGGACGCAATGTGCGGAGATCGGGCGGCGGCGTAGAGGAAGGGGATTCGGGACGCGTGTGGGGTCCAACACGTCTTCGCATTGTTAGTCGCTCATGTTCATACGGGCAATACCTAGATTGAAGCCTGATATGAGACGGACCTGCACACGCTCGAAGTCGGTGATACCGGGCAAGGTCGCTTTGGTGCGGGCGAGCACATCCGCTCGCACGCGCTCTCGTTCCGATTTGTCGTCGTAGCGTCGCAGCGGGATGCGGATCACCACGTTTAGGGTTCTGTGCGCGCCATTGAATGTCGAGTCGTTGACCTTCGTGACTTCGTAGTCCTTCGAGAGCTGCTGCTGGAGGGCCGTCAACCTTCCTAGGTTCGCGTGCTTTGAGAGCGTCTGCGCCGCCCAGAAACAAGCACCGATAACGAACAAGGCGAGTACTCCCATGAGCGCGATAGCCCGTCGCCCTCGGCGGGGGTTCTCGAGCGCAGCAAGCGTAGGAGCATCGAAGCGCCCCTTGTAGACGACTATACTGTCGCTCGCGAGGTCGTGCAGACCTCGCTTGAGGGGATGCAGCGGTATCATGAGAAAACACGCGAAGAAAGCCCAGACAACCGCGAGCAGAAAGAATGTGCCCAACACCTCCGCGACGCGCGGTGAGACTAGCCCAAAGATCGAACCGTACATGCCGTTATAGAAAACGAACGAGACCACCAGATAGCGGCCGAGCGAGCGGCCGTAGCTAAGAAAGCTCCCGTCACGTCGCAGTACCTGGATGCCAAGGGCGCGCTTGCCGAGCGTTTGACCACTACAGACGTGGGTCTGCAGCACTCCCGCGTAAAGCAGGCTGATGGCAAGCCCAAGCCAAGCGGCGCGATCCCCAAGCTCACTTAGCGCGTAGCGACACGGGTAGGCGATAGCCCAGCCCAGGCAGCCGAGCACTAAGGCATCAAAAATGTCTGCGAAAAAACGACGCCAAAAACCCACCACGATCGGTGACTGAGCACCTGCTCATGACGCCACCCGCCAACACTTATAGAACACGAGCTCCGCTTTACTCTCCATCATGGGCGGCAGTGTGCACGATGGCAGCCATTAGAGGGAGCGAAACGCGATTGGGGCGCTGGCGCTGATGTCGTCTAACCTTACTCTTTGCAGTGGCTGGCAGGGCCTGGTCGCACCGAAGCGCTTCTGTGAAGCGGCCCGGAAACGACCTGCCGCAGATGCCGCAGATGCCGCAGATGCCGCTCACCGAGCAGGACGACCTTGTCCAGGCTGCTACCGGCAGGAGCTTACTCTAAGTGGCACTTCGCAGCGTCCCGCTCGCGCAGGAATAGATGGTTGCTGCCGCGCGTTGCGGTGGCTGTGAAGCGCCTCCCCGCTACTTAGGTGGACCTAGAGCGACAGGAGTTGGACCGGACCCGCCCGCTGCTCGACCTAGCCAATGTTTCTGCGAACCCGAGCAGGAACGGCCGAAGGGCGGCGACGAGGCGGTCTCTGCGGGTCATGCGGTCGACCCACGGTACACGTAGGCAGAGGTGCGAGTGAAGCCCAGTGCGCGAAATTCGGTGTCCTTCAGCACTAGCCACGTCGCCAAGCGTTGCGGCCGAGCGTGCCCTGCGGCGAAGCTTAAAGACTGGAAGACGGCGCGCGCGGCAGGGGCAGCGTGACACGTTCGGGGTGCGACATGAAACATGGATGGATGATCGCGTGCATAGCGCTCGGCCTTGCGAGCATGGCGACCGCCGACGCGTCTGTGTCGGGCTGGCGCGTGGTGGACTCGGAGCGCGGCATCACCGTCAGTGTGCGAGACGAGCCCGGCCAGGAGCTGCCTTCGTTTCGCGGCGAGGGCACGATCGAGGGCGACGTCCTGTACGTGCTCGCCGTGGTGCTCGATGCCGAGGGCGCCATGGAGTGGGCGGAGGGCGCCGACGAGGTTCGGCTGCTGCGCGAGATCGATCCGCGCACCCATTTGATCTACTCCCACACGGACACCCCGTGGCCTGTGACTGATCGAGACTTGATCATGAAACGCGTCGTGCGGGTCGTGAAAGTGGGCGCGGAGTTTCACCTGCAGCTCGACTGCGTCAACGAAGGTAAGGCTCCCGTCGAGGGCATCATGCGCATCAGCGACTGCAGTTCACACTTCCTCCTGCGTAAGGTCGACGCGAACCACACCTCCATCGACTATCAGGTGCGCATCGATCCGGCGGGCAGCCTTCCCAAGTGGCTGGTCGCCTGGGCCGCCCGCAAAGTGCCCTTTGAAACCCTGGTCAACCTCGAAGCCCAAGTGAAGAAGACGCACCATAAGTACGCCACCACGGCCCGCGCCTGGGCCTCGGCGAACTAGCCTGGCGGCCTGGACTTCGACCAGCTCAAGCGCGCGCAGCGATCTCACGCGCTCCCTGAAAGTGATGAGCGACACGGGGCCATGCACCACCGCTAGAGTCCGTCTAACCTGCCGGGCGACCGATGATCGCAAACGTGACGTCGTCGTCCGCGGGGCGGCCTTGCTGAGCATCGGCCAAGGACGAGAGGAGGCAGCTGCGTGCCTCAATCAGGTCCGGCTGGCCGCTGCCCTCGAAGAACTGGCGGAGCTTGCGGATACCCAGCTGCTTACCGTTGGCGATCGTCATCTCGGACGTTCCATCGGAGTACAAGAGTGCGCGGGCACCTGGACCAAATGGCAGCTCCAAGTAACCGATGTGTAGCTGTTCCGAGCCGAGCGGCGTGCCGGCGCTGCCGTGGGCTTGGACGTGACCGAGTCGGTCGCGCAGCAGTATCGGCGGTGCGCCCGCATTCCACCACCGCAGTGTGTTCGCCTGAGGATCCAGCTCGATGGCCGTGAAGGGCATCGTGTACTGGCCTTGGCACATGCCGCGCAGTGCGCGATGCATGCGCTCGATCAGGGCTGGAGTGGGCAGCTCTGTGGGGTCGTCGCGCAGCGTGCGATGGCATCCGGCCAGCATCGCTGTGACCATGGCCGCGCCGGCGCCGTGACCCGTGACGTCCCCGAGCAGGACGCGGAGCCGACCGTCCGTAAGGTTCTCCCACCACCACCAGTCGCCGCTGGCCTGCGAGGCGGGGCAATGGTGGCCTGCAAGCTCGATGCTCGCGCCAGACCACGAGGTCACGGCGGGCAACAGTAAGCTTTGGACCACCGCTGTCAGCTGCAAGTCGTGCTCCATCTCCTTGCGCTGTTCGGCAACCAGGGCAAAGGCCAGCTCGCGCTCGCGCTTCTGACCGTCAAGCAGGGCGAGCTTGATCCTTGCGTTCTCGGCTTCTACGCGGCGCGCTGTCTCGATCGCGTCCGCTTTGTCCACCAGCTCGGCCTCTGCGCGGTCTCGCTCGGTCTCATATAAATACGTAAGCATGAACAGGGTGATCGATAGCGCTCCGACAATGGTGGCTCGCATGGTCAGCAGCGTCTGCGGATCCAGAGGGCTGGTCCCGGACACGACTCCCGTGCCGTGCAGGTGGAGTAGCGCGGCGCAAATCAAGGCGACTAGCGTCGCGATTGCTCCTCCGCTAGCTGTGCCCCCAAGCAGCGAGGCGACCACGGGCGCGACGAGAAGCACCATGGTGTTGGGGCTGTTGACGCCGCCCTCCATGACCGCAACTCCGACTGCACCCGTCAGGACCGCCAGCGAGATGCAGGCGGCGCCAAGCGACAGGTCCTCGGTGCGGCGAAGCACCACCGGAGCTATCGCAAACAGTAGCAACGAGAGGCCCCAGCTCAGCAGAGCAAACCAGTGCTGCGATTCAAAGCACAAGCGAATCGTCTGCACCAAGAACGAGATCGTCGTCGCGCAGATCGACGCGCCGACGACGACCCGAGCGCGCAACTGCTGGGTGCGATGACCTCGCAGGCGTGCCGGCACCCAACGGTCCATCCATTTGAGCAACGTAACGGTGAGCCGCAGCCGCTTCTCGTCCAAGGACGAAACGAAACCCATCTGACAAGGGTACACGCCCTGACTCAGTCACGTGCGAGCGAAAGCAACAGCGGCTCTACCCTGTTTGGTCCGTGGCAGCCGCTGAGTGTGCGTGTGCCTGTGCGCATACTGATGAGGACCGCGTGCGCGAAGGCAGACAGCCGAACCTTACTGTGTGTGCCAGCGCCCCCCACCCGTGCACACCTACGGAGTTGGTCACAGGTTGAGTGTTCGGTACTTCTTTGCATACTTCCGGCACGATACATCTGCCATCGCAGCCGTTTCTTCTTTAGCAGGGGACCCATTACGGCTACGATTCCCAGGGGGGACTCGTGAGTAGCTCATCGCTGATCGTCAGGGTCGCAGACGCAGGCAGCGGTATCGTCATCGCGCTGGCGGGGGCCATCGATGAACACGTCGAGGCTCGGGATATCGTGCCGCGCGTGGCGCCACACATGGTCTTCGATCTGGACGGCATCAGTCGCATCACGTCGTACGGCGTAATCCACTGGCTTAGCGCCATGAAGATGCTCGACGGCAAGGAGTACGCGTTCGTGCGGTGCCGGCCCTCGATGGTCAGGCAGTTCAACATGATCAAGGGTTTTGGCAGGCAAGGCAAGCTGCTCACCATGTATCTGCCGTTCTTCTGTGCCAGCTGCAAAGACGAGTACGAACAGTTGCTCGACCTGACTCTCAACGCTCAGCCTGTCAAGACACGCACGGCCCCGCTCTCGTACTGTCCGAAGTGCGCGACGGCCGGCGAGTTCGACGACGCAGCCGAAACGTACTTCGACTTTGGCACCGATGGACAGGAGCAAAAGTATTCCATCGCGCTGCGTAAATTGCTGGGCACCATCGGTCCGCAGCTCATTGCGATGCCGAAGGACAACGACGAGGAGTCCGACGATCTTCGCGCACTGCGCGACGGGTTGACCGCCTCCACGAATCGCCTGGCCAAGCTCCGAGCCGGGCGGGATTCCTGAGATGCCGGCTGTCCCCACAGGCCTCCTGCCAGCACCTCAATGGGGTGTGCTGGGCACCCAGGCGCCGATCCTGGTGGTCGAGCTGGAAGAAGGGCAGCGCGACGCGCTTGCCAAGGAACTGCGTCTCAGGACGGGGCTGGAGGTCGAGACTAGGGCCTCGGTGCCTCCTGACCGCGGCGAGTGGGGCCTCGTCCTGCTTGACGCCCAGGCCGTGTCGGCTGCGCAAACTGACGACGTCTACGAGCGGTTCCTTGCCCAGCACGTAGTGGGTAAGCTCCTGATTTTAGTGCCTTCGTCCGAGCGGCAAGACGTGACGCGTTGGTTTGAACGGGGGGCGAGGCACGTCATCTGCCGTGATGAGCCCCATGCCGCGATGGATGCTGTGTCTGCGGCTCGCAAGTTGCTGTGGGGCGGCGCCACGGGGCCCGAGTGCTACCTGCGCCCGGGCGCTCGTACTTGGTCGCTCACGATCTCCCACTCACGCGACAAAGCCCTGGTATTTGAGCTGTGCGCCGATGTCGAGCACGAGCTCGGCCTGGGCAAACGCAAGGGCGAAGCGCTCAAGACGATCGCCGAGGAGTTCACCACCAATGCCCTCTACAATGCCCCCGTAGATCACGCGGGCAGCGCGCGCTTTGCCCATCTCAATCGGCGAGACGAAGTCGACCTTGCCGAGGGCGAGGTCATTCGAGTCCTCGTGACGACGGACGACGACCGGGTGGCGATTTCGGTGACCGACCCATTTGGCTCACTCCGGCCTACGACCGTGCCCAATTACCTGAGCAAGTGCTTCCAGGCTGGCGAAGACCAGGTCGACCAGAAACAGGGTGGCGCCGGTCTTGGCCTGTACTTCGTCTATCAAGCTGTTTCGCACCTGGCGATCAACATCAACCCCGGCCACAGCACGGAAATGATCGGCTTTCTCGATTGCAACTCCACCGCTGGCGCGATTCAGCGACGAGCTCATTCCTTTGGGCTGTTCGTCGTCGACTGAGCGGGCAGCTGATCGACAAAGTAAGACTCATGTTGCGTCGCGCGAGCGGGCGCGCCCTTACTTCAGGTCTAGCGCAAGGCCGACTACTTGCTGCGTACTCGCCACGCCCACCGCGTTGGCCGCCGCATTGAATGCGGTCGCGGTGCCTGCGCTCAGCGAGATTCCGTAGAGCTCAGATTGGGTACCCGCCGTGCGAATCGCGGCCAAAGCCAGGCCGTTA
>JBKJIA010000455.1:0-29817 GCA_046598735.1 Polyangiales bacterium
CCACAACACCACGATGGCGCTCGCGGTCCTGCGCAGCATGAAGCGCATCATGGTGCGCCCTCCCACGGCAATAGGCTCGCATGGCGCAATGCGACATCGCTGCGATTGCGCAGTGCCGCGATGCTCTTACGCGGCAAATCGAGCCACACCTTGTTGACGGGAATCCAATACATCGGATGGAGACGATAGTTCTTTACGTAAGGTTGCCAGGCCTGCGTCGCTGCGCTGTTTGCAAAGAACGCCCAAGGCGCTTCACGCGCAACGAAGGCGTTGGCCTCGCGATACATTTGAACGCGTTTCTTTGGATCGCGCTCGACCAACGCTTGGTCAAGTTGCTTGTCTAACCACGGATGGCTGTAAAACGCTCGATTGCTCGAGTTCTGCGAAGTCTTGGTGGCCGAGCTGACGATGCTCAGGAAGCTCGATGCATCCGGGTAATCCATGATCCAGCCGGTATAGAGGATTTGGGCACGCTTGGGCTTGCCGGTTTCCTCCAGATAGACAGGAAAATTGACCAACTTGAAATGGATTTTGATGCCTATTTTGGCCAGGTCCGCTTGCAGGAGCTCGGCGTAGGTGCGCATGGTGGCGCTGTCCGTGCCCCACAGGGCAAATGACTCTTCGATGCCGTTGGGAAAGCCCGCGAGGCGCATCTCCTCTTTGGCGCGGGCAAGATCGAAGTGCTGCACGTTGCCAATGTTGTCATCGTGCCCAGCCACGGCAGGCGGCAGCAGTTGACCGGCCGGGATAAGAGTCCCGTTGCGGGCCTTGGCCCAGCGCTGGCGGTCGACAGCAAAGGCGACCGCGCGTCTCAGGTGGACGTTGTCGAAGGGCGGCATTTCGGCGTTCATCGCTATGCCGTAGACGTCCGCCCGCGGAGAAGTCGCGCGATAGGGTCGCCATTTTGGGGTTGCGAGCAATGCCCGGTCCGGAGGAGACATACGCGAAATCACGTCGAGCTCTCCGTTGCGAAACCGTAAGGACGCAGTCTCGATCTTGATGTCCTCTTCGAACACCACGCCATCCAAGTACGGTAGACCTTTCACGAAGTAGTGCGGATTGCGCTTCAGCACTAGGCGCACGCCTCGCTCCCACGACTCCAAGGTGAAAGGTCCCGTGCCAGTCGGATGTTCCGCGAACTTCTTGCCGCGCGCCAACACGACTTCCTTCGGCACGACGCAGGTGAAACGCATCGCCAGCTTGTGCAAAAAGCTTTGATCGGGCTTGGTCAGCGTGATCTGCACGCTGTAGCGATCGAGCGCGCGCAGCCCACTCACGTGTTTTGCTCGCTTGGCTCGGTAGGCTTCTGCGCCTTCGATCAATGAATAGTAAGATGCGCCAGTCGAGTTGAAATCGGGATCGAGCATGTGCTCGAGCGACCAGACGACGTCATTGGCAGTGACCTCGCGTCCATGATGAAAGAGCACGCCGTGCCGCAGGGGAACGCGCCACGTGAGGCCGTCGGCCGATAGGTCAGGTAGGCGCTCGGCCAAGTCGGGAATGACCTGCATCTCGGTGTCATAGCTGTACAGCCCATTGAAGAGCATTTCGTACAGGACGCCCGAGATCTCGTCGCCAGCCTTGAGTGGATCCAGGCCTCGTACCTTCGTGATCTCGGACAGCATCAGCGTGCCACCGCGGACGGGTGAAGCGCTGCCCGCGCCAAGGAAGCGCGGCCCGTCGGGCGGTGCGGGGCAGGCCAAAAGCCAGGCCACGCAAAACAGTAAGGTCGGCCTAGCCCTTTGGATCGAGCGCATTGCGCAGGCCCTCGCCGAGCAAGTTGAAGCCGAAGACCGCCATCGCTATCATCAGCCCGGGCGCAACCAAAAGGTGCGGTGCGTAAGCCATCAAGGTACGGCCTTCGTGCAGCATGGAACCCCAGCTAGCCGTGGGAGGCTGCACGCCTAGGCCCAGAAAGCTCATGGCAGATTCGACGATGATCATGTCGGCCACCATGGTCGTTCCGATCACGATCGCGGGGCCAATCACGTTCGGCAGCACGTGACGCAACATGATGCGCGTACGGCCTAAGCCCAGCGCACGCGCGGCTTGCACGTAGTCGAGCTCGCGCACTTGCTTGACCTTCGAACGGGTGACGCGCGCAAGACTCGGCCAAGATAGACAGCCGAGCAGCACGTACAGACTCCACAAGCTCGGATTGGAGACGGCGCGATTGACCGCAATCGCGATCAGCAAGAACGGCAATGACAGGAGCACGTCTACCGCGCGCATGCTGAAGTTGTCGACCGCCCCGCCGACGCTGCCCGCCAGAAGTCCAACACTCAGGCCCAAGATCAGCGCCAACGAGGTTGCAAAGAGCGCGACCTGCATCGACACCGTGCCGCCATGCAACAGACGCGAGAGCACGTCTCGTCCGAGCGAATCCGCGCCCAAGAGGAAGGTCGCGTCCGGAGCGCGCGGGATGCCTTGGGTGCCCAAGCCCGATGCAAATTGTTCGTCGGGCGCGCGCGGAGACAGCAGCGGACCGAACAGCGCCGTGCTCCCGACGAAGCAGACCAGCACCGCACCCAAAAGGGCACCTCGGTTGGTTCGGAAGCGCTGAAAGGCACGCGGGTCGAGCATGGTGTTGTCGGCACCCGCGCAAGACGACGGGCGACGCGAATATGCCCGAAAACCTGAGTCCCCGTCTGTACTTCCTGTGCGTGCAGGCACGCATTCTCGTGGCGCCAATGCCGCTTGACGCCGATCGCTGGCGATTGACACGATCGGCACGCAAGATCACTTTATCCTACATGTAGACTTGCGGAGATCGCCGGTTCTGTCAGATAGTGGCCGCCGTCCATGATCAATCGATCACGATCGCAGCGATACTCGACCGAAGCTCAGTCAAAAAAAGTCGTTGACTGAAATCTTTTGAGTGGAATACATTCGCGCAAGTTCGACCAGCGGATCCGTTCAGTATTCTCATGCTAACGGAATCTACTGAATCGATTTATTGAGCGAGGTAGAGCCGTGGCTCAGGACGCACAGGACGCAAACATCGAGGAGATCGAGCGCAGCCATACCCACGGGATGAGCGTGCAGCAGATCGTCGATGCGCTTGCGTCACTCGGTGAGCGACTTACCGAGGCCACCTTTCGCAAATACGTGCAGCTCGGCCTTTTGCCGCGCAGCGTGCGCGTCGGAAAGAAGGGTAAGCATCGCGGCTCGCAGGGGCTTTATCCCGCGACCAGCGTGCGCCAGGTGCAGCTCATCCGTCGCTTGATGGCGCAGGGCTTCACGATCGACGAAATCCAGACGCGGTTTCTGTTTTTGCGCGGCGACCTCGATGCCTTGCGCGGCCAGCTCGAGCGCGTGTTGACGCAGCTCGCCGGTGCGCACGGTGCGGATGAGCTGCTTACGCGCGAGCTCGAAGAGGCGCGTCGTATTGGCACGGGTTTGTTCGAAAAGCTGCACGACATCGAGCGGCGACTTTCAGTTCAAGCGCGCATGGAGCGAGCCGCGGTTTAGGGCTGTTTCACGCACGTAAGAGAGCTTTCTTCGGGGCATCGAAGAGTCGGTAAGTGGGAGGTAGACATGGCGGATCAGGGGGCAATTAACGCGGAATCGTGGGGGCAGGATCTCGCGATTACTGAACCACAGGCGCAGATCGACGGCGCGCTGGCACTCGCGCTCGAAGCGGGAGGCGACGAGTTCGAAGACGAGCTCGACGAGAATGGGCGCAGGCGGCGTCGTTCGCGTGCCCGGGCGCGCACGATTTCGATCCGGCGACTTAGTAAGACTGAGTTGAACCTCGGTCGCGTGATGTACCCAGAGGAGCAGTACTGGCGCCCTGAATCACGCGGCGAATGCGCTGACATGGAACGGCCCTGCCCGTTCGTGTCTTGCAAGTATCACTTGTACATCGACGTTCATCCGGTGCGTGGCTCGATCAAAGTCAATTTCCCTGACCTTGAGGTTTGGGAGATGACTGACACCTGCGCGCTCGATATCGCCGATCGGGGCGGCATCACCCTGGAAGAAGTGGGCGAGATCATGAATCTCACCCGCGAGCGCGTGCGCCAGGTCGAGACGCAGGGCTTGGCCAAGCTGCAAGGTCTCGAAGAGATCGACGTTCTGCGCGACTACGTCGACGAATAGCTTTTCGGCTCATCCCCGCTTCATTGACTTAGCCCCCCGACACGGCTCGCGAAAGCGGGCCGTTCTTGCTACTTTGGAGAGCCCCGCGCGGCCTGTGCCGCACTTCGGGGCGAGACCCGAAGGGAGCGATTGCATGGGCTGGCTGAATGGCGTCGATTCCGTAGTGGGCGTCGCGAAGAGCGGCGTTGCTGCGCCCGCAGGCATGAATGCAGGCACGAACGGAGGCGCAGGCAGGCGCATTGTGAGCTACGCGCCCGCGAGCGGCGAGGTACTGGGCGAGGCGCCGATTCGGACGGCCGAAGAAGTGCGCGAAGCGATGGCGAGAGCGCGCGCGGCACAAGCCATTTGGGCGGAGCTACCGGTCGAAGCGCGCTGTGAACGCGTCCTCGATTTGCGAGATGCCATCGTCGACCGGTCGGGCGAGCTTGTGGACCTGCTCAGCCGCGAGTGCGGAAAACCGCGCAACGAAGCGCTGGTGCATGAAGTGTTGGTGGTGGTCGATCTCGCGAGTTACTTCGCAAAACGTGCGCCCCGCATCTTGGCGCCGCGCGAAATCGATCTCCATCTGTTCCGTCATCGCAAGAGCTACGTGCACTACGCACCACGCGGTGTGGTCGGCATCATCTCGCCGTGGAATTTCCCGTTCGTCATTCCGATTGGCGACACGATTGCTGCGTTGATTGCGGGCAATGGCGTGGTGCTCAAGCCAAGCGAAGTAACCCCGCTGATCGCGCTCAAATTCAAGGAGATCTACGACGCGAGCGGCATGCCTCGCGATCTCTTTCAGGTTGTGACTGGCGATGGTCCCACGGGCGCGGCGCTGATCGATGCGCAGCCCGACAAGCTCGTATTCACGGGCGCGGTCGCGACGGGCAAGCGAGTCGCTGCGGCGTGTGGTGAGCGCTTGATTCCATGCACCATGGAGCTGGGCGGAAAAGCCGCGGCCATCGTTTGCGAAGACGCCGATATCGAGCGTTCGGCGCAAGCGATCGTATTCGGTGGCTTTGCCAACAGCGGGCAAGTCTGCATTTCGGTGGAGCGCGTTTATGCGCATCGCACCGTTTACGCGCCGCTCGTCGAACGCATCACCGAGCTCACGCGTGCCTTGCGACAAGGCGATCCCGCGACAAGCGAAGTCGATGTCGGCGCGATGATCTTTCCGCGTCAGGTCGAGATCGTTGAAACGTTGCTCGCCGATGCGCTCAAGCACGGCGCGGAGCTCAAGACCGGCGGCAAGCGTAAGCCTGGTAAGGGCCAGTTCTTTGAGCCTACGGTGCTAGCGGGTTGTGCGCAGGACATGCGCGTCATGCACGAAGAAATCTTTGGACCGATCGTGCCCATCATGTGCGTGGATACCGAAGACGAGGCCATCGCCTACGCGAACGATTCGCATCTCGGCTTGATGGGCTACGTGTTTACGCGCGATCGTGCGCGTGGTCGTCGCATCGCCGAGCAAGTGCGCGCGGGCACCGTGATGGTGAATGATGTGCTCAGCGGCTACGCCTGTCCGGAGGCGCCGTTTGGCGGGGTAAAGGAGAGCGGTTTTGGCCGCGTACACGGCGACGAAGGCCTGCGCGATCTGTGCGAAATCAGGCACGTGAACTACAACCGCATCCCGACCACGAGACGTGAGCCGGTATGGTTTCCTTACCGGGCCAAGATGCACACCACGATGGAACGCGTGATGCGTTTGATCTGGAAGCGCGGCTCGCCGATGAAGAAGATGATCGACTTGCTCTGAATCGGTACGCGCACTTTTCCGAATACGTAACCTTACTGTCTTGCGATCGGGTTGCGCAAGACGCCCACGCCTTGCACCTCGATCTCGACGCTTTGACCGGCGGTGAGCGGGCCCACTCCTTCGGGAGTGCCTGTGGCGATCAAGTCGCCCGGTTCCAGCGTCATGATTTGCGAGATGAACGCGACAAGCTCGGCGATGGGAAACACCATGTCGCGCGTGTTGCCTTGCTGCTTCACTGCGCCATCGACGCGTGCGATCACATCGAGCTGCGTCAGATCGCGATCGGTTTCGATCCACGGGCCAACCGGGCAAAACGTGTCGAAGCTCTTGGCGCGTGTGAACTGCACGTCGCGCTTTTGCAGATCGCGCGCGGTGACGTCATTGACGCACGTGATGCCGAAAATCCCAAGGCGCGCTTCGGTCACGCTGGCTTGCTTCAAGCGTTTGCCGATCACCACGCCGACTTCAGCTTCGTGCTCTACGCGCTCGCTCATGGCGGGCAGAATAATCGGCTGCTCGGGCGCGCAGACTGCGCTCGGTGGCTTCAAGAAAAGCAGCGGTTCCTTGGGCACTTCGTTGCCCAGCTCTTTGGCGTGCGCAGCGTAATTGCGGCCAACGCACACGATTTTGCTGGGCGTCACGGGCGCGAGCAGCGTCAGGCCAACGCGCGAAAGCACGCGTTCAGAAGCGGTTCCGCCTTCCCACGGAGCACGCGTTAAAAGCCGAACGTGATCGTCGTCGACGTAGGTGGCAAAGCACGGAACGGTGCCGTCCAGAACTCGAAGGATGCGCATGCGCGTCACACTACACGACGGCCTGCGACCATGAAACCGGCCTTCAGCGCGGAACGATCGCGATGCGTGCGTCCTCTCCCAGTACGATTGCGCCGCCTTCACCGCCGCAGCCCCAACAGGTGCTGAAGAGCAACTCTTTGGGCGCGTCAGGCTTGTAGCCGATGACGAACGGCGCATGTTCTTGGGCCGTTTCGAACGTGCCGATCAGTGCGTAGCTCTCACCTGGCAACGGATAGATCACGAGCAACTGGGCGCCGCGCGGCGTGTCGCCCGACAACACCCAAACTTGTTCGCCATGAACGGGCGACCACAGGAACATGGAGGGCGTAGCGATCCAAGGCGCCATGCGCGTGCGCGACGTATGCGCGCTTTCCAGGCCTTGATCGACTTCTCGTGCTGAAAACAAACGGAAGATTTCGGCCGTGTCTTGCAAGGCGGGTATGCTTTTGAGCACGGCCAAGACCTTGTCGCGCGGCCATGTTTTCTCCACGAAACGCGGGCTTTCAGGCTCTTCTGGGTAGGTTGCGGTGGGGCGCTCGCCCCGACAGCAGCGAAACAAGAGTGAGCTACTCTTACTGTCTGGTGTCGCCGCATCGCGCGCCGCACAGCGATGTTGCGATGGCTTAGCGCCGGGGCCCGCACCGCGCACGACTGCCGTCCGCAGACCATCGCCTAGGCCACGCGTGACGTTGCTGCCCGTCCACTCACGACCTAGGGCGCCCATGGCCGCCACGTCGAACCCGCTCCGGCAAACACTCAGGTCAGCTTTGCAGCGCGCCGGGTCGAAGCCCTCCGAACGCGCAGGATAGACGAGGTTTTCATCGCCCTTGCACGCGCGCTCCCACTCAAGCTCGCTGCATAGACGTTTGCCTTCGGCTTCGCACAGGGCATTGGCCTCACGCCGGTTGACGTCGCCGCGCACACGCTGGGACGGATCGTTGGGATAGGGCAGGGCATCGATTTTGAAAGCGCGCAGTGCGACCGCTACTTCGTCGGCTTCTTGGCTCGGATCGCGGTATTTCGCGCCTGTGGCGCTACCCGTACGCACGCTGCCCGCAGGAATCGCAATCTCCAGACCTCGCGCAAGTGGCGTGGCGTTGTGCGGTGTGAGGGCGGCTTTCGCGCTCGGCTCCGGGACGGGCGCGGCCGCAACCGCTGCCCTCATCGTCGAAAGTTTGGCGGGTTTGGGCGCTTCTGCAGGCGACGCCGGCGACCCTTTTTCGCAGCCGGCAACCAGCATGGTCAGCATGCCGCAAACGACAGTCTTAGCGAGGGCGCGAAGGATCACGCAGCGACGCTACCACCTGAAGCAAGGCCATCAAATTTCGTTCACTTGCGAGCGAGCCTTCGCCGCCCCAAGTTGCGCCCCGTCGAAGCGGTCTGGGTGATCGCTCGCATGCCTCGCGCATGCGGGAGGAAAGTCCGGGCTCCAATGGGCAGGATGCTCGCTAACCGCGAGTGGGGGCGACCCCGAGGAAAGTGCCACAGAAAACAGACCGCCGCGCTCTTCCGCAAGGATCCGCACGGCAAGGGTGAAACGGCGAGGTAAGAGCTCACCGGGCTCGTGGTGACACGAGTCGCACGGCAAACCCCATCCGGAGCAAGACGAAATAGGGAAGCGTTCGAGGGTGGCCCGCCCGAGCTTCCGGGTCACGTCGCTTGAGGCACGCGGCAACGCGCGTCCCAGATGAATGATCACCACTTGGCGGACGGTAACGGCCGCGAAGAACAGAACCCGGCTTATGGACCCTTCGACCACGCTCTTTCCGCCTGTCATGGGCGGAAGAGCGCGTTTTTATGGGCGCCGCTACGAGTGCTCGCGCTGCGCCGGGCTGCGGTTTGCCGGGCGTGCCCAGGGGGCCGCCAAGCCCTGCGCATCCATCGCGTCGAGCCTGTACACATGCTCGGCGCGAATGCTCTCGAACCCCACCAAGCGCGCGCGCATACCAAGCAGCGGATCGAGCAACGCCGCATCCAGCACGCCGCGCGCTTCAGCATCGGTCAACACTGTCTGCAACGCGTTCTGAGCCGCCTGCGGATGAAACACGCGACCCGGCGATAAAAATAAATCGCGTCCCACCGCTACGATTCGCCCGTCGAAGCAGTCTTCCGGGCGCAGTTCTCGGTCCGCTCCCGTCACCACAAAGCGGACGCGCGTACCACCGATGCGATCGTGCGCGAGCCCGAGCCCGACATTGCCTTGAATCGCTTCGAACCGCCACAGGCTGCGATGACTGCGCAGCCAACCTGCAAGCTGCACGCGTTCGGAGTCGGACACCACACTCTGCGCCGCGAAACGCGCAATCAGTGCCGGCTGATCGCTGAATGGCACGCACAGGGCGCACTCGAAGAAATGGGCAATGCGTGCCTCGTAGTCTTCCGACCCGCTCACGATCGGCCCCGTGCGGCGCTCGAACTCGGCTCGCGCCTGCTCAAGCTCCGTCGCGCGTGGCCCCGTCGCGGCCCAGGCGATCGCACGTTCGAATAGCGCGGTGCTCAACATGACAGGCGAGATTCTAGCGACTGCCTGCGCAATCGCTGCTCTGACGGCCAACAATTGCATTTGCGTCTTCGTTCCAAAACAGGACATGGCCGTCATGGGCGGTGCAAACTGTCATTCCCCTTGCGCCGCCTGCGTTGGGGGGTCTACAACGCTTCACTGCATCAATTATGTTGTCCCGTTGGGAGGAGCCCCGTGAGGGAACTAGTTCGCTATCTGCTCGAGAACGCCTACATCGATTTCCGCGGCGATATCGCCTTGGATCAAGTCCGGCAATTCCTTCGAGAGGACGATACCCGCGAGTCGCGCGCGCTACTCGCTAAGCTCATTGAGGACAAGGGAGTCGACGACCTGCTGCTCGCGCTCGCAGACGTCCTCAAGGAATACATTACTGTCGGCGTGACAGAGGAAGTCGTTCGCGAACAGCTGATGACTTACAGCGAGAGCTGACCGCCGCCCAAACATAGACAACGTCGAAAGGCGGCCACGCGCTTTTGCGCGCGCAACACCCACTGCTAGCATCCGCCGGAAATCATGCGCTCGTTGTCGCTCCACGCTTTTCTATTGCCCCTGCTAGTGCTGTTCTCCCTCGGTGCGAGCTGCAATGGCGGCACCGCACCCGGGGAAACTACGGCAGATAGTAAGGGCCCCTCGCAAGCCGCCAAAATCGAGAAGCTCGCCAACGTGGATACGAGCGTGCTGACCGACAGCGAGCGCCGCACCTGGATCGACCTTACGAATGAGCTGCTGTCACCTTGCGGCGAGCCCGTGAGTGTGGCGCGCTGCGTAAGCGAATCACGTGCCTGTGGAGCATGCGTGCCGGCGGCGCGCTACCTCGTGCGGCTTGTGTCGGAAGGCTTCGAGCAAGGCGAGATTCGCGAGCACTACGCGGCTCGTTTTGACGCCAAGAAGAAAGTAAACCTCGATATCAGCGACGCTCCCGTACGTGGTGCACCCATGGCGGGCATCACGATCGTGGAGTTTAGCGATTTCGAGTGTCCCTACTGCGGCGCCGCCCACCCCATGCTCAAGCAGGTGCTCGACGAGTTCGATGGCAAGGTGAAGCTTGCCTTCAAGCAGTACCCGCTCGAGGCGCATAAGAATGCGATGCCCGCCGCGCGTGCCGCTGTCGCAGCGCAGGCACAAGGTAAGTTTTGGGAAATGGCGGACCAGCTGTTCGAGCATCAGCGCGAGCTCAGCCCCGACAAGATCCGGGAACTCGCCCAATCGCTGGGTCTCGACATGGCGAAGTTCGAGGCCGATATCGCGGCTGAGGCAACGCAAGCGCGCGTGGACCGCGATCGCAAAGCGGGCAGCGCGGTGGATGTGCAGGGAACACCCACCTTGTTCATCAACGGCCGCCCCTACCGCGAAGCCCTGCCAAATCTGAGTAAGTACTTGAAAGAAGAGCTGAGCCGGTAGCTCGCCCTCGGTAAGTCGGCTGGCTCTGAATCCAGTGCTGTGCCGTCCCGTCGGGCTTGAGATATGTTGAGGTCCACTATGCGAAGCATCCTCCCGTACCGGCTTGTCGCCGTCTCTTCAGCCTTGGTGCTGGCTTTCATTCTTACGTTCACGTCGAGTGCTGGGGCGCTTGGCTCGGGTACTCGGGCTCCGGCGCTCGGCCTGAAAGACTTGCAGGGCAAGACCGTAGACCTCGAGTCGCTCAAGGGTAAGGTCGTGCTGGTGGACTTTTGGGCGTCCTGGTGCGCTCCATGCAAAGAAGAGCTGCCTGAGCTCGAGAAGCTCTACAAAAAGTATCAGGCCAAGGGCTTCGTGATCGTGGGCGTCAACATCGACGAAGATGCCGCCAACATGACCAAGTTTCTCAAGGGGCAGAAGCTCAGCTTCACGGTCGTACGAGACACGCCGGATCACGCGGTTGCCGGACGCTACAAGCCCACGAAGATGCCCAGCTCCTACTTGATCGATAAGAAGGGCATCGTTCGCCACGTCCACGCGGGTTACAAGGCAGCCGACAAGGCGGCGTTTGATAAGGAAATCAGCGCGCTTCTTGCCGAGTAGTTCACGCCAATTCGGCTCAGCGGCTCGGCTCAGCGGCTCGGCTCAGCGGCGCAACGCGCTGAGGCGCTTGGACTGCAAGAACTCCGCTAGCTGACCCGTCACATAGGCACAGACGGAAGCGTCGGCTTCCGAAAATGGCCCACGTTTGACGCGATTGATCAGCTGGATGACGCCAAGCATGTTGTCTTCTTTGTGCAGCGAGAGCAGCAGCATATTGCGCGAATCGAGGCCGACGCGGCCGTCTGCTGCTGGGTCGAAGCGCGGCTCGTTCATGACGTCCGCGATCAGCATGCTTTCCTGGCCGCTGTGCGCTGCCGTGCCGATCAAGCCCGCGGCGGAGGGGATCGCGTCGGCCCGACGTTCTTCGGCGCCGGGGCCCGTCAATGCCACGAAGCGCAACTCGTCGGTGTTGATGTCGTAAATGCAACCGGTGACGGCTTGTGACGGGACGAGCTCGCTCAGCAATTTCACCGCGAAATCCATGCCCTCCGCGGCGCTGGCCAGAAAGTAAAGATCCTGGACGGCTTCGAAGGCGATCGCGAGGCGTCGATCCTGCTCGCCCGTCGCCTCGCGACCACCGGGGGCTGCTGGCCAAGAGTCGCTGGCTTTGCGCATCGGAGTCGGCGCGGACGCCGTGGGCGCGCGACCCACCACCACTACCGGCGGCGCAGCTGGAACCGCTGGCGCTGCGGCACTCGCGTCGGGCACGAACGAAGTGCGGACGGGTTCGCCTGCCGCGGTCGGAAATGCGGCCGCCGCCTTGGCCGTATTCCACGCAAATACCGGTTCGCCGCGCCAGTCTTTCCATTGCAGGGTGGCCACCGGACCTCGCGTGGGTTTGCCTTGGAAATAGTAGTCGAACAGCGCCAGGCTGATGAACACGCCACGCTGTGCGGGGTTGAGCTTCGCGCGCAGGTTCGAAAGCTCGCTGAGCAAGGCGCCTTCCGCGGAGGCTGCGTCGGTAATGCTCGGCGAAAAATAACCGCGTTCGCGATAACGCAGCGGTGAGGCTGCGCTCGGCTCCTCGTCGCGCTCGGACAGTGCGACCAGTGTTGCGCTGCCTGTTGCGCTGCCTGTTGGATTCGGCATGTAGGCGACCGTGGCACTGCGCCATGTGGCCGGAGCTGGAGGGGCGCCGGGCATCGCGGCGGCACTCGCCAGCGGCGTTAGCAGCGGGCGCTGCGCCGGTGCGGCCTGCGCAGCTGCCGGCATCGCCGCCGGGGCTTGAATGCGCGTCGCCGGCTGCGGGAAGGGGGCAGGCGCGGGCATCATAGCCGCGGGCGGAGCTGCTGGCGCGGGCGCGAGTCGCGCTGGGCCTGAAGTGCCTGGCTTGGCTGGCTGCGCTGCGGCGACCAACTGGGCGCGAATCGCGGCCGATTCCTCCGGTGAGTACGCCATGGTGGTGGCGCGCGGCTTGGCTTGCGCGGACGCCGGCGCTTCGATGCGTGTGGGCGGCGCGGGTGCGAACGCGGTTTGCGGCGGCAGCGGCTTGATCGCTCTGGAATGTTCATCGATCGCCGGCGCGGCCGTCATGGCCGCTTCCGTAGATCGCGAGAGCGCGAACCTGCGTCGGCTCATGATGTCCACGATCGTGACCTCGCCCGTGGGACCCATCACGCAGCTCGCGCCGGGCGGCACGCCGCCTTTCTCGCCGAGTTGCTTCCTTGCGAGCCGGAGCGCGGACAGCCAATTTTCCGCACTAACCACGACCTCGCGCGCATCGCCCTGCGCCTGCAACGACGTGACCACAAGCTTCCAAAAGATCGCCGCCAAGATTTTCCTGCCGTGCTTGTGAGTGAAAAAGTCGCCCCATGGCGAACGCCCACCCGCAAGCGTCCGTTCTAGACGCCGCCTCGCCATCTGGTCAAGAGTATGTGCGCTCGACGCGCGGGATCAGGTCACGATGCATTGCGTCATGTCTGCGGCATCGCTACGCTTCGCGACGTTCCGACGCTGGGGCGAGGCCCCCCAAAGAGGCGCTAGACATGTGGATTCTGGTGGTGGGGGGTGCAGCGATTCTCGAGCGCGCAGACGGCGGCATCGCGACCCTAGGCGAGCTTGGATGCCGAGTACGTTCCGTGGACCTATGGGATAACTTGGATTCCCACGATTTTGCTTCGGACCCGCCGAGCGTCATCTTGGTTGAAGCCATCGATCAGGTGGAAGCTGGTCGAGCGGCGGTCACGCGTTTGCGCGCTGTGCCGGCCCTCGCAGAAGTGCCTGCGCTGATCGCAGTGACGGTCAACGCGACGCAACGCCTCGATCCGAACGATGGTTTCGATGACTTCGTGCTCGTGCCTTACGTTCCGGTCGAGCTCTACACCCGCATTCGTCGCGCGGAATGGAAGCGCAGCGAATTTGCCGGCAAAGAGCGCGTGAAGATCGGCGCCATGTGCATCGATCTGGCCGCCCACGAGGTCACCCTAGATGGCCGCTTGATCGACCTGACGCATCAAGAGTTCGCGTTGCTCGCGTTCCTGAGCCAGAACCGCGGTCGCGTGTACAGTCGCGAGCAGTTGCTCGATCGCGTTTGGGGTGTCGATTACTACGGCGGCAGTCGCACGGTCGATATTCACGTGCGCAGGCTGCGTATGAAGCTCGGCATCGCAGCAGACCCGATCGAAACCGTGCGCGGCGCCGGCTACAAGCTCAAGGCACCGTGAGCAAGCGGCCCATCGCCGTGTCCGTGGGTGATGCCGCGGGCGTCGGCCCCTTGGTCGCGTTGCGAGCTGCGTGCGAGCTGCGTGCCCAAGAGCGCTTCGTGTTGTTCGGTGATGCGGGCCAGATCCAGCGCCTCGCACAGCAAGATGGCACGACGCACCTCTTGTGCGATCTGAGTATCGGCGACGCCGACACCCTAGAGCCGGGACGGGTGGGAGTCGTCGATACGGGGCCCATCGACCGCGCATTAATCGGACAACATCGCGCGTCGGCCGAGCTTGGCGAAGCGCAATGGCGCACGTTGCATGTGGCCGCGTGCGCCGTACGCGATGGTCACTTCCGCGCGCTTACGACAGGTCCAACGAGTAAGGCCGCCATCGTCAGCGCCGGCCACGCATTTACCGGGCAGACCGAGTTGCTTGCAGCGCTAGCAGGGCTTGCGGATGACGACGTGACGATGATGTTTCTTGGCCCCCGACTACGCGTCGCGCTGGTCACGACGCATCTTGCGGTTGCGGATGTGCCAGCAGCCGTCACGACTTTGCGCGTCATGCGCAGCGTGCGCCATCTTGCGCAAGCGCTGCTCGTCCTAGCCCCGTCTGTTCATGGTCAACGGCTGGTCGTCGCGGGCTTGAATCCGCACGCTGGCGAAGGCGGGCTTTTTGGCCGCGAAGAAATCGAGGCAGTCACGCCCGCCTTACGGTTGCTGGCCAGCGAAGCGCCGTTTGCAGACGGTAAGATGCAGCTTTCGGGGCCAGATCCAGCAGAGTCCGTGTTTCGCGCAGCGCAGCGCGGAGATATTCAGGGCGTGGTAGCGATGCTGCACGATCAAGCCACGATCGCCTCCAAATTGCTGGATTGGGGCTCAGCCGTGAACGTGACCTGGGGTTTGCCATTCGTACGCACGAGTGTCGACCATGGTGTGGCATACGATGCCGCGCGCACGGGCAAGGCCGATCATGACGGCATGCTCGCGGCACTGCAGATGGCGCATCGTCTGACGGAGCCGCGCCATGATTGAGCTCGTCGTGCGCGGAGCTCGCGTGCACAACCTCAGGGATCTTACCGTTCACATTCCGCGTGATCGCCTGGTCGTGATCACCGGGCCGAGCGGGTCGGGCAAGTCATCCTTGGCGTTCGATACGATCTATGCAGAAGGGCAGCGGCGCTACGTCGAGTCCCTGAGTGTGTATGCGCGTCAGTTTCTAGGCCAAATGCCTAAACCGGATGTGGACGGTATCGATGGCTTGTCGCCAGCGATAAGCGTGCGTCAGCAGGGTGGCTCGCGAAATCCACGTTCGACCGTCGGAACGCTGACGGAGATTTACGATTACTTACGGTTGCTCTACGCGCGTGTGGGAACGCCGCACAGCCCCGTGTCCGGCAAGGAGATGCGCGCATACACGGTCCAAGAGATCGTCGATCGCGTGCTCGCGCTACCAGAAGATGCGCGCGTCACGATTTCTGCGCCGATTGCGCGCGACGTGGTTGGCAATCTTGAGAAAGAGCTTGCCACGCTACGCAAGGACGGCTTCGTGCGAGCGTCAATCGATGGCGAGGTCGTCGACCTTGGCGAGGTCACGCGGGTCGACGCCAAGCGCGCGCATACGTTGGAAGCACAGGTGGATCGCATCCGTGTGCGTGGCGCGGCCAGGCAGCGTTTGAACGAATCCATCGAGCTTGCGCTGAAAAAGGGTCGTGGCTTCGTGCGCGTGCAGGTCGAAGGCGGCTTCGATTGGCTCGCATCTGAGCGTTTGGTGTGTGTGGATACCGGCGAGGTTTACGCCGACCTGACCCCGCGCAGCTTTTCGTTCAACAGTCCTGAGGGAGCCTGCCCGGCGTGCGGCGGTCTAGGCACGACGCAAGAGTTCGATGCCGACAGGATCGTGCCGGATGCGAGCCTTTCGTTGCGCGATGGCGCTATCGCAGCCTGGGGCAGCGCCGAGGGATCTTACTATCAGAGTTGTTTGGACACCCTCGGCTCGGCACTCGATGTCGATTTGGACAAACCCTGGGACAAGCTCAGCGCGCTGCAGCACAAGCGCGTGTTGCAAGGGAGCGCGCGCGGCAAAGGGAAGGGCGCCGCGGACTACGAAGGTGTGATCCCCGGCCTTGTGCGCCGCCGCGAGCAACTCATTCAGAAAAAGAGCGACAAAAACGGGATCGAAGACGCTCTCAGCTATCTCGAAGAAGAGCTGTACCGCTTTGCGCGTGAGGGCGCATGTCCTGAATGCGGCGGGTCGCGCCTTTCGCCCTTGCCCCGCAACGTCACCGTGCACGGGGCAACCTTACCTTCGCTGGCATCAATGCCGCTTTCCGAGCTTCGTGATTTCTTTTCCGCGCTCGCGATCGAAGGTCACAAGGCTCAGGTCGTGGCGCGGCTCGTGCGCGATGTTTCCACGCGTGCCGCCGCGCTCGTGGAGCTTGGCCTCGACTACCTTACCCTCGACCGCAGCGTCACCACGCTGTCAGGCGGCGAGGTCGAACGGATTCGTCTGGCGACGCAGATAGGTTCGGGCTTGATGGGCGTGCTCTACGTACTCGACGAGCCATCCGCGGGCTTGCATGCCCGTGACAATGAACGTCTGATCACGAGCCTCAAGCGCCTTCGCGATCAAGGCAATTCCCTGATCGTGGTTGAGCATGACGAAGCGACGATTCGTGCATCGGACTACGTGATCGACCTGGGGCCGGGTGCGGGCACGCTCGGGGGCCGCATCGTCGCCCAAGGCACCCCCGCGGAGCTGATGCTTCAGCCAGATTCGCCGACCGGTCGCTATCTTGCCGGCACCGCTCGTATCCTCGTCCCGCAACGTAGGCGCACGGCCAAGCGTTGGCTCGAGCTTTCACACGTGAAGCTGCACAACTTGAACGACCTGAGTATTCGCATTCCACTCGGATCGCTCACCTGCATCACTGGCGTGAGCGGTAGCGGAAAATCGTCGCTGATCGTGGATGCACTTTTGCCCCAAGCGAAAGCGATTTTGCGAGGCAAGCCAGAAGACGCGCCCGACCTGAAAGGTATGGAATTTTTCGATCGCATCGTGGACGTCGATCAGTCACCGATCGGCCGGACGCCGCGCTCGAGCCCGATTTCCTACGTCGGCGGTTTGGACGAGCTACGCGAGCTATTTGCGAATCTGCCAGAGGCGCGCGCGCGCGGTTACGCAGCCTCGCGTTTCAGCTTCAACGTCAAAGGCGGGCGCTGCGAGACGTGCCGGGGCGATGGCCTCGTTCGCGTGGACATGCAGTTTTTGCCAGCGGAATACGTGCGCTGCGATCGCTGCCAGGGCCGCCGCTACAACGCGGAGACGCTCGAGGTCTTGTATCGCGGCAACAGCATTGCAGACGTGCTCGAAATGAACGTCGATGCCGCTGCGGAGCTCTTTGCGTCGCTGCCCAAATTGCGCGGCAAGCTTGCTGCACTGCGTGACGTGGGCCTCGGCTATGTGGCGCTGGGGCAATCCGCGAGCACGCTTTCTGGGGGCGAATCGCAGCGCATCAAGTTAGCGCGCGAGCTTGCAAGGCGCGTGACCGGCAGCACCTTACTCGTGCTCGATGAGCCCACCACAGGTCTGCACTTCGTCGACGTGGCCTTACTCATCGATCTCTTGCAGCGTCTCGTGGACGCAGGCAACACCGTGGTGGTCATCGAACACCATCTCGACGTCGTCAAGGTGGCTGACTACATCATCGATCTGGGACCTGAGGGTGGGCCGCGCGGCGGAGAAATCGTCGCAGAGGGCACGCCCGAGCAGGTCGCGCTGATCGAACGATCACACACCGGGCGCTTCTTGCGGCCAGTGCTCGGAGCACGCTCTGCGTCCTAGGCCAGACCACGACTAAAGACGTCGGTCACTTGGATGGCCGCTTCGCGCACTTCAGCTCCACCCCCGACCAAAAGCGCCACGGGATGCAAATCTACGCGCTCGACCTCCGCGGCAAAGTCGCGCACGAATGTGCCAATTTTCGCAAAGATCGCGGCCAAACCTGCCGCGTTGCGAGCGCGCTCGCCAGGGGTGTCACCGAGCACGAGCGCACTGGCCGCGAGCCGCGCAAGACTGCGGGTGGTAGCTTGCGTGCTTGCAGGCCAAACCGTCAGAATGCCATCGCGTGCTACGGCACCGTGCGGATCGGCAAAGCTCACGCGCAGAAGCACCCGCGTTCCGACCGGACGAGCCTGCACGCGCAGCAATGCCCGCGCCAGCGTCGTAGCCGTCACCGTCACGCCCAAGACTCGCGCGCCAGTCGCGCGCTTTTCGGCGACGACCGTCAGTTGGCGATAGATGTCACGCACGCGAGCCGCGTTATCGACGCCATCCACGGATAGGTCCGGATGATCCCACACGCGCAAGTCCGGCGATGCGAGCGAGATGCGCACCGGAAAACCGATACGTGCGGCCTCGGCCGAAGCTCGCGAAGGACTTGCACACAGCTCTTCTTGCGGCATCGGCAAACCGTAAGGTGCGAGCGCTGCTTTGCTCGCTGGATCGGACAGGAGGCGCTGAGGCCCAAACAAGATGTCGCGGCTGACGCTCGGATCTGAACGTGTCCGTTCCACTTCTGGCTCGGCAAGCGGCTCGCTATCTCGCAAAGCAGCAAGCGCCCGCCCCGCATCCGCGGCGTGTCCCAAACTCACCGCCGCCGATACCTCCCCTGACTCCCAAGCGATCTGCGCCGTGGCGAGCGGCACGAGCTTACCTGCAGCCTTTTCAGGCGCCGCCGTCTGCAGCTCGAGCCGCAGCCGGTCGGTGCTGTTCAGCTTGCGTGCCTGCGCGCGCCAAGGTCGAGCAGACGCATGGGGCAGCAGGGCAGCGCAGATCAGGGCTGCGCGGATTTCCAGCACGCAGGCGATGCCCAGATCCAAGCTCAAACCCCGGACCGCGCCGTCGTGGTCCGACACGAGTCCGATGATCAGGAGGCGCGCGTTTTCGCCAGCCAGCTCGGCGCAGGTCATCAGCTTGGCAGGGTCGGGCGGGTTGAGCAGAAGACACACTGCGCCTGTTCCCGAGCGCGCCGCCTGGGCCGCTGCATCAAGCGGGTCACTGCTGAGCTCAGGCGCGGTAAACACGCCCGGCAGCTCCGCGCAGGTGCGCGCCTCCAGCGCGAGCTCCGCGGTTTCGCAATAGACGGGCCAGGGCTTTTTCATGCGCGAACCAGCAAAGCGCCAGCATAGTCAGGGCGGGGTCGGGCACGCGAGTTCCGTGCAGCCTCCGATCTGATTCGCGTGCCCCTTGCACGTTTTGTTTCCTCTCGGCGCGAAGACCCCTAAGCTCTTGACACTCTTGACCAGAATCAAGCGTCGGTGATACCACCGAGCCGGGGGAAATGCCGATATGCGGCTGAAGATCATCGCGGGAAACCTAGTCGCCGTGCTGCTGCTGGGGCTCGTGTCGTACTTCGTAGTTCGTTCCGACCTAGAGCAACGGCTCTCGAACCGCGTGAGCGCTCAGATCGGTAACGATCAAGCCTTACTCGATCGATCGTTGCGGCTCTTGGCACTCGACTTCGTAAGCCAAGTCAAGCAACGCGCCGCCGACGCAGACGTGAAGCTCGTTTTCACTGCGCTTGACGAGGAAGGGCGTCGCACACGCGCTTTCGAAGCCGCAGAACGCAGCTCGGCATGGCTTGGCGATCCAGCACGGGGCTCGCGCGGCAGGCCTGACATCGTGGTCATCACCGATGACTCCGGCAAAGTCCTGGCGCGCAACGCCGATCGCAACCGGATGTACGGGATGCGCCTCGACTCCAGTCTGCCCGCCGTGAGCGGAACCCTGCGCGATGGCGAATCGCGCCACGACGTATGGAAGAAAGCCGACGAAGGTAAGGTGCTCGAGCTCGCTGCGGCTCCCATTCGCAGCGAAGAGGGCACGATCGTAGGCACCCTGGTGGTCGGTTACGATCTTTCGAACGGCCTCGCACAGAGCGAGGGCAAGACCCTGGGCGGCCGCGACGTCGCGTTCATTGCGGATGGTAAGGTCTACAGCTCTTCGTTCTCTGAGAACGTGGCCAAGCAATTGCGCGCCCACCTGTTTGGCGAAGCGGCAGCGGCGACGAACGCTGCCATGGGCGGTGCGGCCAGCGCCGCGTGGCGAGCGAAGTTGGGAGATTCCGATTACGTCGGCGTGCTCGCGCCTTTGCCCATGGCTGGCAATGCCAAGGTGGCCTACGCAGTGCTTGCCAATCGCACCGAGTCTGTGCACGTGGTTGCGGAATCTATCGAAACCGTGATTCTGCTGACCGTGATCTTCTCGCTGTTCGTGCTCGTTTACGGCTTCATGATCGGAAACTCGATCGTAAAGCCCATCGAGGAGATCGAAGAGGGCGTGCTTGCGGTCATCAACGGCAACACCGACTTGCGTCTCGACACGAACAACAGCGACTACGGCGGTCTCGCCTATCGCATCAACCAGCTGCTCAACGTGTTCACGGGCGTCTCTGAAAGCGATGCCGAAGACGATCAGGGACGCGTCTCCATGGTTCGTCAGGACACCTGGAAAGACTCCGCATTCAGCGACGCAAGCGCGGCGGCCGGTGGCGCTGCGGGCAGCAACGTGCCAGCGGGCGGCGGAGCGGGCGCGGCGGGCGAGGCGATCGACGACCCAGCGTTAGCCGCCAAGCTCAGCGCGGAGCCCGAAGAGGCCTACTACAAGCGTGTTTTCGCCGAGTACGTCGCAGCCAAGAAGGCCGCTGGCGAAAGCGTGGCGAACATCCCCGAAGATCGTTTCACGCAGCGGCTCAAGGGCAATGAGCAAGCGTTAGTAAAGAAGCACGGCTGTAAGGCAGTGCGCTTTCAAGTCCAAAAGAGCGGCGGTCAGGTTTCGCTGCAACCCGTGCTAATTCGTTGATCCTGCGTCTCGGCTTAGGCCGCGATCCGCTTGTGGTCTCGCAGCACGTTGCAGCTTACGGGTCGTTCAGGTAAACGCACATCCGTGAGCCTCTTCGACCTCTTCGGCAAAAAGAACCCAGGCGGCGCCGTCGCCAAGCATGCCGCGCGCCTGGCGGACAAGCGTTCCATGACTCCCGATCGCTGGGAAGCCATTCAAGCGCTGATCAAGATCGACAGTGAGGAGGCGATCGAGGCCATGCTGCCTCGCTTCACCTACTACGGCGATCCCACGATCACCGACCACGAGGAGAAGGAAACGATCTTCAACGCGATTGTCGCCAAGAAGCACCTGTCTGAGGCGCCGCTGCGCCGCTTCATTGCCAAAGCCCAGTCGATGTCTTGGGCGCTCAAGGCGCTCGAAACGATCTTACCTTCTGAAGACGTGCTCAAGCTCTTGATCGAGCTGCTGTCAAAGATGGACACCGAGTACGCGCGCGATCCCCAGCGCAAGCTCCAGATCCTGGCCGAGCTCGAACAACGCAATGGCGAGGGCATCCTCGAGGCCGTGACGCCGTTCTTCGAAGACGTCAACGAGACCGCGCGCTTTCATGCGCTTGGGGCAGCTCTCGCGCAGTCGAATGCAGACCAAGCCGAAGAAGCTCTGCGTAAGGCGCTCCAGCGAGAAGACAGCATGCGCGTGAAGTCCAAGATCCTCGAAGGTTGGGCCAAGCGGGGTTGGTCGATCGATGCTGCCAATGCCGGCAAGCTGCCCGACGGCTGGGTCATCGAAGCGGGACAAGCGAAGAAACGCTGAGTCGCGCCCTCCCCAGCTTTGCCCGCTGCCAGTCGGCCATCGCAAATCGCTGGCGACTAGTCCTGGTGCGTGCGAGCCACGGTGCTCAAAGCAAAACGCGCCTCAACCAAACGGTTGAAGCGCGTCGTCGCAGCGTGGCCGAGAGCGTTACTTCGTGACTTCGCCTTGGAACGGCAAATAGAACGCGAGACCCAGGGAGAACATCTGATTGAACTGGAAGGATCGATCAGCATCATTGATCTGCTTGTCGGGGAACTCGCCGCTCGCGTCCTTCTTACCCTTTTCGTTCGTTCCGCCCTCGTCGGTGCCGGACGTATTCCACTTGAAGGGGAAGGCGCGGTATTCGAGTGTGAGCGCCATGAAGTCCGTCAGATAGAGCGAAAGGCCTACGCCGAACGTGGGGGCGATGGCGATGCGCGTCTGCGTGAGCGTCTGCGTGTCTTGGCATACCTCAAGGCTGTTGGGCGTCTGCGCACCCTGCGAGCAGGTCTGAGCCGTCGTGCCGACCACGTCCTTACGTTCCTGCACCTGCGCGGCTGCGACGCCACCGAAGATGTAGAAGTCCGTATCCACGAAGAGCGCCTGGAAGAGCGCTAGCTTGCCGCGCAACGGAATGAACGTGAGCTGCCCGCCAGCCAGGAACTTGAGCTTTCCGATCTGCTGATCGAACTTCTTGTTGCTGGGCAAGCTGAGCTGATTGCGCTCCGTCGTCTGGCCACGCTCGGTGACTTGATCTGTCAGTCCGGTATTGATCGCCAGCGCGCCGTAGTTGAAGAAACCACCGACGCCGAGCCAATCCGTAAAGTGGTACCCGATCTGCACGCCAGCGAACACCGTGCGCGAGAACTCGTCCTGGAGTGTGGAGCCGATCGTGGGTTGAAGCTGAAAGCGTCCGTCACGAAAGACCCGCATTTTGCGAACTGCGGGCGCACCCGCGAGAGGACCCGTGATTTGCACGTCCTGGGCTTTCGCGCTTGATGCGAGAGGGCCCGTGACGGAGAGCGTACTCAACGTGACAGTGAAAAGCCCCAGCACCAAAAGCCAGCGCGATGCGGTGTTCATAGACTTCCTCGATTGCGATGTGAAGATAGGCATCGTTTGCGCTTTCAGGGGCTACTTCGGTAACTTGTACTCGACAGAGAACGGGAAGAAGATCGACATGCCAACCGACACGAGGACGTTGTTGACGATCGTCGGTGAGTCATCCAGCCACTTGGACTTCCTCTCGCGTTCACTGCCTAGCCCGACTTTGAGGTTCTCGAGTTTCTCGAGATAGATGTAGTCGCGCACTTCCCCGAACACCGTCAGCCACTTGCTGATGAATACGCGAAAGCCAAGACCGGGGTTCACCATCGAGAGCTTCGTCTCGAACTTCGGAAAGCTGCGATACTCAGGATCGACCACCGTCACCGGCCGCGTGCGCATGATGCCCACGCCGCCGAGCACGTACGCATCCCACTGGAAGATATAGCGATTGAACATCGCGAACTTCCCGTAGAGGGGCACATAGGTGAAGTTGAGCGAAGCACCGAGTTGATACTCAGTCGGTCGAATCGCCAAGCGCGTGGACCTGCGCACGTGGAAGTTCAGATCGGATTCGCTCTCGAAGCCCTGATACCAGTTCAAGTTCGCCCCGACCGCCAGCACGTTCGTGACCCAGTAGTTCAAGCCCGCACCGATCGTCGGGTGGCTGACGTAGGGATCGTTGAGCGTGGTGCCGAAGCTCGGTGCGAGCTCTACGCGCTTCTTACGCAATGCGTAGATTTGCTGCACTGCGTAGATCTCCTCCGAGACTTCTGACGGTTTGGGCGCGCCCTCGTCTGCGACGGGTTTCGCTTTCGCGTCGTCGTCATCGGCGAGGGACCCGATTAGGTCGCCCTCCGCACTCGCTTCGCCGCTGGCGGCCGCACCGCCGGTGGCGGGTTTCGTCGCACCGCCTTCGGCCTTACCTTCGGCTTTCTCAGTTTCTTCGAGGTCGAAGCTCATGTCTTGGGCGCAGGCTTTGCTGCCAAAACCGCCGCCAAGATGTGCGCTGCCAAGGCTGGCGCACACGGCTAGCGCGAGCCACGCCACGATTCGAGACTTAGTCATGCATACCTCTTCCGAACTCCGCACGGGGTGACCTCTCAGTGGCGACTCACTGCATCCACGATGCATCTCTTTGCTCGGACCAAACACGGTGTAACCTTTTGAAATCGCAAGGAAATCGCCCATGTTACGCAAAGCGCGGGCGACTATATCACGGTGAATCTCAGACAATCAACGCTTAGGCTGCAGAAGACTCACTCTCCGGCTTTTCGAAGAGCGCCTCGACAAAGCTGGCAGCCTCAAACTCACGCAAATCTTCCACGCGTTCACCGATGCCGATGAAGCGCATCGGAACTTTGTGCTCGTCGACGATTCCGAGCACGACGCCACCTTTCGCAGTGCCGTCAAGCTTAGTAAGGACGATGCCCGTCACGGGCACGGCATCGCGAAAGATCTGAGCTTGTTGCAGCGCGTTCTGACCATTGGTGGAGTCGAGCACGAGCAACACTTCGTCGGCAGGACGGCCGAGCGCTTTTTCGATGGTGCGGCCGACTTTTTTGAGTTCGTCCATCAAGGGCACCTTCGTATGCAGACGCCCTGCCGTGTCGACGATTACCACGTCCGCGCCGTCTGTTTCGGCTCGTTTAATCGCATCGAAGATCACCGAGCTAGGATCGGCGTTCTCTTTGCCCTTCACGACGATGCAGCCCACACGCTTGCCCCACACTTCAAGTTGCAGCACGGCCGCGGCGCGAAACGTATCGCCGGCCACGAGCACGACTTTCTTACCTTCGCCGTTCAAGCGACTGGCAAGCTTGCCGATCGTCGTGGTCTTGCCCACGCCATTGACGCCGATGACCGCGATCACCGAAGGCTTGGCCGCGATCTTCATGCTGCCTTCTGACGGTTTGAGGATGGCGAGCGCTTCCTCTCGAATCGCCGACCACACGCGGTCTGCATCCGTGAGCTCGCGCTTGGACATGCGATCGCGCAGGCGCTCCAGGATACGCTGCGTGGTCTTAACGCCGATATCTGCGCTGATCAGGACCTCTTCAATCTGATCGATGAGACCCGGATCGATTTCCTTCTTGCCGCTGAACAAACCGGCCAGGCGCGAGATAAAGCCGCCCCGTGTGGACGCGAGGCCCTTCTTGAGCGAGGCGATGTCTTCGGCGCTGACGCGCTTGGCGGCCTTGGGCGCGGGCGGCGGCACGGCGTGCGCTGCCGGTACGCCCACGAGCGGCTCCGCTGTCTTGGTGGCCGCGCCTGCCGCGCCCTGTGTAGGCAACGCCGGCGGTGCGCCCGCTGCGGGCTTGCGCGGAAGGGTCGGAGCGGCGGGAGGTACGGCGCGCTCTTGCTCGCTCGGCAACGTGGGCTTCTTGCTCCTGGTGAGCAGGGCGATCAGCACAACGGCGGCTGCCAGAACGAGAACGATGATCAGCGTAGAGTCCATGCATCCTCTCGAGCGTCCTTTTCGACACTCGGCGTGCCCGCATATAAGAACGTGTGGAGCGCCGAGTCAACGGAGCATCGGTTAGGTTTGCGATGGACCGCCCTGAGCGCCGCCCGAAATCCGTTCCTGAAGCGCCTCCACACTCTGCTCAATCGCGACGACTTCTGCCTCAGTGGGAGGCTGCGACGCATAACAAGCACGCTCGACTTCGAGACTCAGCGCCGAAAGCGACGTCCGTTCCCGTGGACTGCGCTCCGAAAGCCACTCCTTTGCCTCACGCGTGGTCCAAATGCCCCAGGCGCGCGCCGACGGAAGCACCCCTAATGCGAGGCGACGATAAGGCAACAGTGCACGCGCGCGCAGGCTATCAAGGCGTCCGACAAAGGCGGACCATTCGCCCCGGTGCGGAATCTCGATCTCGGTCTCGGTGGCGACGTATCCGGACGCGTCGATGCGAATTCGTGCGCGTCCATTCAGGAGAATAGGCGAGGCAAAGCGTCCGAAGCGATCCGTTGCCAGCACGCAGCATGACTCGGCCTTGTCATGCAAGATGGTGACCTTGGCGCCCACGATCGGGGCATCATTACGGGCATCGAGCACGCGACCGTGCACGCGATGGCGATCGCGGCGCCCCTGCGCGCGCGCCGGGCGAATGCTGGCGCCGGCTGCTCCCTCGTCCAGCGAGGAGCCCTCATTTGCGGTACGACGCTGCCTGGCCTGGGCGACGAGAACAAGCACCAATAGGCAGCTCGTGAGTGCCGCCCCTATCCAAGGCCAGGGAAGCGGACGGGAAGGGCCGATTTTCAGCGCAAGATGCGCCTCTGAAATTGCATAGGCACCCGTTGCATCGCCCTCGGTACGCGCGGTGATCGCTAGATCGCCGGGCGGGCTATCGATCCACAACACCGCTTCAAAGCGTCCTTCCGCGTTCGTGACCACGGTTTCGAGATGCTGGGTCGTCGCAAACAATCCGACCGGAACGCCTGCGCGCGGTCCACCTCCCGTGCGCACCTCGCCCGTGACGTAAATCGGACTGCCCGCTTCGAACACGGCCTGGTTCGCGTGCACACCCACGTGCACCACCCGTTTACGCACGATACGCGCTTCTGTTTGTGCTTCGGCCCGACGCGCGTCGCGCATCGATTCGATGCGCACGAGCCCCGCGCCGGGCACGCCCAACTCTTTCGTGGGCACTTCAAGCGAAAGTTTGCCCTGCTCATTGGTCACGCCGCGCGCGATCTCGCGACCTGTTTCGTCGAGCAGGCGCATCGTGATGCCATCGCCACCCGCATCTGATTCCGCAACGCTCTGCACCGTAAAGGTCGGGCGATCGAGATCGATCGCACTGCCCTGCGGCAACCTAAGCTCGAGGCGCACGTCTGCTCGTGCGCGCTCAACCTTACGCTCGACGCGCACGCCGCGATGGGTGGCATCGCCCGCGAACGTCGCGAGCAACCGATAGTCCCGATCGGCATCGGCCAAATCCAGACTGAAGCGTCCGTTCTCGTCGGTCTCGACCATCACGTGCCAAGGCTCGTCCCCGTCCGCGAGGGCGCGTGCTTCAAGCGCGAGCGGCCGCTGCATCAGCGGAATCCCAAGCTCGTCGCGCAGCGCGCCACTGACCGTCATGCCGAGCTCCAAATGCGCGACACCGAGCTCGATGCGGCTCTCTGCCCGTATGCGGACCAGCGGCTCTGCGCGAACACGCACCGCGCCAAACAAGCCACACAAAGTAAGCAGCACGAGCCGTCCCGTCACCGCGCGCGGAATCATCCGTACACGTTAACCCAACTTCCCCCCACAGGGCCTACAGTCGTCGAGTTTCAGCGTTGCTAACCAGTTGAGCGGGCTGCCATACTCGGCATTCCACCAGTGCAGGCGTGGAGTGAAGCGAAGGCGCTCACCCCCGTCCCAGGCCTTGCTGGGCTTCTTTTTTCGGTCTAGCAGGACAACAGTTGCGACAGGGCGGGGTCATGCAGCGGGCGCGGGCACGGAGTTGGATTGGCATCGCATGCATGGCGATGTGGCTCTTCGTAGCCGCATCGACGACCACGGCATTGGCGGATGCACGAACGGAATTTCTCGTGCGGATGCTCGCGACGTCCGCCCAATTTCGTGTGCGTGCGCAAGCAGCGCTCGCATTGGGTGGGCAAGCCCCCGCATCAAACATCGTGCGCGCGTTGATCGATGCCCTGCGTGACGAGCATCAAGCGGTACGTGCAGCCAGCGCCTCGGCGCTTGAACGCCTCAAGGATCCCAGCGCGATTCCTGCACTAAAGGCGGCGCAATCCGATCGAGATGGATCCGTTCGGTCGGCCGCACGCAGTGCGATCGCGTCCTTGGAAAGCGCCCGACCGGCGCCGATCGCGGCCGCCACGCCCGCGCCGGTGAGTCCATCGGGCGCAGGTGGGTCCCCCGTATTCTATGTGGGCGTGGGCGTGCCAGGAAGTCAGGTTGGGCTTCCGCCACCCACGTTGCGAAATCTACGTCAGCACGTGATTTCCCAGGTTAGCCAGATGGCTGGCGTCGCGGTCGCTCCCGAAAATGAAGACCGTCGCGCAGCAGAACGCGTGATCGGCACGCGCAAGCTCGTAGGGTTTTACGTGGATAGCTCGATCACCAGCATCGAACAGCGCTCGGATGGCTCCGTGCGTGCGCAGGTGTCCGTGATCCTCGGCACGTACCCAGGCCGCGACATGCGCGCGATGCTTTCGGGCGCAGCCACCGTTTCAGGCGGTGGCACTGGCGAAGAGGCCAAGGCTCAGGCTGTTCAGGCCGCGTTTACCGGCGCCCTACGTCGTCTGCCGCAAGCCATGCAAGTGGGACTCAGCCGCGTGCCTTAGCGGCTTTTGTTGTGAGAACACGGCCCCATGGCCTAGTCTTTGGGACAGGGAGAAGAAGAGCGATGGGGGTCGAATCCAGATCGGTAGCTCCAGTCAACAGCGGTGCGCCCAAGCGCCGTCTGCGGAACTACCTTCTCGACAGTCGCTTTCAGCTCAAATACACGAGTATGGTCGTGGGGGTGACCGTGATGGTCGCTACGGTGCTCGGATATTTCGCGTACGACTATTCGCGCGGCCAGACCGAAGCGCTGCAAGTGCAGATAGCGATGCAGCCGGATTTGGACCCTCAGGTGGCCGCGCACCTCGATGAGATCGCGCGCGCCGAAGATCGCAAAGTCTTGTTCGGCATCGTCGGTGGCATCGCGATCCTGGCGATCGCGCTGGCTTTCACCGGGATCGTGATCACGCACAAGGTCGTCGGACCCGCCTACAAAATGAAGATGATGCTGAGGCGCGTCGCCCAGGGGCACCTCAAGGTCGAGGGCAGCCTCCGCAAGGGCGACGAGCTGCAGGATGTTTTCATCGCCTTCAACGACATGATCGCCGAGCTGCGATCGAGTCAGGCCGAAGAAGTCGCGATGTTGGACGAGGCCTTGGATAAGGCCGAGAGAGCCGGCACCCCAAGCGACGTGATGAGCACCTTTCGCGCGGTTCGCGATCGCATGCAGTCCGAGCTCGATTAATCATTCCTGACGATCTGCCTGGCTGGGTTGCGATCTCAGCCGTTGTTAAAAAGCATGTTCGTAATAACTGACGCGCGGTTCTGCGTCAGCGTCGCCCAGCACGACTGATGCGGCATCGAAACGCAGCTGTGCTGCCCGCACCTTGCCCGCGGCTAACCACGCGGCAGCCGCGCGTCGTACGCGCATGGCCTTGTTGCGATCGAGAGTTGCCAGTGGATCCATCATGCGATCGTGGCTACGCGTCCGGACTTCGCAGAACGCGACGAGATCGCCCTTGCTGGCAATGATGTCGATCTCGAGGCGCCCCATGCGTACGTTACGCGCGACGATCGTGTAGCCGAGGGCCGTCAGATGATCCGCGACCAATGACTCGCCACGCGCTCCGACCACGGCGCGCTCAACACCCCGACCTTGTGCTCGCTCAACCATGCGGCGGTCGGGTTGCGATGCGGACGTTCACTTGTCGGGGCGCACGCAGTAGCTGCCTTTGATGCCCTCGCCGCCAAGCGTGAGGATCTCTTCGCATTTGAAGCCATCACCGCACTCGCAGCCTTCGATCTTCTTGCCGTCGCCACTCCGGCAGCGACACGTGCAGTACACCGACTGGTCGAGCTGGGCAGGAGTCACCGAGGCAGGGCCATCGGCTGGGCGGTTAGGGATTTTCTCGTCGACCCCTACGACATCGCGCGGATCGGCGAGCATGGCTCCCCCGAGGAGCTTATGCACGATGCACACGCGCGTACGGCACTGCACTGAGCTCGACTCGACGTAAGACTCCTTCGGGGCGAAGCCACAGTCCATCCCAGTGCAGGGGATGCTCTCGGGGATGCAGGGATCGCCAACTCCCTCATTGGCACAGGCCATCAGTCCGCAGGCCATGATCGCGACCGCGATCGACTTCCAAGCAAAACGTTGCATCCGCTTCGTCCTCAACACAGTGAAAAGCCCTGGCCTTGCTGCCGATGCAGCCTAACCGCACTCCGCGACTTGCATCACCAGCAAGTAAGCGCTGTACGATAGGTGCGCCACGCTAGTGCGCTGCAGCAAGGAGTGTCAAGAGAGGTATACCGGCTCACTCACAGCGCGCGCAAGCGTGTTTCCGCGCGGACCCTTTTTCGTTGACATGCTGAGGAAGCCGCCGATATCATCACTCGCTATCTGCGGCCTAAGTAACTGATTTCGCTGCGAAATTCGCGAAAGCCGAGCCCGGGCGTAATCGGCTGTTGCTGATGGAAAGCCGGGTCCAGCGATCGTTTTGTGTTCGAGAGCTTCTGGCCACCCGCAGAAGCCGACTGAGAGAGGATCGGATGAGGCACAGTCACCTGGTTTGGTTCGGTTGCCTGAGTGT
>JBKJIA010000653.1:0-8550 GCA_046598735.1 Polyangiales bacterium
GAAGCGATCTTACCGACCAGCTCTCGGTTATCGAGGCCCAGCTCCCGGGCAACCTCGTAGACCCGAACCTTGATCATCCATCCTCCGAAAGCCCGGCGAGCAACCGGGCACAAACCGAAATCTCGCGTGCCATCTGGCGATCCAGAAGCGCGATCACACCTAAGGTCGCTCTCCCGGTGAGACGCCCGAGCCCGGCTTTATCCGAAAGCTCGAGAGCAGGCACCTGACGCTTGCGCGCCTCTTCAAGGAGATCCTCACGGCGGCCCGCCGCGTCCTTCGCTACCAGAATAAGTTCCGCCGCGCCAGCTCTCAGCGTGACAAGAACCGCGTCTGTGCCCAAAGCGACCGCACGTCTCCGTACTGACGCTAAGAGCAAACCCTCTACCCGCCGCATCACTTGTCCATGCATGGTGATGCACAAGCTCTGCGAATCGACGTTCATTTCGCGGCGCAAAGCCCGCGCAAAACCACCGCGACGCGCTGCCAGCGTCACGCATTCGCGACGCGGATGAACCGACACGCCACGATGCCCGAGCTTGCCCCCCAGATCTGGGACCAGCAAAACACGGCCTTCATCTTCGACTACCGCGAGGCGAAATAGTGCGTCGCGCGTCTCCACCACGCGACAACCCGCGCACGTGCGCTCGGGGTTTTCCCCTTCGCACATCGCGTCGTCGTCATCGTGATGTTCGGCCACGGCTTGCACTCGCTTCTCCTCGCCCTATTCGCTCTTGGACTCTTGCTCGACGAACGCAACCACACCCTCGCGGATCATGGCGGCGCGACGAGCATCGAGGCCTGTCTTGATCGACAAGCGATCCGTATCGGCCTCTGCGTACAGATTCTCGATGCTGCGATAGCCCGCCGCTTCGAGTTGTTCTGCAACACGCTGCGTGATGCCACGAATGAGCAAAAGCTTTTCGCGGTCGGTCATCTGCGGAAGGCGCTCGAGCGAGGTCGCAAGCACCTCCTTACGCTGCGCTTCCATGGCATCGCTTGCGGCCTGCTTGATGCGGGCAGCATTGCCTACCCCGCCCAAACCAGGGATGCCGCCAAGCTCTTGCTCACTGGCCTCGAACACTTCGTCGAGCGTGCGGAAGCCGAGCTTGTACATGGTCTTCGCAAGGTTGTCGTCCACGCCGTGAATACGCGTGAGCGCACCGATCGCGTCTTCCTCGATCTGACGAAACTTACTCTCGCTGATGATGTCGAGCTTCCAGCCCGTGAGCTGCGATGCAAGACGCACGTTCTGGCCGCGACGTCCGATGGCAAGCGACAGCTTGTCGTCGAGCACCACGAGCTCCATCGAGTTGTTTGCTTCGTCGATGATGACGCGCGAAACCTCGGCGGGCGCGATCGCATTGCAGACAAAACGCGCCGGATCGCGATCCCACGGCACGATGTCGATCTTCTCACCGCGCAGCTCCTGCACGACAGCTTGTACGCGCGAGCCCTTCATGCCGACACATGCGCCAACCGGATCGACGTCTGAATCGCGGCTAGACACCGCGATCTTCGAACGCGCGCCTGGCTCACGCGCAGCGGCCACGATGCGCACGATGCCTTCGTAAATCTCCGGCACTTCCATCTCGAACAACTTGATAAGCAGCCCGACGTCAGTGCGCGAAAGAATGATCTGGGGACCACGCGCCTCGCGATCGATGTCGAGCAAAAGCGCTACGACGCGGTCGCCAGGGCGATAGCTTTCACGCGGTGTCTGCTGACGCGCAGGAAGCACGGCTTCCGTTCGCCCGAGGTCAACCACGAGATTCGAGCCACGCTCAAAACGTCGCACGACGCCGGTGATGATCTCGCCGCGGCGATCCTTGAACTCGTTGAAGATGATCTCGCGCTCGGCATCGCGAACGCGCTGGATGATCACTTGCTTTGCAGTCTGCGCAGCAATGCGGCCGAAGCCCTGACGTTGCTGCTGAAGCTTGAGCAAGTCACCAAACTCGCGGTCCTGCTGACGCGCGCGCTCGGTGTCTTCTTTCATGTAGAAGATTTGGAAACCCAGCTCCTCGCCAAGCTCCGCTTCAAGACCGTAGCGCTTGGCATCGGTGGCGCTGATCTCGCGCTCGTCGTTGTCGACCTTCTCGACGACCGTCATGTATTGATAGAGATCGACCGCACCGGTCTCTTCGTTGAAACGTGCCTCGAGCTCGCGGTTGATGCCGAACGTGCGCTTGGCAGCGGTCAGGATCGCCTGTTCCATGGTCTCTACGAGGATGCTGGGGTTGATCCCCTTCTCCTTACTGACCTGGTCGATGATGCTCTGCAGCGAAAGCGTCGCCTGTTGCATGGGTTCCACCTCTGGGCACGAATGCCCACTGTCGTGCGTGCGAAAAGCTAGAAACGGTAAACGAGATTGGCCTTCGAGATATCCGTAAGAAGCCGGCGTGATTCATTGCCGGCTGCGTCGCGCAGCACCACGTGATCGCCATCAAGGCCGATCAGGGTACCCGTAAACTTGCGCCGCTGCTCGGGCGTGGCCCGAATCGTCATGCGCACTTCGCGCCCCGCAAAACGCTCGTAGTCAGCCTTCTTGACCAACGGACGTTCGATGCCGGCAGAGCTTACTTCGAGGCGATAGTGACCCTCGATCAAATCCTCATGCTCATCGAGCTTGGCGGATAAACCCCGACTGACGCCGGTACAGTCTTCGAGACTGACGCCCGCGGCGCCCTTTTCCGCCGGGTCCGCACCCGGTCGCTCGATCAAGACACGCAGCACCAAACCCTCAGGTTCCCTTTGCAGTCGCGCGTCGACAAGCGACAGCCCTTCGCCTTCGCAGACTGCGGAGACGATGGCTTCAAGCGCTGGATTTTGTGCGGACTGAGAGGGCATGAACAATGGTGCGTGTGACGTATAGAGGGCGGCGGCGAGGATAAAAAAATGGCGGGCCGGTGGGCCCGCCGAGCGGCTTACCCTGAACTGTCGGCGCAAGCGGTAGCATGCGGTGACACGAGTCGCAACGAGTTCGCAACCTGCGCTAACCCAAGATGTTTTCCCGGTTTACATTGACGGGCCTAAGGGAACCTTGCTATTCGCCACGGCGATTTCAGGCACACCGGCGTTGCGCCGCTCTCGGTAAACGCTGAGGTATATGCGAAGGAGAGACATTCATGAATAGTCGCTGGTCAGTTGTGAGCTCTGTGTTCGCGCTCTGCGGCACCCTCGCGCTGTCGACGGGTTGCGGCGGACGGACCGCGGCGTGGGAAGAAACGACGCCCAACAAGAATGCTTCGGCCACACCGACTGGCGGCGCCGACAGCTTGCAGGCGAGCAACGATGCAGCTGAAGCCGCGTGGTTAGAGCGTGATAACGAAGCCAAGCTGCGCGAAGCCATCTCCCTCTGGGAAAAGGTGGTCGCGGCTGAGCCCAAGAATGCGGCCGCCTGGGAGAAGCTCGCACGCGCGATCTACTTCCTCGCTGACGGGCACATTCGTTTCCGCGCTGGGGCGGGTGCGGAAGAGGAGATGCTGGCTTCTTTCGAGAAGAGCGTGACCGCTGCCGAGCGCGGCCTGCTCGCGCTGTCCGAGCCGTTCGCCGCCAAGATGCGTGATGGTGCAAAAATGGAAGAAGCCGCCAAGTCCCTCGACAAATCCGGCGTGCCCCTTCTCTACTGGCGATCGTCGAGCCTTGGCAAATGGGCAACTGCCAAGGGGTTTGCGACGCTGCTCTCGCACAAGGACGAGATCAAGGAGATCATGCAGATCTGCCTTGATAAGGATCCTGAGTACTTCTATCGCGGCCCCAACCGATATTTCGGCGTGTTCTACGGACGCGCCCCCTCGTTCGCAGGCGGCGACCTGGTCAAGTCGCGTGAGAACTTCGACAAGTCGCTCGCCGGCTTCCCGAACTACTTCGGGACGCACACCCTCATGGCTGAAGACCTCGCGGTAAAAGCGCAGGATCGAAAGCTTTTCGACGAGCATCTCGAGTTCGTGCTCAAGGGTGATCCCAACGTGATTCCGGAGATCGCCCCCGAGAATCGCGTCGAGCAGCGCAAGGCCGAGCTGCTGAAGAAGCGCGCGAGCGAGCTCTTCGAGTGACATTCGGAGGGACCCGCGCTTGCCCAGTCCTGCGCGCTGCCCTCGAGTAAATTCACATACGCAACAGCGTTTGAGAATGGCGCGCGTGCAGCACGCGACCTCAGCCGGCGATCGAGATACGGCTTGGGTTAGCGGCCGGCGCAAGCGCTTCACCATAGCGAGTGAGACACTTCTCGGCGAAACCGTGTGCGAGCGGTGTATCGACGTCGATCCACATAGCGTTGCCGACCGAAACGGCCTTCATCGCCCCGCGTGCCGCGAGCGCCTGGACACCTGCGGACAGCGAACAACCAAGGGGACCGTTCGCACGGTCGAGCTCTTCAATGAGCGCTTCCGTGATCTTAAAGACGCCGGTATCAAGCGCATGGTAGTGCGGCAGCTCTTTCGAGATCTGGACGATCCGATCGCCCTTGATCAAGACCTTGGTCGCGTCCGGAATGTCGATGCAGCGCGCGATATCGAAATCGATGCCCAATACCGCCTCGTCGTTCCCGATAGCGTAGGCATCGATCGGCCCGATGAGCTCGGGCGCAAACAGGTGATCGCTCATGAGAACGAACGTGGGGCCCTGGACGAAGGATCGCGCCTTCAACAGGGAGGTACCGTTCGGCTTGCTGTACTCGTCATTTCGCACGAAGCGCAGGTCGAGGCCAAACTTATAGCGGGAAAGGCTATTCTCGAGCACGTCGCCCAAATAGCCAACGATCACAACTACTTCGTCGACGCCGGCACGCTCAAGATTGCGGATTGCTCGTACGATCAAAGGTACGCCGCCTACGCGCTTCAGAGGCTTCGGGAAGGAGAGTCCGTTGACTAGCCGCTCGCCCTTGCCTGCCGCCAGAATGATCGCTCTTTTCATCGCTCCACCTCGGAATACAACAACCCACACTGTGGCCGTGACTTCACAACACCGTGAAAAAGCGTCACACTCGTGTTGCTGCATCGCATCAGCGCGTCAGCAAATATCCCGACTTTGGGAGCTAAGTAGTGGCAATTCATGATGTTGCGGGATTACATCGCAAGTGATGTGCCATGACTCAAGCGGTCGTGGCGAGCGTCTGCCCGAGGGGCAGAGGGGCACCCACGGCCGATTCCAGGCACGAATCCCGTTCGAAAAATCGCGCTAGACTGTGCGGCCGCGCCACATGGGTATTCGCGACGCGTGCCGGGTCCGCACAGCGACGGCGAATCGGGCGCTCAAGGTCATCGCTCGACGGCCGAGAGCGTCCGTGGCGGAGCCGTCCCCGCTCGGGGGGCGCCCGGCCTTATGCGTTCAACCAACCACGGGCGCGGAACTCGTCAACGGTGCGTTGGGTGCCCGTGCGCTGGGTGACCAAGGCGGCAATCATCACGAGAGGCATGACACACAGGCGCAGCCACAGGTAAAGGTCGAGTCGGTCGAACATGCCGAAAATGGCGAACAAATAGGAATGGGGCGCAAGCGAAACCGCCATCCAGAACTGCATGGGGAGTCGGTTGTGTTGACGGTAGATCTCGACACTCTCGGGACTGCGCGACACGCCGGCGAGAAGGCTGCGGGCGGAGTCGTTGGTACGTTTGATCAAGCGGTCCTGGAGGTCTAGGTAGTCGGCATACATCGCAATCGAAACGCGGGTGTACCAGGGGCCGCGGCGGACCTCTTCGCTTTGCCGACGGACTTTGGCTTCGGCTGCGGTATCGCTTTCGCCACCCCGATCCAAGCGCGTTTGGCGCATGTGGAGCTCTTTGTAGAAGTCGTAGAAGTTGAACTGCCAAATGGTCGTAAGGAAAGCGAAAGCGGCGGCGATCACCAGCGGTAGGTCTGCCCCTTTTTGGATCAAGTGATAGACGCAGGCGAGCAAGGTCGAGACGCCCACAATCATGTCTGCGGAGCCATCGAGGGCTCGGCCGAAAGCGGACTGCATGTTCTTGGCGCGGGCTAGAATGCCGTCTGCACCGTCCATGATGGCCGAGGACCAGAGTAGAGCGCCGCCCCAAATCATCAGGTCGGGGGTGCCGATGAACCAGCAAATCGCGGCCGTGAGACCGAGCAGAATCGCAAAGAAGGTCACCTGGTTAGGCGTGATCGACGTGCGATAGATCAGCCAGCAAAAGGCGTAGGCCAAGGGCCGGTGGACCCAGAGGTTGACAGGGTCCTCGACCTCGCGAGATTTCAGGACCTGGGCAAACGGAGGAAGTCCGGGGGCGCTTGCGGTTGTCATGACGGGCCAGAACGTAGCAAGCCGCGGGCCGTGCGCTCGGTGCGGGCAAGCACGTAATGCCCGACGGTGATAGACCTGCGCTGGGTGCCGCCGTCCACGTCGAAGCGAGATCGCCAGCCTGCTCCTCGTTGGTTGCTTTGGATCACGCTTGTGGTCTCGGCTGTAATCCACGCGTCGTTCGGGCTCGTGATCAATCAGGTGCTATCCGCGCCATCTATCGACATCGAGTTCGAGCTGCCGATGGACGTGGAGCTTGGTCTGTCGGACGAGGTTGCAATGGCTACACCTGCTCCGGTGCCACCGGCGCCCGCTCCCGCAGCAGAGCCGCCCCTGCCGGGCGAAGGCGAGAAAAAGCCCGCAAAAGAGCCCAAAAAGCCAAAGGAACCCGATGCCGGCGCTCCCGCCAAACATGCGGCCGATGGGGGCGTGCCGCGGCCAGACGCAGGCGCGGCGAAGGATGCTGGCGCGACGGTCGGTACGGCCGGCATCGGCGCGCGACTCCCGCCGGGAGCGCAGATCGCTTTGCGGGTGGACATGGGGCGCATTCGAAGCTCACCGATCGCGGATGACATTCGGGCACTCGTGGCCGCGATTCCGGATTGGAAAGCCTTGCTTGACGGGTCCGGCATAAGCCCGGTGGATCAGCTCGATCGCTTGCTGATTGCGACTCCTGACCTGAAGCGATCCAAAGTGGTTCTCGCAGGGCGCTACGTGGGAAGTGTCCAGATCGTGGAGGATGCCGTCACACGGCTCGCGGCGAAAGCCGGAGAAAAGGCGCCATGGCATCCCGAAAGCAATGTCCAGGTCGCGCGCTGGTACAACGCGGATGATACGCCGCGCGTGATTGCACTGGTCGGTCCGCAGCATTTTACGATTTCGCGCATCGAGGATTTGCCGCGCGTGCTCGCCATTGCCGCGGCGCGCGCCGCCAGGCATGCCGCAGATGCGGGCCCCGTCGAGCTGCCGGCCGATGCCTTGCTGTCGATGGACGAGAACGAAGGCATTTCGCTTGAGGTCGACGGCGTCGAGCGCTTCATCAAAAGGGCGCCGCGCGGTGTGCCGGCGAAACTGCGTGTGGCCGCGATCGAAGTGCCCGGGCCTGCCATTTCAGTGCGGGCTCGTTTGGTGTTCGCGGACGGAGAAAAAGCGGCCGATGCCCTGCGATTCTGGGAAGCGGTGCGCAAATCTTACTCTCGCAATGGACTCGTCATGCTGCTGGGCATGGCTGAGCCGCTGCGGGAAGCCGTGCTGGAGCTGAAGGAACAGGAGCTCGCGATTCGCGTCGAGCTGAGCGTGGACCAAACGCGACTCATTTTAGGGTATGTGCGCGAGTTGCTCACGCCGCCCGCACCAATGCCTGGGCCGCCTACGCCTGTCACTCCCGCGCCGAGCCCCGGCCCGCCGCGTTGATTAACGAAAAACGCCGCAGGATAGGCCCCCGCGGCGGTCGTCGAGCGCTGCCTTGCGGCTGCGTTCAGATCATGTCCTTGAGCTTCTTGAGTGCGGTTGCGCGCACTTTGCGCGACGCGGGCTTCGCGGGGAACATCTGCTCCTGGCCCGTGAACGGGTTCATGCGCTTTCCAGCCTTTTTGGCCGGGACTGCACGGATCTTGAGCTTGAGGAGATCCGGCACGACGAACTCGCCGGGGCCCTTCTTGCCCAATTCGCGCTTGATCAGGTCGCTCATCGCAGCGAACACGCCGGAGACGTCCTTCTTGGAAACGCCCGTCTTCTCAGACAGCGCTCCAATGATCTGCGACTTGCTCATCTTCTTTCCGCCCGCTGCCGCTGCTGCTGCCGCTGCTGCCGCAGGTGCCGCCTTCTTGCTCGCCATTTGCTTGCCTCCTCGCGAAGCCACGATGGTGTGATGTCGTGGTCTTCTGAAACCCGCCCTAAACCCCTAGTTTTCAGGGCTTTTCGACGAACCCGCGCATGTGCGGATTGCTCGCATCTATGCATCCGCAAAAGAGCGCCGCAACACTTTTTCGGCGTACAAGCCGCGAAAACGCCGAAAAAAACGCGATTGAGGCTGCTGAGGGCCAAACTTTCGCCGTTTTTTGACGATCGCCTGCGATCTCGAATGCGCGAAAAACGGGCTTTTTGGCGCGTCCACAACTTATCCACAGGCTGGTGGGCCCGCATCGGTCATGGCACCTCGACGCCTCCATACCTGTGCGCAAACCCCAGGGAATGCGGGCCTAATCGCGAAAGTTGCGCCAAGCGAAGGCCCCGACGGAGGGACGAAACGCGATACTGGCTAATGGATTGTCCACAGGAGGGTCGGCCGCGTTTTC
>JBKJIA010000007.1:0-22591 GCA_046598735.1 Polyangiales bacterium
CCCCACCGTCACGCCGAAGAAAGCCGCGCCGAGCACCACGTCGGCACTGGTCGCGTTGGGCCAACCCATTTGTTTGGCCACGAGCACCGATGCCGTGACCCCGAGCGCTACGCCAGCCGCCGAGCCGAGACTTGCGAGCACCACGGCCTCGGCCAAGAACTGGCGCAAGATCTGATCCGGCGCCGCTCCGATCGCCGCACGGATGCCGATCTCGTGGGTGCGCTCGGCCACGGAAACGAGCTGAATATTCATGATGCCAATGCCGCCCACGAGCAAAGAAATGCCCGCGATACCTGCCAACAGACCCGTCAGGATGCCACCTATCTGTTCAGCCACGCGCGTCACCTCATCGGGGCTCAGCACTTGGAAATCTTCCTGATTCTTAGCCACGTGGTGGGAGGCGCGCAGGATGTCGGAGACCTCTTGGCGCGCGGCACCGAGCAGGGCGCGGCTCTTGGGGCGAACTTCGATATAGGAGTAACCCTGGGGAGCTCCGAATTGGGTAAGGAAGGTGGTCACTGGTATCAGCACGCGATCGTCGAGATCGCTACCACTGACCGCATCGCCGCGCGTCGCCAGCACCCCGATCACGCGGCAAGGCATACGGTCTCCGATCGTAATGACCTTACCGAGTGGGTCCTGGTTCCCTAGCAGCTCCTTGACCACGGTCGCACCCAGCAGACACACCTTGGCGTGTTGTGCGATGTCGGCGTCATCGAACGAGCCACCGAGCGAGATCGCCTCATCGCGCGTCTTGTTGTAGTCGACCGGCATGCCGCGCACGACGGTTCGATAGCGCCGCCCCTGATGTTCCATATCGAAGCTGCGCGCATAGTGCGGCACAACATAGGAGACGGTGGTGCTCTCTCGTTTCAGTGCCGCCACGTCCTGATCCGACAGCGGCTGCGGATTGGGTGCGTTGACGCTAAACGCAGGCTTGATGCGCAGAAGGTTGCTGCCGAGGGTCTCGAACTGCGAGACCACCGACGTGCGCGCACCGCGACCAAAACTGACCATGGCGATGAACGCGCCGACGCCGATCGCAAGGCCGAGCGCAGTCAACGCACTGCGCCCCGGATTGCGCAGCGGAACCTGCAACGCCATCAACAAATTATCACTGCCCGGCAGACGCAAGTGAGCCCTCCCCTAGATCGGAAACGATGCGCCCATCGAGGACGCGGATGATGCGCTGGGCACTCGCTGCGACTTCAGCGTCGTGCGTGACTAGTAAGATAGTAAGGCCGGTCTCCTCGTGTAGCTCATGCAGGAGCGCAAGCACTTCGTGCCCGGTCTTGGTGTCAAGGGCACCCGTCGGTTCGTCCGCAAGCAGCACGCTCGGCCGATTGGCAAGCGAGCGCGCGATGGCCACCCGTTGACGCTGCCCACCCGAGAGCTGACTTGGGCGATGGTCTAATCTGTCGCCCAGCCCCACGCGCGTGAGCAACGCCGCCGCCCGCTCCGCGCGCTCTTGCGGACCTAGACCCGCATAGAACATGGGCATGCTCACGTTCTCGAGCACGGTAGCATCCGAAAGCAGATGGAAGGCTTGGAAAATGAAGCCTAGATAATGCAGGCGCACCCACGCTTGCTCCGCGCGAGACAGGGTAGATACGTCGCGCCCCCCTAAGATGTATTGGCCGCTCGTAGGCCGATCTAAGCAGCCTAGTATGTTGAGTAAGGTACTCTTACCCGAGCCGCTCGGCCCCATCAGCGCGACGACTTCGCCTTGGGTGATCGTAAAGTCCACGCCACGTAGGACCGAGACCTTGACCTCGTCGAGGTCGTAGACCTTATGCAGCTTCTTGATGTCAATGAGTGTGGGCTTATGCATGCTAGGCGTCTCGCGCTACTTGCCTGCACCGAGCTTGACCTTAGGTCCGCTATCCTCGTCCGGGCGGGCAAGGCCTACGGCGAGCTCATCTCCCGCCTTCAACTCTTGGCCTTCCAGCGCTTCGATCTGCGTGTAGGCGCCATCGGACACGCCCGTGCGCACCTTGATGGGAACCACCTGGTGCGGCCCTACCCGCTTCCATACGCGCGTGCGCGGGGCAGCGGGCTCCTCGCCCTCGGGCGAAAACCGTAAGGCTGCCTCGTGGACGGACAGCTTGTCCGTGACGCGGGCCACTTCCAGACGAGCACGCGCCGTCATGCCGGGCAGCAGCACACCGTCAGGATTGTCCACCAGCAACACCACGGGGTAGAGCACCGCGCCTTCGACGCGATCGGGCTCGATGCTGATGCGATCGACGCGGCCGCGAAAGGAGCGATCGGGGACCGCGGCCACCAACACTTCGGCGGCCTGGCCCGGCTTGATCATGGCCACCTCGGTCTCGGACACCGACGCGTCCACACGCATGGTGATGAGCGGATCGCCAATCACGAACAACGGGCCTTTTTCGGCGCCTACGGCGGCGCCTAGACGTTCCGGCGCGCGCAACACCACGCCCCCCGCGGGCGCCACCATGCGACCCAAATCCTTGCTCAAAGCTGCAGAGGCCACGTTCTGTGCGGCTACGTTTTGCCCGCCGCGTGCTGCGCCGAGCGCTGCGCTGGCCTGCGCGAGCTCGGATTGAGCCTTGGCGATGTCTTCTGCACTAGCGAGCCCGCGTGCGTTCAGCGCCTTGGCCCGTTCGAGCCCGCGCGTAGCCGCATCGAGCGCCGCGCGTGCTTGGGCGGAACCACCGGCCGCAGCCTCCACCGCCGCTTGCGCAGCGCGTACAGCCAAGGCCGCCGCGCGTTCGTCGAGCTCGGCCAACAAGTCACCCTGCTTGACTATTTGGCCTTGTTTGACGTGAATTGCGATGATTCTGCCGGCCATGGGCGCCGGTACTTCCACGCGATTCCGCACGTCGATCCGGCCGGCGGCATCCACCATTTGCACCAACGTGCGCGCCGCAACCGGATACGTGCGATAGCGCTCGAGGACTGGCTGAGGGCGCGTGTAATAGACCACCGCCGCGACGCCCAGGACCAAGAACAACGCCAGCGCGATCAGGCGTCGCACGCGTGCACGACCGGCTAGCTCGGGGATACGAAGTTGAACATCCGCAGCTTCGCTGCTTGTGGGGGCTTGCTCCGGCACGGCTCGTACATACCACCCAACCGGAACAGGCGCCGCATTGCTGTCGCGGTGCGCCCACGCTCTGTGGCAAACCGGCAACAAAGCGCCCCTTTCGGCCGCGTGGCGAAGCACGGGGTGAAGCCGTCACCGCGTTTGAGCTGTCCAAGACTGCTGGCGGCCCAACATCGGGAGCACGCGACAAGTTGCAGCGTCTCATCGACGGGAGGACCGGCATGGGCGCACGCCTGTTGCTGTATGCGTGGCTTTGCGCCTATTTCACAACCTTCGCTCCGGTGTCGAACGCGGCGGCCCAGAGCTCGCGCTTCCTGGCTCGCGCGTCGCTCGATGCTGCGACCATGTTAAGTCGCGATCAGCTCGGGCGCCTTGCGTATGACCGCGTCGGTTTCTTAGCTTCAGTGCAGATAGGATATGCCGCATTGGCGCGTCTCGATCTGACACTCGGTGTCGACGGGGGCGGCTTCTTTTCGTCGTCGGAAGGCACGGGCGGGCTGGTGGCTCCCACGGTTGGTCTGCTCGCCCATGCAAAAAGGGGAGGCCTCGTACCTTACGCTCTGGCCGAGGCGGGGCCAGGGATCACGGGCACCGTCACGCGACCGTTTATCAAGCTCGGTGCGGGGCTCGAGATCCCCATCTCGCCAAGCTTCGCGCTCGGTCCGGCTGCCGGTTACGGACACCTAGTACAGACCGACCACAGGGCAGGTAGCTCCACCGATGCGCGCTACATATGGGCCGGTCTTGCGATCCTGTATCAGCATCTCGATCCCCCCACACGCACTGCCAAAGCGCCAACCACGCGCATCATCTTAGTGCACGAGACGAGTGCGCCCCCGGTCGCGCCAGTACAAGACACGACGCCAGAGCTGATGGCACTGCTCGAACAAGCCCTACCCAATCCGACCGCACGTGTAGAGCTGCTCGCGCCGGTCTTGTTTGCTTACGATTCGGATAGGCTCGAGCCAGTCGGGGTGGCCATGCTGCACGAAGTGGCACGCGAGCTCGCGGCCCGGCCTGATATCGCACTTCTTTCGATCCAAGGTTATGCGGATCGACGCGGCAGCGCGGAATACAATCGCGCACTGTCGCAGAAGCGGGCAGAGCGCGTGCTCGCCTGGCTCGTGGAGCACGGTGTTGCGCCGGAGCGCCTGCAGGTCGAAGCAGAAGGTGCCACTCACTTCGTGGAGCCCGGCGCGGCTGAGCCGGACCATGAACAAAATCGCCGCGTTGTTTTCCGCGTGCTCAAGACGGATCCGCCATGACCAAGTTCAACCTTACGGTCTATGCCGCGCTGCTGGTCGCACTACCGACTCTGGCATGCGATGGCTTGGGTCGACCGCTGGTCGATCGAACGGCGGTGCCCGAAGGCGTGGCTAGCGATATGTGTCTGGAGGTGGCGGGCTGTGCACCCCCGGAGCGATTGGCGTCCCCACTCCTCGAGATAAGCCCGGTCGCGTTGGCTGAATGCGCGCGGCCTACAACGAGCAGCGAAGAGCCCTCGCCATTCTTTTGCGCAGAATTGCACTCCTCGGACAGCGAGCCTGGCTCTGAGCTGTTCGCGCCTGACATTCAGATCACGCGCAGCAACTGGCTGATCGAGGCCAGCACGCCCCTCGAGGTAAACCTTAGCCACGCCGTGCTTCGGGACGTGTGGATTGCCTTGCGCGGTCCCGTCACCTTAAGGGTCAGCGACCACAGTGACCTTACCGATGTCCGCATCAGCATGGTCGAGGACGAAGGCGAGCCGCGGATGGTCCTCGAGGATTCCGACGCGCTACGTTTGCTCGTCGGCAGTCGTGACGAGGCGCAGGTAGGATCCGTGAGCTTCACGCGCGCACGGCTGCAATATGCGCAGGTCGCCGCGCGCGATATTGCGGTCGAGAGCGTGGTCAGCGAATGGGCCGTCCTGAACGCAAACCGCCTGCGTACCGTGGATCTGTCCGATACGGGCGGGCGTCTGAGCTTTGACGACGGTCTGTTTGCAGCATCGAATTTTCTGCTCACGGACTTCGCGCGCTGCGGGACAGCAAGCCACGCCAGTAGCACCATCGAAGAATGTATGTTCGACCCGTGCAGCGCCGCGCCACTGCGCCTGTACGGCTCCCACCTCTTGAAGTCGTTCGTGGATGGTGAGGTCGAAAGCGACGAGAGCGATTGGATGTGGGTGCGGTTTGGCGCGCGTGCCCCCACCGAGCTCATGGCCTGGGCGAGCTCGTTTCAAAACATCAACCTGTGCGAACACAGTAAGACGGTGCGTCTCGGTGAAAACGGCGCGATCCTGTGCTCGCACTGCGATGGCCGCAAAAAGCGCGAAATCATCTGCCAGCTCCCAGGTGCTGAAGTCGTCCTCGAGGACAACGACGCGTGCCCCGCCCTTACTAAGGCAGCAGACTGTCAAGCGCCCTTGCCCATCCGCGAACGGCCGCGCGTAGTCCTGTAGACTAAGATCGCCCTTCGCGGCCCGGCGGCTTTCCCCCCTCTCGGTGAGGTCGCCCCCTCGCGATCACCGCGCCGACGCTTGCGTCCGCGGGCCCGCTAGCTAGAAGGCGGCATCCCAAACAATCGGAGATAAATCATGCGTAGCGCAGCGCTAGCACTCGGACTGTGGTTTGTGGCCTCGTTTGCCCACGCCCAAGTCGAGCAAGGTAGCTTCAAGTTTTCGGTCGACACGGACGTATTCAACTTCGCGTCGATCACCAGCGAGAACGAGGACATCGATGTCAAGGCGACGAGTCGCCTCACGTCGTTCGGTCCTGGCGGCAGCGCACTTACCTCGCAGCTGCCCGGATTTGTGGGCATCGCCCTCGGCTACGTGGCCCATCCCCACGTGGTGCCGCAGCTGCACCTCGCGTTCACGTACGGAACGGGCGAACAAGAACTGGAGGCTGGTGGCCAGAGTCGGACCGACGACCTTCAGACACAAACCAGCCTTTTGCTGCGCCCCGAGCTCGAGATCCCATTCAACCCCGATAGCTCCGTGGTGGGTTATGGCTTGGTGGGCTTTGATTACCGACACCTCGGCGTAAGCCAGGACGGGCAGGACGGCGACCCCGACACCAGCTCTTCGAGCAATGCTTTTGGGCCTGCTCTGGGCGTGGGTGTTCACCTGTTTGTCGGCACTGCGAGCATCGATCTAGCGGCTCAATACAGCTACCTGATCGTCAAGCAGAAGTTCGAAATCGACGGAAAAGAAGATGACAATAACGACGGTTTGGACACGAGCGCGAACATCCTCTCGCTCACGGCAGGTCTATCGCTCTGGCGTTGATAGAGACTAAGGCCTCGTGAAAAAGATCGCCCTGTTCGCCGATGTGCAGAACCTTTACTACACCGTGCGGCAGGTGCATGGCTGCCACTTCGATTATGCGGCCCTGTGGAAACACGTAAGCCTGCGCGGCGAGATCGTTCAAGCGCATGCTTATGCGATCGAGCGAGGCGACGCCAAGCAGCAGCAATTCCAACAGACGCTGCGCAACATCGGCTTCAACGTGAAGCTCAAACCTTACCTTCGGCGCAGCGACGGCTCCGCCAAAGGTGACTGGGATGTGGGCATCACCATCGATGTGCTCGATGCGGCGCCCCAGGTGGATGAAGTGGTACTTGCTTCCGGAGACGGCGACTTCGACGTCTTACTCGATACGATCAAGGGTCGGCTTGGGATCGTTGCAACCGTGTACGGAGTCCCGGGGCTCACCGCGCAATCCTTGGTGCGCGCGGCGAGCCACTATGTACCGATCGAAGGCACGCTGTTGCTGAGGAGCTGAGCGGGCTGGCTGCCCCAGTGGTCGACCCTTACGCCCAGCTCTCGCTGCCACTTGTCGATCAAGGGTGGCACGAGCTCATGCACGTTCGCGATACCAACGCCGCAGCACTCGCTCGCGGTGTTGAACGGAGAGCGCACCGCGTGTGTGCAGCTTGAGAGTGCTGCGGTTGCGCAGGACTACGTCCCTTTTTGGGACTGCCTTCGACTAGAGCTAGGCGGTAGCGGTGCCCGAGGTAGGAGTGGCTCTCGCCGCTGACTCACCTTCGCGTGGTTGCTGTTCGAAGGCGCGACGTTGTTTGCGAATCTTACGGACGACTGAGACCCTCAGGCCACTGACCGTCAGGTGATGCGACTGGGTACTCGTCCCACCCCCACCTTTTGAGAAAGTTACGAATAAGTTTGACGCAGATTCCAACAGGGTGGTAGCGGGCACCGTGCCCTTTGGGCGCCATCTAGAACGCAGTATGAAAGGTCTGAAGAGCATGTGGTTCCCCCCCATTCCCAACTTAGGACGAGTTACCCCACTATGCCTGTTCGTCGCCAGCATCGGCTGCAGCGCTCCGGAAACACGCGACGTCGAAGACGTCAAGATCTCCGTCAACACCGCCGCACTCACCAATGCCACCGAGGCGCGAAACGCGGTCGGGCTTCTCCCCAGTGACGTCATATCCATCGACTTTGGGACGAGCGATCAGACGGGTCTGGCCGTCTTCAACACGGTGGTCGGGTCGTTTCCGACCCAGGGATCGAGCTACTTCGTGATGAGCTCGGGCGACACTGCCTCCGCGCTAACAGCAAACACGAGTCCGTCGACGTCGACGGAGCTCAATGGCCTGACCCACGCCCGCGGCCAAGATCTGGTGCAGGCCACCTTCACGCTCCGCCCGCCCGCAGGGGCGAGCTGCCTTGCAGTTGACTTCGCGTTCTACTCCGAGGAGTACCCTGAGTGGGTACACAGTCAGTACAACGACGCCTTCATCATCGAGGTCGGGCAGAGCACGTTCCAAATCGACGAAAGCAACCAGGTAATTGCACCAAACAATTTCGCGTTCGACACGAGCGACAGCGTCATCTCCATCAACACCACGTTCGGCGCAGACGCAGCCAACGCGTCCGGCACCACGTACGACGGTGCGACGGGGCTGCTGACCGCGAAGACGCCCCTCGAAAACCCAGGGGCGACGATCGCAGTCACCTTGAGCATCATGGATCTCGGCGACTCCGTCTATGACTCTACGGCCTTCGTGGACAACTTCCGGTGGCTCTACGGGGTCGCCTGCGAGCCTGGCGCAGACACGGATTCGGATCGCGACTCCCTTCTCGATGCGTGGGAAACCGAGGGGATCGACTTCAACCACGATGGCGTTGTCGACTTGGATCTACCTGCCATGGGTGCGACTCCCGACCACAAGGACATCTTCATCGAGGTCGACTACATGGTCGACCCCGGCGGCCCCGGCTTGACGGGCCACACGCACAAGCCGAAGCTTGAGGCGCTGCGGCGCGTCATCGACGCGTTTGCCAACGCGCCCGTGGACAACCCTGACGGCACCCAGGGGATTCACGCGCACATCGACGCGGGCTCTGACACCATCGCGAACCCGGTCACCCTGGAGACCTGGGGAGCGGCCAGCAATTCGGACGCCCTCGCCCACCAAGCCAACCTCGGCACGTGCCCCGGCGGCAACTATGACTGGTCCGCAGTCGACGCGATTAAGGGCGTCGGCACGCCAGGCAGCTTCTCGATCCGCAGGGGTGATATCTTCCACTACTGCATCTTCGGCCACAGCCTCTGCCCGGACTACACCACCACAAGTGGCATTTCTCGAGGATTCCCAGCAAGTGACTTCATCGTCTCCCTGGGCGGCTGGATGGACGACGTCGGCAGTGTGGGCCAGCAGGCCGGTACCTTGCTCCACGAACTCGGCCACAACCTATCCTTCCGCCACGGCGGGGACAATCACGGGAACTTCAAACCAAACTATCTCAGCATCATGAACTACGCCTTCCAAACGAGAGGCCTCCGCATCGGAGGATTGGACGGCACCTACGACTACTCCCGGTTCACGCTGCCGGCGCTCGATGAAGGCCACTTGAACGAGACACTGGGGCTTGCGGGTGTCTCGGAGGCCGCCGGCTACGGGACGCGCTTCTATGACTCCACCCGCACCATGCGCGTAGTCAATGATGTCAACGTTGCCATCGACTGGAACTGGGACGGCAACGCCACCGCGACCGACGTGTCGATTGACGTCAACAACGGCGGCGGAACCATGCACGTGGGCTCGGACAACTGGGCGGAGATTGTGTTTAACGGCGGGGCCGTGGGACACCTGGGCGAGAACATCGTGCTGCCGGTGACCGTCCCAGACCCGGACCACGCGCTTGTGGACATCGACAGGGTTGGCGACTCTGTCATTCCCACGGACTATGCTGTAGGGACCGCGGGTCCAGCAGTGGTCATCCTTGCCGCAGGGAAGTCCGCAGTCGTGCAGTATACTGTTACCAACCGCGGCCTGGGGGCTGCCACCTTCGCTATCTCCGCAACCTCGCCTGAAGGCTGGGCCAATTTGTCCAACGTTCCGGCCGGTGCGACCCTCGCACCGAACCGAAGCATCACGATCCCGATTCTCGTGACCGTTCCGGCAGGAAGTTCGGCCGGTGTGCCCGGCTCGCTCAAGGTGTCCGCCTCGAGCACCGCGAACCCCAGGGTCATGGATTCCGGGACGACCTCGATCCTCGTGAGCTCGGTAGCCATAGACGTTAAGCCCGGCAGCGGCAACAATCCGATCAACAACAACAGCAACGGTGTGGTCCCGGTCGCGTTGCTCGGGTCTCCAGCTTTCGATGTGCGCACTGTCAGAGCCAGCTCGCTGGCGTTCGGGCCCGGCGCGGCTCCGTTCGCAAATCAGCCAAGCTTGGAGGACGTCAATCGCGACGGCATCCTCGACCTCGTGACGCACTATCGCGTGCAGGTGGCAGGAGTGGGCGCGAGCTCCGTGGCCTACGCATGCCTGTGGGGAGAGACGGTCGACGGCACAAAGTTCGGGGACTGCGATCCGGTGACGCATCCCTGATTCCCGTTAGGGACGAACACGTCGAGGAAATCGTTCGGCGAACCACTCTAGTGCAGTATGATCCGATGGATGCATCAAGATGACAGAACGCCGCCCACAGAACGGAAACTGTCGCACGCTATCCGTCGGTGCATCTTGTGAGCGGACATCGGGAGAAGATCCAGCGGCGGGGATGTAGTTTGGGCCTCGCTCGATTCGCCGCATTGCTCGTCTTGGCGGTCAGCTGCTCGAAAGCGGACACCTCCCGTCCCGACGGCTCGCCCCAGCCCGGCCGGACCCATGACGGGGGTGGCGCGGACGTCGCCGTCGCGCCGTTGGACGCGGCCACCCAGCGCAGCGATGCAAGCCCGGAACCGGACGGAAGTGACACCACGGACGCAGCCGGCCAAGATTTGCGCTACTCCGAATGGACCAACTGCGGGGAGTTCGACGAGTCGAACCCGGCCAGCGCCCCGGTCGGGCAGTGCCTGTGCAACGGCGTAAATCAGTGCGAAGCCGTTCGGGGACTTGGCTGGTTCGAATTCACCAGCGAGCATTTCCGCGTCTGCGGCAAGGCAAATGGCGCCTGCGAAGTCGCCGTGTTCACCGAACGGGAAGGAGCCGGCGTCGGCAGACGCTGCACCCTCCCCCTCGGCACGACCCCTTGCAATCAAGCTCCACTCCGTGCGCAAGCCATTATGGCGAAATGCGTGGACACTTTCTCTTGCAATCTGCTGCAAGAGAACTGCCCTGCTGACCTCACTCCATGCAAGTAGCGCCGCTGCGCCGCTGCGCCTACAGTTCTGACTTGCCCAACCTGAGAGACGGGGCCGCCGCACGGCGCTGTCTTGCAGCTGCCGGCATGGTGGCTTGCGACCTCCCGCTCCGCCCTGAGCGCGCGGGAGGTCATCCGGCTCCACGGCAGGAGGTTCTCTAAGTACTCTAGACACTCAGGGGGCTTCTTCGCCAGCTCGAGATTGAGCCAGATGCGATGGGTAGCGGTGGTGCATGAGCCCCACTTGGTCTTCATCTTCTTGATGCCCATATGCAGATTCTTGATCGCCTTACGGACGACCGAGACCCTCAGGCCGCTGACCGTCAGGTGATGCGACTCAATAGTCATTTTGACTCACTACAACTTCTAGTACGCGGTCGACATCGTGATTGCTGACGTCGAGAGCTTGTGGCAAAGCGGAATTCGGTCCAAATGCCCACGCCCTCGGTCGAGAACTGCGGGTCGAGCACGTTCGCTGCTCGGCATGCCGCCACGATCTTCTCGATGCCGCGACCCCAGGCCTCGATCATGCCTGTGCGAAAGAACGCCGCGGCAATGTCCGGGTGGCATGGACTGCACATACCGCGAGCTGCCCCTGAACAAGACCTCACCCCTGCCCCTCTCCACTACGTGGCGAGGGGTAAGAAGGTAAGATCTCCTCCCCTCGCCACGGAGTGGAGAGGGGTTGGGGGGTGAGGTCTCGCGATCGTCGCGCCACGACTCCTTCCACTCGACGGTCTGGTGCTCGGTCATACGAGGCGTGTCCTGCCGGAGAGAAGCTCCTGCATCATTCCCTGCTTGAGTAGGCGAGTCTTGTCGCGACGCTGGGTCTGCTTCTGGATTTTCCCGATCGCGCTCTCATCACTCAGCGCGTGATGGATATTGGCGACGGCAGAGCGCGCGGTCGTGTCCGATTCATCACGCAGTGAGTGATGAATCGGCAGTAGCCCCGGATGCGCGAGGTAAAACTGGCGAAACCAGCGCAAATTGGTGGCCGAGTAGCCGCGGCCAAAGCGAGCACTCAGCGCGGCCGACAGCGCCCCCATGAGGCGCTCGCCATAGCCACTCTTCGGGCCCCCAACTGCGGCTTCGTCGCCTTGGGTGAGTCACGAGCGCACTTACTCCTCCAGATGGCGGCATCGAGAAGGCCCTCCCCGGTAAGCTGCACCACGCAGACGCTAAAATCCCTCCCAAGCCAAACGCAGGCAGCCCTATAATTTACTCAGTGAGCGTGGGCGGCGACGTCGGCCGAGCACATGCTGCGCATGAAGGCCAAAGTGCCGACGCTAGGAGCAGACGCCTATCAAACTGGTGTCTGTTTCGTGCTTGCCAATCCCGTCATACGCGGTGTCCTGACGGCCATCCTGTGGCTGCAACCGGTAAGCGAACGCTATGAAGTCTGTTCGACACGCAAGGAAGCCGATCAGTGCTGCCGACAGTGGGTCGTCGGCGTGAGTCAAGACCCGGCTGTCGGCGTCAAGTTGTAGCCAAGGGTCTCGGAGCGGGACCGCTCAAAGGCCAAACAGCGGATCGTTGGAGCGGTTGATCAGGCTATCTCCGCCCGCCTTCCCCTTACTTACCTTGTTGCCCTTGCCGGCACGACGTTTGCCGGGGCGAGCAGCGATCTTACGCTTGGCCGCTCGCGCAGGCGCCTTGCCGGCGCTGGCTTTCTCGACCTTACTATCAGCGCCAGCGACCGCCCGCGCCAGCGCTGCCGCTACGCTGCTGCCGTTTGGTGCTTCGGCTTGGGGCGTTTGGGCGGCTTCGACCTTGATCGCAGCCTGCTTCGCGGCGGCCTCGCGCGAAGCTTCGGCCTCGCGCGCAACGTCGGCCTGATGCATTTCCTCGAGCAGCTTCTCCGCGCGGGCCATGCGCTCGGCTTCGGCAGCGCGAAACTGAGAGAGCGCGACGCCCCCTACGCCTAATGCCACGACAGCTACGGCCATCAGCACCTTAGAGAGCCACTTGGAACCGCCGGCATGTCCGGAATGCAGGGTGTCCGCGGCACTCGCATCCCAACCAGCAGACATGCCCGCACCGTAAGGTCCGGCTGGCGCCGTAGATGGACTGGCAAACACGAATGGAACGGCATCGGGCTGAGCAGGCGATGACGGCTTGGCATTCGGAGCGCTGCGCGCCTGCTCATAAAGCTGCTGCGCGTAAGTCAGTTGCGCATGCGCCTCTTCATAGCGTTGCGCAGCCGCCTCGGCTTCATGGTCGCTATCAGCGAGCTGATACTGGCGCTCGGCCTCTTGCAGTTGAGCTTGGGCTTGATCGCACAGCGCGAGCGCCGGCGCCAGGGACTCGGCCTGCGCGCGCAGTGCGTTCCAGTCAGGCTCCGGCTCCTCGCCTGACCGTTCTGCTCGCGCGCGCAACGCACGCCAGTCGGGTTCCGCCTCGTCGGGCTCGCTTGCCGCAAGGTGCTGGGCATCATTCTCAAGACGCTCCGCGTCGCTGGCCGCGGCGAGGGCGTCGAAGTCGATGGAGTCGCGCGAATTTTTTACCGCGGCGTATCCCCAGGGCATCGTATCCGGTCCGTGCATACCCGTTCCCTCCTGTAACTTTTCACAACTGTTTGGTGGGCCGTAGGGCCTCGGAGTTACCACCCTAACAGCACCGCAGCGCCGGCGATCACATCACGATCAACCTTTCCCGCTTCCATGCCCTAATATTCCCGTGTGATTTGAATAGTTGAAGTGACAGTAGTTAGATCAAGCACGAGCGCAGCGCAGCAGGTCAAGCTCGGCGCCGCGGCACTGACATTACTTACGGTCACGGCGGCGAAGAGCGAGACTCAGGCCCAGTAGCAGCATGGCGAACGTGCTCGGTGTCGCGGCCACCGTCGCGGCGACGCTGCAGCCTCCACCCCCTGAAACATGCACCTTACTGTCCGTCATTCCGCTGTCTTCTGGGCCAGCATCGACGCCAGCGTCCTCTTCTGTCTCGTCGCTCGGCGCCGGCAGATCCGAGACGCGGTCCGCAATCCAGCCGAGAAACGCGTCGACACGCGTGTAGGCCAAGCCGGTCTCGCACGGAGGTGGCTCCGTGCTCATGAAGTCTGCGCGACTAAAAGGCCGGTCGATGCGCGAAGCTATCCCCATCTGAAAGCCATCGGTCTCGTCCGTAAAGATCGGACCGCCCGAGTCACCACGACAAGCTTGTTGACGATCATTGGCACCCGCGGTGAGCTCGAATGGGCCGACCTTACCGAGATGCGAAACACCGCTCGTCAATGTGCCGGCCGACATCTGATCCTTATCGTCCGTCAGGCCGTAGCCCGCCGCGCGATATAAGGTGTCTTCGTTCGCAATCAGCGAGTCTACCAGCTCAGTGCTGGCAAGCTTTTGCAGCGGATGGTCTTTAACGCTCCTGGCTAAGTGTAAGATCGCGATGTCGTTCCATTGCGCAGGCGCAGGCCGATACGCGGACCTGGGATCGTTGAGCGGCGCAAATTCTCCGTGCTCATCGACACTCGTCACTTCGATCATGTCGGCCGTACCCGCCATCACGTCTGCAAGAGCGCGCGCAAACGTAAAGCGAAACCCGATCTCGCCCTGCAGGACGATGTTACGCGGCTTGCCTTCGGCGTCTCTCGCTTCGTCCAGACTCTGCTCGAGTAGCGCGGCGCTAACGCAGTGCTCCGCCGTCAACACGGCCGTGCGCGAGATCAACGTACCCGTGCAAATGCCAAGATTCCGATCCTCCGCCTCAGCTCCGTCGACCGACACGTTCGCGTGCGCGACCAACATACCGACAGTGCCGTAGGCCTCTCCTTCGACGGGATCGCCCATGGTGATGGGCTGTCGATGTGCCGAAAGGTCGGTGCCTTTGGAAGCACACGCTGCAGCTAACAACGGAACTAACAACATGGAGGGCAAGAGCAAGTGACGCGTACGCGGTCTGAGCATGGGAGCGTCTCCTAAGGAAGCATTCGAGAAACGTCGAAGGCTGAGTCGGCATACTGACCCCAGCACTGCTGCCTTAGACACACAAAAAGATCATCCGCTCGGCACAGGACCTACGCGAGTTATGGTGTTTTTACCGGCGAATTTGGCGCTGTTGTGATGTGAGACACGCGCGAGTCGGATCGACACGTGCGTGCCCTCACGACCGCCGTTCGCGCAACTCCAGACTTTTCTCCTGACACTTCATGGCTTGAGCCGCGACATGCAACCGTGGTCGGTGTGACCGCCAACCTTATGGGCCACGTCGCCGACGTTCTCGATGCCGCACGTCACGAGACCGTTGGCGCGTGATGGTCGCGTCCCTCCCTTGAACGCAACTTGTCATGTATGTAGAACCGTCCCCGTTCAGAACCCGTTCAGAACCAGCGCCGTGCCCAGGTATAGCCGAGTATAGGGAGGGTTCGCTGCACTCTTGGCGAGCAGCTGAGCGCTCTAAGTTCGCGCTAACCGCCGCGAGGCGTATCATCTGCGTGAATGGCCGAGGACTCCCCAATTGAGGCATCGCTCGCATGGCGAGACCAGCTCGCTTCACGAGTCGCGCGCGCCTTTTCGATCGTCTATGTGCTCAGCCTGCCCTTGCTCTGGCTGACCCTGCAAGGGAGTGTGCGCATCGCACTAACCAGCGTGACGGTCACGTGCGCCGTATGCGCTGGGGCGCCCTTGCTGCTCGGCCGTCCCATAGGCGCGTTACGTGCTTGGCTGCTCGTGGGGCCGGCCGTGATCGCAGCCCTGGCAGGTTTTGCGCTGTTGGGTTTTCTCCCAGGCCCGGCGATCGTGCTGACGCTCACGCTCGTCACCGGCGGACTGCTGCTCGGAAGACGCGGCTTGGTTTGGCTCTGCATGATCGCGTTGGGCGGCCTGCTGTGCATTGCGTGGGCGGCGACGCGCGGGGCCTTACCGTTTCTAGATCCGAGTAAGGTAGCGCCAGGGAGTGTTAGCACTTCATTGCGCACGATCGCGCTCATGTTTCTGGGCATCTTCGTGCTGGGCACGCTGGTCGTCGATATCGTTTCGCGCCTGGAGCATTCGCTGCAGAAGCTGCGCGCGGAAACGGCGCTGCGCGAACAGGCCGAACGCGCGCGCGCCAACGCGGAAATCGCGGCCCATGAAGCCAAACAGCTCGAAACGCTGGGCCGCTTGGCTGCAGGCATCGCCCACGATTTCAACAACAGCCTCACCGCGATCATCGGCTGCGCGGAGCTCTTGCGCACCAACGTGCCCGCGGGCGCACGGGGTCAAGATCTCGTCGACGTGATCATCGAGGCTTCCGAGCGCGCAGCCGAGCTGACCCGACAGCTGCTCGCTTACTCGCGCAAAGCTCAGATGGTGCTGAAGCCCCTGGATTTGCACCAGCTAATCGAAGGAGTGCTCACGTTGCTGCGCGGCTCGCTCTCGACTGGCATCGCAATTCAGCTCGAGCTCTCCGCCAAACACAGCGTGCTGAAGGCCGACGCCGCGTTGTTGCAGAATGCGATCGTCAATCTACTCGTGAATGCGGGCGATGCCATGCCGGACGGCGGAAACCTTACCATCTCCACCGCAGACCACGTGGTGCGAGATCCGAGCGATGCTTTTGGTCAAACGCTTGCCCCGGGCAACTACTTACTTTTAGAAATCCTCGACACCGGTTCCGGCATCGACCAAGCCACTCTACCTAAGATCTTTGAGCCTTTTTTCACCACCAAACCGTTGGGCAAGGGAACGGGCCTCGGCCTCGCGGCGGTAGCCGGAACGGTCCGAGCCCTGGCGGGAGCCATCGACGTAGAAAGCGAGCTTGACTGCGGGACCGCGTTTCGCATCCTACTGCCCCAACAAGAAGCTGACCTGGCACTCCGTGAGGATGGCGCCTCGCAGATCGTGCGCGGTAGCGGCCACATCTTACTAGTCGACGACGACATGGTCGTGCGCAACACCGCCGAAGCCACGATGCGCATGTTCGGCTACCGCGTGACCGCCGTAGAAGATGGCGAGCGTGCGATAGAGCTTGTACGCACCTCCTCAGACGCCCTCGACCTAGTCGTGCTCGACCTGCGCATGCCCAAGCTAAGTGGCGCAGAAACCTTTGCGCGTATGCACAAGCTTGCACCGAGGCTGCCCGTGTTGATCTGGTCCGGCTACGGTGCCGAAGACGAAGTACGCCGTCTCGTCAGCCAAGGAGCGGCCGGCTTCGTCCAGAAACCTTACGCTGTGGGCGGGCTAAGTCGCACTTTGGCCGCGCTGATGATGGCTAAGCGGCCTCGTGTGCCCGTGGCAGCGATCGCGGGCTGACCTCCCTTGCGAAAGCCATGACCGTGCTCACCTTGTAATTGGGGGGAAGCTATTCCTACCCCCTGGGGCAGCAAAGCAGGAGGAATCATGGGTACTTGGATCATGACCGCGGATCGCGCAGGTGCGCGCATCTTCGAACGCGATGGCAACGAGCTGACGATGGTGGAGCACATCGCGCATGAAGAGGGGCGTTTACGAAGCTCAGACCTGGGCAGCGATCAACCAGGGCGTTCTTTCGATAGCTCGAAGCCTGGCCGACACTCCATGTCGAAGTCGGAATCGCCGCAAGAACACTTGGCCGTCCAGTTTGCTAAAAGCCTCGCCAACAAACTGCGCGATGGCCGCGTACAGCATCGGTACACACGCTTGGTGATCGCGGCGGAGCCAGGCTTCCTTGGCCTGTTACGAGGCGCGCTGGATAACCAGACGCAGCGCCTGGTCGTGCGCGAAGTGCCCGAGCATCTTCAGCAGCTAGGCCCCGCCCAGCTGGTGTCTCGCGTGCTGCCCCTCCCCTGAACGCGCGTCCAAAACGGGTCGACGGCAAAAGTTCAGACGCTAAAACCGTATCCCAACCGTCGTCACCCGTGCCCCACAGAGAGAACCAACATGACCGCGAAGCTTCAGCTCAAGCCAGGAATCGTCACCGGAGCCGCTCTCGACGAGCTCTTTGCCTACTGCAAGGAAGCGAAATGCGCGTTGCCCGCGGTCAATGTCATCGGTTCGCACACCATCAATGGCGCTCTCGAAGCCGCGCGCAATGCTCAGGCACCTGTGATCGTGCAGTTCTCGCAGAGCGGTGCGCAGTTCTACGCGGGCAAGTTCCTCGACAACAAACAGCAACAAGCATCGATCGCAGGCGCCATCGCGGGCGCGCACCACACGCGCATCATGGCCAAAGCGTATGGCGTGCCGGTGGTGCTGCATACGGACCACGCTGCCAAAAAGCTCTTGCCGTGGATCGATGGTCTGCTCACGGAAGGTGAGGCCTATTTCGCCGCGCACGGTGAGCCCCTATTCAGCTCGCACATGCTCGATTTGTCCGAGGAACCTCTGCACGAGAACCTGGAGATTTCGCGCACATACCTGACACGTATGGCGCGCCTCAAGATGACCCTGGAGGTCGAGCTAGGCGTGACCGGCGGCGAGGAAGACGGCGTGGACAACAGCGGCGTGGACAACGCCAAGCTCTACACGCAGCCAAGCGAAGTGCTCGAGACCTATGACGCGCTCTCACCCGTGGGCTCCTTCACCGTGGCAGCGTCGTTCGGCAATACACACGGCGTGTATTCGCCTGGCAACGTTAAGCTCACGCCCCGCATTCTAAAGAGCTCGCAAGAGAAGATTCAAGCGGACCGTAAGACCGTAGCCAAGCCCGTCAACTTCGTGTTCCACGGCGGCTCGGGCTCGAGCCAAGCCGAAATTCGCGAGGCCGTCTCTTACGGTGTGATCAAGATGAACATCGACACCGACACCCAGTGGGCCTTCACGCGTCCCATCAAGAGCTACATGGACGAGAAGTCCGCGTACTTGCAGAGTCAGCTCGGTAACCCCGAGGGCGCAGACGCCCCGAACAAAAAGCACATCGACCCACGCGCGTGGCTTCATCTGGGCGAAAAGGGTATGGCCGCACGCTTGCTCGAAGCGTTCAAGGACCTGGATGCCGTAGGCAAGTTCACTTTCTAATAACGAAGGTAAGTCCCATACTTGCTCGTGCCGAGCTGCGTTCACGGTGACTGCAGCTTGCGTCCCGCACGTCGGCAACCAAGGATGCGGCCCATGCGTGGACATCGCCTGACGGCCGACACCATCGACGACGAAGAAGCCCTGCGCGCGTTGATAGGTCATCCTGCACAGCTCGTGTGCGCCAAGTTGAGCCCGACACTCAACGCGTTGACCAGGCAGTTCATCGAGCGCGCGCCCTTCGTTTGCCTTGCCACCTCGGACCGCGACGGTAACTGCGACGTAAGCCCACGCGGAGATCCGCCGGGATTTGTGCACATTCTCGATGACGCCACGCTGTTGCTTCCAGAGCGCCCGGGCAATCGCATCGCCGACTCCCTGCGCAACATCCTGCACAATCCCCACGTGGGTTTGTTGTTCGTCATCCCGGGCGTGGGTGACACCTTGCGCGCGAATGGTCGCGCCACGTTAACCCGCGACCGCACGCTGCTCACCCCGTGCGAGGTCGATGGTAAGGTACCCACGCTCGGCATTCTAGTCGACATCGACGTCGCCTACACGCAATGCTCCAAAGCGTTCTTACGCTCGCAGCTTTGGGACCCGGCGCGCTTCATGGCCCGTTCGGAGCTGCCCACACAGGGCGAGATTCTGCAGAGCTTGGACAGTAAGATTGATCCAGTCAGCTACGACGCCGAGCGCGCACAGCGCTACAAAAGACGCGAAGGCTTTTACTGAGCTCACAGCGAGAACAACCTAAACGGGCAGCTAGCGACGCTTCGTGGCAGATTGCGCGGCATGAAGAAGAAACTGCACTCTGAGTCTGTGCTCACCGACCGAAGGGATGATTGGTGGCACGACGATTTTCTCGCGCTGATGGCCGAGCGCCTAGATCTTAGTGGTCATAGCTCGGCCTTAGATGTCGGATGCGGACATGGTCACTGGGGCCGGCGTCTACTCCCGTTGCTCTCGCCGTCTGCCAAGCTTAGTGGAGTCGATCAGGAGCCTAAGTGGATTGAGCAAGCCGTCGAGCGTGCCGAGCGCCTTGGCATCTCGCAACGCTGTGACTACCGCGTGGGCGATGCGCTGAAGCTGCCCTATCCGGATCGCTCTTTTACCTTAGTCACCTGTCAGACCTTACTCATGCATGTGGCAGAACCGGAGGCCGCGCTGCGCGAAATGCTGCGTGTTCTTACCCCTGGCGGGCGCCTGCTGCTGGGAGAACCGAGCAACGTGGCCAGTCAGTTTGCCGCGGATTCAGTCAACCGCGCGCTCACGCCGGGCCAGGTGGCCGACATCGCCTATTTGCTTGTCGGTTGCTCCCGTGGGCGCGCTTCACTCGGCCGCGGTGATGACTGCATCGCAGACGTGCTGCCCGCCCTCTTGCAGCGACTAGGCGTGAACGATATCGCGGCGTTCCTGAACGACCGAAGCAACGTAGCGCTGCCGCCTTATCAACCCCCTGTGCTAGCCCTGCTCAAAGAAGAGATAGGTTACGTGGAGCGCGGCTTCTGGTTATGGAACCGCGACGACGCACGTCTACTGTTCGAAGCCGGCACCAGCGAGGGCAGCAAATTCGACGCCGTCTATGAATCGTTTATGCGCTACACGGAGATCTTCAAGCAGCAGCTCGACGCAGGAACACTCGTACGGATAGGCGCCAGTTTCCACTTTCTGATCACGGGCACACGCCCTGCGGCTTAGTGGCACTTTTCGAAGTGTCGCCCCCGCTTAGGCATCGCCCGCGCTTAGGCATCGCGCGCGATGCCTTAGATCAGGTGTTGCGTATAGAGCGCCATCGCGCCGACGCACACGGACGCAATCGACAGCATCTGGACCAACCGCAGACGAGGCCCTTGCGGCGCAGCGCTACCCAGGCGCGTTGCGACCCTTACGGTTGCCCACACGACGACCAGCTGGATAGCGACAAAGCCGACAAGGTAGCCGACGAGCGGTAGGGGACCTGCTCCGATCATCGAATCGCCGTAAGCATAGCCATGAAGAATTCCAAATGCGCCGAATAGGGCTAGCATCCCTGGTTGTTCACGCCGTGCGATAAGCCAAGCCAAGGGGCCAGCCGCCACCACCGAAAGGGCTAAGACGAGCTCGGCAAGCGGCCAGGCCACCCGGCTCGTGTGCAGCAAACACCCAACAACGCTCATGACCGCAAACGACAATACGGGCCAAGCTGTGACTTTGAGCGAACCGCACAGGGCCCCCAGCAAGAGCAGCACGACGAGATGATCGAGCCCGATCAGCGGATGCGCAAGACCCGAGCTGAGGCCGCGCAGAAAGGTCATCGGCGTATCACCATCCATGTCGTGATGCGCATGGGCAAGCGAAGGCAACCAAGTGCTTACAGACAGTAAGGTGACGAAGAGAACCCAGCGTGCGCTTGGCGCGTCTTTGCTGTTGGCAGGTCTAATATGTTCCATGGATGCTCTTTCTTTGTGTCGGAGTACTTACAGCTCGGTGGTGCTCGGGCTTGCGCGGCGAAAGCGATGGGTAAAGGTAGGATCGTAAAGGCGCGAGTTCGCGAAATCGGTGGCAGCTAGCACGCGGCCCACGATTACCATCGACTGCGAGCGCAGCCCGGCGTCGCGGACGCGCGCGACAATGTCCGCAAGCGTTCCGATCAGAATCTGTTGATCTGGGCAGCTAGCCTTATGCACCACCGCCACTGGGCAGTCGGAACCATAGGCGGGCGAGAGCTCGGCCACGACATCGCGCAGCAGGTTGATGCTCAAGAACAGACACATGGTGGCTTGGTGCGCCGCAAGCTCGGCCAGCTTTTCTTTGGGCGGCATCGGTGTGCGCCCCTCCGCCCGCGTCAGGATCACGGTCTGACTCAGCTCCGGAAGCGTTAGCTCCTTGCCGAGCGCAGCCGCCGCGGCCGTAAAGGAAGACACGCCCGGCACAATCTCTACTTCGATGCCGAGCTCATGGAGCTTGCGAATTTGCTCGGCCGTCGATCCAAATATGGAGGGATCGCCGGTGTGCACGCGCGCCACGTCATGGTCGCTTGCTCGTGCTTCGACGATGACCGCGATGATCTGATCGAGCGTCATGCCCGACGAATCGAGCACCTTGGCATCTGCGCGCGCGCGCGCCACGGCGGCCGCCGGCACGAGCGAACCTGTGTAGAGCACCACGGGGCAGGATTCGATGAGCTCCGCCGCCCGCAGCGTAAGAAGCTTAGGGTCGCCTGGACCAGCACCTATAATATAGACTCGCATCCCCTCAGTTCCCCCTCTTGCGAAATGCTTCGCAACGGTCAACCAGCGCAGCTGCCACGGACGAATTGGACGCCCAGTGCGCATGAACGTAAGACGCAAGCACGCTCCCCCGCGCGTATCCCTCGCGTTGTATCTCGCCTCCCCTGCGTCTTTTCAGAGTGTAGATATGATCCACATCGTCGTGGGAAGCCACAGGGGTGAGCTCCGAATAGCGGAACTGGTGCCCACGAAAGCGCGTACCTACGGGGCCCAACAGGCTGTTCGCCTGCGTCTCGACGTCGACATAACCTAAAGCTTGCAGGCGCTCGAACATTTGCACTTCGTATGGCAGCAGCCCTACCATCTTATGGTGGTACCCATCTAAGGTGCGAATCGCCTGGGTGAGGTACATCAACCCACCGCACTCGGCATACACGGGACCGCCCCGCGCCACGAAGGCGCGAATCGCGTCGTGCATGCTCGCATTACCGGCCAGTGCGGCGCCGTGCGCCTCGGGGTAGCCCCCACCTAAATACAGGCCATCGACCTCAGGCAGCGTGCGATCTGCCATCGGAGAAAATCGCACCAGCTCCGCGCCCAAGCCTTCGAGTCGCCGCAGGTTGTCTGCGTAGTAGAAGTGAAAGGCAGCATCAAAAGCCAGCCCGATGCGACAGCGCCTAGTCTCTGTACTGCTCGCGCGCACTGCAGTCACTTCATCGCAGGCGAGCGTTGGCGCGGAACGGGCAAGCGAAAGCAAGGCATCGATCTGAAGCCAGCCTTCCGCCTGTGCACCCCA
>JBKJIA010000452.1:0-3301 GCA_046598735.1 Polyangiales bacterium
GTCAAGGGCGCCGAAGAACGCGGCGCGAAGCTTGCGGAGGCCCAGGACTTCGAATCGGTCACTGGTAAGGGGGTCAAGGGTCGCGTGGATGGGCGAGACGTGGCCCTCGGCAATCAGGCGCTGATGGAGAGCCTCGGCGTTGACGCGGCCCACCTCATCGAGCGGGCCGAAGAACTGCGTGGGGACGGCCAAACCGTAATGTTCGTAGCGGTCGACGGCAAACCCGCCGGTCTTGTCGGCGTCGCGGACCCGATCAAGGAGAGCACACCAGAAGCGATTCGACTGCTTCACGAAGAAGGCATCCGTATCGTGATGATGACGGGCGACAGTAAGACGACGGCGCAAGCGGTCGCCAAGAAGCTGGGCATCGACGACGTGATGGCGGGCGTGCTTCCTGACCAGAAGGCCGAGCACGTGAAAGCGCTTCAGGGGGAGGGCCGCATCGTTGCGATGGCAGGCGATGGCGTCAACGACGCACCTGCTCTCGCGCAGGCCCAGGTTGGAATTGCGATGGGAACCGGCACCGATGTGGCCATGGAAAGCGCGAGCGTAACCTTAGTGAAAGGCGATCTTCGGGGCATCGTCCGCGCACGCCGTTTGTCACAGAAAACGATGAGCAACATCAAGCAGAACCTCTTCTTTGCCTTTGCGTACAACGCAGCCGGCATACCCATCGCAGCGGGTGTCCTCTACCCGTTTTTCGGTTTGCTCCTCAGCCCTATGATCGCTGCGGCGGCCATGAGCCTCAGCTCCGTGTCGGTGATCGGCAACGCGCTTCGCCTCAAGCGAGCGGATGTTTAGTCCGTCCCACGCTGATGTCGTAGCTCAAGGACGCCTCCCGGAACACGACGCCCGCAAGCATGGGTACGTCGTCTTCACGCCGCCGCGCTTCTGAGCGTTGGCGAAACAGGCTACTTTCGATGCTACGTCATCAGGACGCGCCCTGGCGAGTCGCTGGGTGTTTGCGAGCGCCCATGATAGAGAGAGCACGTGTCATTCCTCGATGTTTCTGCGTGGCGTACGGGTTTCGTGATCGCCTCGCTTCTATCAGAAGCCTGCACGAAATCCGTGCTGATAGAACCCCGCGATGCTTCGTTTGCCGAGGCGCAAGGTAAGCTTGCTCGAACGACGGAACGACTCGCTGCTGCCTCAGCGTCGGAATTCGAAAAGCAGCTCTTCATGCAGGCCGAGAGTTTTTACCGGTATCGCTTCGAGCCACCCTCACGTAGCGCCGGAATGTATGTGGCTCAGGCGGCAGCGGTCGCTGTGGAGCTGCCCGCGCTGCAAGCGTTCTCTGGCTCGCTCGATCTGAACGACCTCAAGCTCAAGGCATACGACGGTGCCGTACAGCTGTGGGAGTCGTTGCTGGCACGATTTCCGAGCACCCCGCTTCGGCCCCTGACATTGTACCGCTTGGGCTGGGCGTACCGGAGTAGTGGCATATCAGGGCTGCCGCGAGAAAGCGGCGATGATGCGTTCCGCGAACTGCTTTCGTCTCGCAACATGGATGTGCCGCGCGTGCTGGTGGAGGACGCGCTTGCAACACCCTGGAAATCGAAGAGCAAGGCTGCGGCCTGGTCCGCCATACCCGGCGCTGCGCACCTCTACGTGGGCGAGGTGAGAAACGGAAGCATCAGGTTGGGAGTGGCTATGCTGGCAGCTACCGCCATTCTATGGCCCACAGTCATAGCGTTCCGACGGCGAAGCGAGCTCGCCTGGCAGCATGATTGGCCGTTGCTGGTAAGCGGGTTCGTGGGCTTTACGGTGCTGAGCATCGACTATACGAGCTCGTACGAGGACGCCATGCGCGCCGTGGTGGACTTCAATGAACACCAGGAGCGCGCATTCCGCCATCGCCATCCAGAGGAGCCATGAACGAACGGAAGCGGAGTGCGTGTTGCGACTTCTGCTTACGATAGGAGCCTCCCTGCTCGTCGGGTGGCTGATTCTCATCGGCGCGCTGCTTGTGGCACGCCCGCGGGGTGTTCTGTTGGGCGACGCGGTGCGGCTATTGCCGGACACCTTGCGGCTCGTGAAGCGCCTTGCCCGACCGGACCGAGCCGCGTCGTGTTGTCTTGAACATTGTGCCCCGTTCGACGACGCTTGTCCGCGGAGGTAGCAAATGTTTGCAGCAAAGTTCCAGCATCGAGTGACGCTCGCGATCTGGCTCGCGCTGACGCTCGTGACAGGCTGCGGTGACGGCGACGAGCCGCGAACGGATGCCGGTAGCAATGCCGGTAGCAACGACGGCGGCGCCGCTCAAAAAGACGCGGGCGCGGGGCAGACGTGCGGCGGCATCGCGGGACTCACCTGCGCCAAGAGCCAGTTCTGCAACTATGAGGTCGCCGCTGGAGGCGATGGCTGCGGCCAGATCGCCGACGCAGCGGGCGTCTGCGAGCGCCTGCCAGACGCCTGCCCCGAGCTCTACTCCCCCGTGTGCGGCTGCGACCAGCGTGGCTATTCCTCGGTCTGCGATGCGCACGCGAGGGGCATGTCGGTACTTCACGCGGGGTTGTGCACGGCGGAGGAGTGCACAGCAGGCGGCGGACGGCCCGTCTACAGCGACGGAGCGAGCACCCCGAGCTGCAAGACGGGCGAAATCAGCTTCAACATCCCGGGCAAGGAGACCGCCCTCTGCTGCGTCGCGAGCGAAGCTCCGAGCGGCCTTACTTGGTACGAGACATGCGGAGCGCCCGTCTGCGGCAGCCCCAATCAGCAGCCGAGCGGCCTACCAGCGTGCAAGACCGAAACGGCAGGCGCAGCCTGCACCAAGCAAGACAGCGAGTGCGACCTCGGCAATGACTGCAGCACCCATCTCATATGCGCCAAGACCGACCCTACTCAAGGGCCAGGCGGCTGTCCCATTTCGCGGGCGGCGAGCAAGATCAGCATCCGCTACCTGCAAGCGGCGGACCTCGCCCAAAAGCACGACGAGATCATCCAGCTGCCCATCGCGGAGTACACCTATCTCAACGATCCCAAACAGCAGCCACGGCTCGGCTTCATTATCGAGGACGTGGAGCCCAGCACGTTCGTCGACGAGGCCCGCAATCGCGTGGATCTCTACGCGTACACGAGTGCGATCATCGCCACGGTGAAGGTGCAAGAAGAGCGCATTCAGCAGCTCGAAGCCCAGCTGCGCCTGCTGACGCACAGCCGCACGACCGGGCGCGCGAAGAGGCCGCGCTGATCACGTCACTCGCGCGGCCCGGACCACTGCCAGCGAGCCGTAGCGTCGGTACAAGGTAGGCACCACGAACATGTTGAGTGCCGTCGAGGTCAGCAGGCCGCACAGAATCAC
>JBKJIA010000494.1:0-13455 GCA_046598735.1 Polyangiales bacterium
AGTTACCGATCTAGTGGAGCCTTTGTCACTCGACGAAGCGTACCTCGATGTCACCGAGAACAAATTCGGCGAGCCCCTGGCCGGTAAGCTTGCGCGCTGGCTCAAGGACGAGATCAAGCGTCGCACGCAACTCACGGCATCGGCTGGTGTGGCGCCCAATAAGCTCGTGGCCAAGATAGCAAGCGATGTCCGCAAACCTGACGGTCTGATGATCGTTCCTCCAGAAAGCGTGCAACAGTTTCTGGCACCGTTACCGATTACGCGCCTATGGGGAGTGGGACCGCGCACGGCCGAGCGGTTGTTCGATCTCGGCATCAAGACAGTCGAAGACGTGCGCCGTTGCGATGTCAGTCTCTTGGCGCAAAAACTCGGCAGTTATGGCCCGTTTCTCGCGCGCCTCGCCTGGGGAGATGATCCTCGACCGGTGGATACACGTCGCGAAGCCAAGAGCCGCGGCAGCGAGACCACGTTTCAAGAGGACGTTTCGAGTATCGACCGTTTGAGCGAGGTGTTGATCGAGCTCAGCGATGACGTGGCGAGCGATCTGACGAGACTGTCGCTACGCGCACGCACTTGCACGCTCAAGGTTCGCTACGCGGATTTTTCGACGATTACGCGCAGTCGCTCGGTGGAGCCCGCCATGCGCGAACGGGAGTCGATAAGCGAGGTCGCGCGCGCTTTGTTGCTGTCGGCCACGGAAGCAGGCACGCGGCCGATTCGCTTGTTGGGGGTGTCCATGAGCAATCTCGAGCGCGAGAGCGCGCCCGAACAGTTGTGGTTCGACTGGTCTTGAATTGGAAGCGGCCACCACGGGGGTGGCCGCATTCCAGTCAGGCACCCAAGTCTTACTGTCTTACTGTCTTACTGTCTTACTGTTGGATGGTGCACAAGCAGGTGCCACTAAGCGGTGCGCAATATTCACTCACGCCAGGGCAGCAGAGTTTCTGGGTGGTTGCATTGCAAGCGCAGGTTCCGCCGTTGCATTGTTTGCTGCCGCTGCACTGCACACCGCTCGCGCCAGAGCAGCCTCCACAGTTCGATTCGTCCGTACTCGTGTCGACGCACCTGTCGCCGCACAAGGTCTTCGTGCCGCACAGAATGGCTTGGCACGCGCCGGCCACACACTCCTGGCCGGTGGCGCATACCGCCCCGCCCGAGCCACTGCAGCCGCCGCAGTGGCTGCGATTGGTAAGGGTGTCCGTGCAGGAGCTGCCCCGCCCGTAGGAACAGTAGGTCTGGCCCGTGGGGCAAGCGCATGCGCTGTCCTGGCAGGTCTTACCATCCTGACAATAGGCATTGCACGCCCCGCAGTTGTAGCTGTCGGCGGTGACATCGATGCATTCGTGGGCACACGCCGCCTGGCCGGTACCGCATACAAGCTCCGTGCACAGGCTAGACACGCAATTTTGAGTGCCCGCGCACCGGGCACCTTCGTTCACCGAAGTACCTAGCTGGTAGCAGGAGCTGCAATTGGCAGCGTTGCTCGTGAGATCTGAGCAAGTGTACGAACTGGGCGTGCTAGGCGGCGGCATCGAAGCGCCACAAGCGGTAAGGTCGGCTGCGCACCCGCACGCGCCGGCTACGCAAGAGAACTCCGCGCCGCCCGTGTTCGCGTCGCGAAGGCCGCAGCGCGTGCCGCACGTGCCGCAGTTACTGGTGTCGGTGAGGAGATTCGAACAGTAAGGGTTCGCGGTCTGGCTGCGCGACGTGCACGCGGTTTGCGGCTCTGGACAAGTAAGCTCGGTGCACGCGCCTGCGACGCACACTTGGCTTGGCGAGCATGCCGTCAGGTTCTGACAGGTCGTGCCGCAAAACTGGTGATCGCGCAGATTGTTGCGGCAGGTTCCGAGGCTTCCGCCCACCACGGCGTCGCACAAGAGCCAGTTGCTCGGACAAATGCACTCGCCCGCCTGACAGATGGATTTGCTCGGACCGCTCGCGGCGAAGTCGCCTTTCCCGGTACACGCCACGGCCAAGTCGCAGCTATCGCCGCAATGGGTGCCGTCGTTTTCGAGGTCGTAACAGCGACTGTCGCATGATGTGTACCCAGCCGGGCAAGCGATGCCTGCGGGAGCCGGCGCAAGCTCGAGCGTTCCGATGTCGGCGCATGCCTGCTTGCCTGCTTCCCAGCGTTTGCTTACCGCATCTGTGGTGATGCCTTTTGCTTGCGAGAAGCCGCTCGCGTTCGCTGCAAAGATCGAAACCTCGCTTTGCTGCTTCAAATTGGCGTAAACGCAGCCGTCTTTGTCCGTCGTATCTGTGCCGCGAAAGCGCCAGCCCACGCCCGTGAACGTGACGACGGCGCCCGTGACCGGCTTGCCCGCGCTTGCCACACAGCCGCGCACGCAGGTGATGCTGTCGATGAACGAGTCGCAGTTCCACCACGACATGTGTTTCACCTCGGCGACGTAGATCTCCTTGCCGTCGCCGTTCTTGGTGCGCTTGGCGACACCTTCGTGCACCCATACGCCGGTCTTTTCGTCGAGCGTCCATACATCGATTTGGTCGGGTACGCTGGCTAAACCCTCAGGCACTGGAAACTCGTAGGTCGCTTGCGAATCGCTTTTGATTTGTAGCTCATCGCCATCCGCGTTCTTGGCTTTGACCTCCATCGGCACGTAGGTCTCGAGCAAGCCTTCCTTGTCGCCATTTTTGGCCTGGAAGTGACCAGGGAATGCTTTGAGCTCCGCGGGTTTGGTCGGATCGATCGGCGTAAGTTCGACCGTTACCTTACCTTCTGCAACCTTACCATCCTTCTTGGTAACGAGTGAGCCCGCTTCGAACTTGACGCCAGCGCCTTCTGGCGAACGCAGATAGCCTCCCTTGCTGGCCTCGAAAACGCCCTTGAAGGTTCGCTTCAAGTAGAACTCGACGTAGCTCGACTGGTCTTTGACGACCCCCACGTTGCGCACGCCTGCCGTGTAGTTGTCGAGCAGGGCCAAGAGCGCCACGTCATCGGCTGCTCCCACGCTCGATAGCGAGAACGCACCCTTACTATCTGTCACGGCCGTTTCGCCATGGAGACCTGAGATCTTCACGCCCTTCAACACGTTCGAGTTCGTGTCGTACACGAAGCCGCTGACGCTTCCGCTGCCGGCCGGAATGACGGAGCCATCCGGGCCCGTGTTTCCGGCATCCGTGTTGTTGCCGTTCGCGTTGCCCCCGTTTGCATTGCTGCCATTGGCGTTGTTGCCGGTGTTGTTGCCACCGTTGGCGCCGCCATCGCTTTTGCCCGAGCTATTGCTGTCGCAGGCGAACAAAACAGCCGTGCAAGTAAGCGCCAGCGCGGCGCGTCTCCAAAATCCACTCATGAGACTCCCCCCATTCGAATGCGCGCCTGCCCTCATGCGAGCCCCCCAACGCGCTCGTTCGGCATAACACAATCGCCTAACCCGCCGCTATTGCCCGGCGTGCCTCCACCTTAGTACCTTGCCTCACGCATCGGGTGTTTCCCGGCCTGCTGCCCATCCCTCGAATGGTAACGTGTAAGGCGAGGCAGACCAGACCGATGGCGTTACTCGACGAGGTGATAGACGCTTGCGATCTCGACGCGGACCTCGCGGGGAGCGCGGTGCGGCGCGCCTTACGAGAATCGGGTGGCGATTCGATGAGCCCCTCAGCGACGGATCTACGCAATGCGTTGCCTGCGCTGAGACGCGCGCTCGAAGCCGTGTTGTCGAGCGAGCTTGCTTACGAGGCCGCCGAGCGAGTCGACATATTACTGGCCGTGAGGCGGTCCGACACGTCGAGCGAGCCGCCCAGTCTCGAAGAGCTCACCAAACGCCTACGCGCAGCCAACCAGGCCATGTCAACGCGCGACTATGAAGGCGAAACGGCGGAAGCCACCTTGAGCGTGAAGCGTCGCAGCATGTTTCCAACTTCGCGCTGAAGTCTGACGAGCGTTGCTGGTTGCGGTGCTTCACGCGGAAGCTGCGCCGAGCTCGCCGACTAGAAATCGTATGAGTGCTTGTGCCTTGAGCGGAAGACTCGAGATGGAGATCTGTTCGTCGTGCGTGTGAAAGCCGCTGCCGCGTGGTCCGAGCCCATCGATGGCGGGCAACCCTACGGCGGCCACCGTGTTCGCATCGCTGCCGCCACCCATGCGAGGTGCTTCGGCCGCATCCAATCCTGCGGCGCGCTGACAGACGCCGTAGCGCTCGCACAGAGCAGCGTTCTCTGCACTGCGCATCCAGGGTTTGCGGGACACATGGATCGAGACGTCGACTTTCGTGCCTGGGATCGCCTGTTCTGCACGTTGCGCATCCTCGTGCAGCGCGCGCGTCAGATCCCGTTCGCCGTCGGCGTCGCCGAACCTCAGATCCAGCTCGCAACGCGCGTGTTCTGGCACTGTGTTACGCGCGCTGCCACCGCTGACGAGGCCCACGCTGACCGATGTACCGCGTGCTTCATCGGTACGCGTTTGGGCTTCGTCGATGAACTTTGCCACGGCCCAGATCGCATTGCGTCCGCTCGCGAGGGCGTTGCCCGCGTGCGCAGCCTTACCGTGACCAACCACGACAGCGTGTCCCGAGCCGCGGCGTGCGGTGATGATCGCATCCCCTGCGCGTCCCGCTTCGAACACCAGCCCCGCGCGCGCCTGACCGGCATGATTCTGCAGCATTGCGCGCGAGCTGGGAGACCCAATCTCCTCATCGGCGACACTCAGAAACCGTAAGGGTAGGGTGTGCAGAATGCCAGCGTCCTCCAGACAACGCAGGACTACCACCACCAGCGCAAGGCCGCCCTTCATGTCGAGCACGCCGGGGCCACGCGCGATGTCGCCCGCGATCGTGAACGACTCGAACGTATTTGGAGGAAAGACCGTGTCGTGGTGTCCGATCAGTAAGATTGGTGGCGTGTTGTGAGCGGCCCGTGTGCTCCAACAGAGATGATCGCCCGTGCCGGCGCCGCTTGTCACTTCAAGCTCGAGCGAAAGCTCGCTGAGCGCTCCACGCAACAGGGCGCCCACTGCATTGACGCCCGCCACGTTGCCCGTGAAGCTGTTGACCCGCACGAGCTGTTCCGTGAGCGCGAGGATCTCGTCCTGCCTTACGGTGAGGGCAGCGAGTGCTCGTGCCAGGTCAGCATCGCGCGTCGCATGCGTCACGGAAAGACTCCGCGATCGCCGTAACACTCAGACAAGGTTTTGAGCGCGAGCCCGTAGGCTGCGATTCGCTTACTGCAACCGTAGCTTTGCGCAAAGTCGCGCACCCGTTGATAAGTGCGAACTACGGCCATCTCCAGCTTGGAATCGACTTCTTCCAAGGTCCAGCGTTCGCTGCGGCGATTCTGCAGCCACTCGTAGTAGCTTACGGTGACGCCACCGGCGTTCGCGAGCACGTCGGGCACCACATCGATGCCGCGCTGCTTGAGCACGCGCTCACCATCAGGATTCACAGGGCCGTTGGCACCTTCTACGACACAGCGCGCCTGGATGATGCGCGCCTCGTCTTCACCGATTTGATTCTCGAGTGCGGCGGGGATCAGGAACTCGGCCGGTGCGCCAAAGAACTCTTCGCGCGAGCAACGTTCGGCACCGCCAAAGCCCGCGACCGTGCCGGCCACCTTCACGTGCGCAAGCAGGGCGCGCACGTCGATGCCTTTGGAATTGATCAGATAACCGCCAAAATCTCCGACGGCGACGAGATCCACGCCCATCGAATCAAGCAGCAGTCCCGCGTGGGATCCCACGTTGCCAAAGCCTTGAATGATGGCGCGCGAGCCGTCGAGCTTGAGATTATTTTCGCGCGCCCATTCGCTGGCACAGTAAGCAACGCCTTGCCCGGTTGCTTTCACGCGGCCGAGGGAGCCACCGCACGCGATGGGCTTGCCCGTGACCACTGCGCGTTGCGCGTTCTTCTGCGCAGACGACGCGGTGTTCATATATGTGTCCATCATCCACGCCATCTCGGCGGGGCCCGTGCCTACGTCGGGCGCAGGGATGTCATGGTCAGGTCCGATGTTGGCGCCGAGCTGGTGGGTGAAGCGTCGGGTCACGCGCATGCGCTCGCCCACCGATAGCTTCGTGGGATCGCATTTGACTGCGCCCTTCGCGCCTCCAAACGGAATGTCCATCAACGCGCACTTCCACGTCATCAGCGAGGCGAGCGCTTTGATCTCATCGGTGTTGACGTCTGGATGGTAGCGAATCCCGCCCTTGTAGGGGCCCAACAAGTTGTTGTGTTGGGTGCGGTAGCCCCGGAACATCTGCAGCTCCCCGGTATCCATGCGCACCGGAAAGTTCACGACGATTTCTGTTTTTGGCTGCGATAGCAGCACGGCTACGTCCGGCGAAAGCTCGATGACGCGGCCCGCTTCTTCGAGTGTGTCATGCACGCTGCGGAAGAAAGCGTAAGGTGTTTGGGACACGGGCTGCTCCTTGCTCATTCGTAGTTCAGCATAGCCAGGCGAAAGGGCCTGGCTACAGGATCGCGCACACGGGGAAACACATACCTTTGAACATGAGCGCGGCGTTCTGCAAATACGTCTTTCTGATGTACTTGGTGAACGCAACTGTGTACGGCAAGGGACCTCCGCAGTCGGAAGATGCGGGGCATTCCGGCAGCGGACCATCCCCATCGCAAGGGCCCCAACGCGTGCCTGGATTGATGGACAGAGGATTGCCATCCCACCAGCCTGCAAACGCGCACACACCCACCCCGGTGCCAGTGCCGTCGCCAGTGCCGTCGTCGTGCTTGGACTCTTCGCAGCTTGTGCTGAGCACGGTGCCCGAGAGCGTGAGCACAGGACAACCTTGCGGGAGCAACTGCGGTTTCACTTCACAGCTACTGTCATTGAGAAGCTCTACGTTGGCCTGACAGCTCGTGTCGTCGCGGCTGCGCGGAGCTACTCGCGGATCCAGATCGTCACAGTCGAGCGCAAACTCGGCACCAAGCGTGTAATCACCCACCGCGGCAAAGCCGTCGCCGTCCGCGTCCGTCACGCGGCCATCACAGCTCAGGTCTTTCAGCACGCGATAGTACGTGGCATTGGGCTGCCCGCTCTGTGAGAACAGGCTGCAGTAAGTGCTGCGCCGGCGCGTCTCGTCTGGCCGCTTGTAGTAGAAACGCGCGAGCGCGCCCGCTTCATTGGCAGGCAACACTTTGGGATGGGTGGCCGGATCGAAGTCGTCGCAATCGATGAATCGCGCGGGATCGAGGCCCAGCGCCTCCGCCAACACGACGTGCTCGGATGCGAACCATCCGTCGCCATCGGCATCGAGCGCGGCGCCATCGCAATTTTCGTCGACGAAGTTACCGGCAACTTCTCTGCCATGGGGCGACGCCGCTGAATCCAAGTCGTCGCAGTCTTCTGGTGCGGAACTACTGTCGTGGTCGCGATCTTCGATCTGACCATCGCAGTCTTCATCGTAGAAATTGCCTGCCATCTCCGCTCTGAAACCAAGCTCGCTACCTGCTACTTCAGCGCACTCTTTACAGAACGCGTTCCACGAGCTCGCATCACTCACATCGGAGTAGAACTTAGCCGCTTTATTCGTCTGCCCGTCGCAGTTGCGATCCTGTGCAATGCAAAACACCTCCGCAGCACCTGGATGGGTGTTGGGGTCGTCGTCATTGCAGTCGCCCGCGATACCAGGCACGAAGCTTACCTTGCTGGCTGCCGTATTGAAGTACCCGTCATTGTCGTGATCGATCCACACCGGCGAGCTCAGGTCCGCTAGCTTGATCGCGAAGGGAAGCTGTTGACACAGCGTTTCGCAGTCGCGCGATCCATTTAGCGTGAAGTTGAGCATCAGCTCTGCACCCACACGGTCCGCAAACGAGGTGAGCGAGAATGCATCCGTCAACATGGTACGGCGGCCACTGACGGGCGGCTGCTCGAGATCCTTACAGCCGCTCGCATCCACGTCATAAATTAGCTGTACGCGGTAGGTTTGCGCGGTCTCGAGCACGCCGCACCAACTTGGTTCTGCAGTTGCACCAGGAAAAAGGAGCTCGCGTGCAGGGCCGCTCACTCGGCATTTTTCGCCCTTACTATCGCAGGCGTACACCGTCTGCGCGTGTACCGAGGCCGTGAAGCAAGCGTCCTTCTCGATGCTGGTCTGAGTATTGATGCAGCCCAGGCTGCCGCGCTCATAGATGTCGACTTCGGAGGCAAGCGCCCAGTAGGAGAAATGGGAAACCGTGCCAGAGCAGACGAGCTGCGTCGTGCTGCCGGTCTTACGGTTTGCGACCTGGCACGAGCTTTCCTTGAGCCACTGGGCGGAGTCTTCGTCCAGCGCCCAAAGGGGGATGCGCTGGCCGACGCGCGCGCTCTTGTTACCGACAGGAAAGTCGATGCGTGCGATTTGCCCTGCCGCGAGATTGAGTGGTTGACCCGCGGAATCACTGAACCGCGCGTGCAGGACACCGAGCACTTCGTGGAGCGCCGTCGGCGAACCCGCTTCGTCGATGCCTGCTTTCGAGCCTGGCATCGCTGCTTCATCGGTCTTGTCTGGCGCAAAATAGGTAAGCTGAGCTTTGCCCGACTTGGCGCGCGTTCCGTCGGCACTCGCGAGAGCGCGTGGCGCTAGATCGACCTTGGCATCGCCATCCGCGATGTGAAGAGGCTCGTCTGCGTCGAACTCCTTTTCTTGACCTACCGGCACAAGCTCCACCTCTTGCGTGGAGTGACCTGACCTGAAGGCCGACGTTTTGGTGACTGCCGGTGTCAAACCTTCCTTTTCGACGCGAACGCGTGCTTGCCCGGCGGCTTCGATCGGCGTCACGACCACGCGCCCTTCCGCGTTGGTCTTGCTCATACGATTGGCCACGATCACGGTGGCATCCACTAGCGGCCTTCCCAGCGCGTCCACCACGCGCAAGCTCGCGCGATAGGTGGGTGACGAGGCCTGCCAGTCGATAGCGGGTGCGTTGGCCGCGCAAACATCTCCCTCGCAATCCTGCGTAGGCTGGTTGACCTTACCATCGCCCTCGGAGCCTTCCACGTGCTGGCTTGCGGAGCAGCCCGCGACCACGAGCAGCACGCATGACAACCCGAAGGCCCTGCGCTGTCGGTGCGTACCTTGTCCGAGATGGGACGGATGCTGATTCACTTTCATCTCCCTGGTCCCAGCGTAAGGTTTAGGCAACCCGTTTTTGGACGGGCTTGAGCAGGTCGATAAGGACGAACGTCATGTCGTCTTCGAGCGGCGCACCGGCCGCAGTCGCATCGAGCAAGCTCACTAGTTTCGTGCGGGCCGCGCTCACTGGCTCGCTGCGCGTTTCGTTCAACACTTTGCGCAAGCGACGCAGGCCCAGAGTCTTACCATCTGGCTGGGCAAGCTCAGGTACCCCATCCGTGAACGCAAGCACGCGTGAGCCTGGGGCAAGCGTTGCCTCCACATAGCCGAGCTTGAGCACCGTCTCACCGAGCCGATTGCCCGCCGCTGCGAGCGCTTCCACTTGACCCTCCGCACTCATGGTCAGCACCGGCGGCGCGCCAGCGTTCCAGAGTTTGACCGAGCAAGTCTGAGGGTTGACTAGGATCGCGCACAACGTCACGAAGAACTGTTCGCGACAAATCTCGCGCAAAACCTCGTTCACTTCGGCGAGCAAGCGTGCTGGGTCATGGCCGAGCCCCTGAGCCAAGAGCATGTGGAACGCACTCGTGACCGAGGCCGTGATCATCGCAGGACCCGTGCCGTGTCCGGTCACATCGCCGAGCAAGATCAGCACTTGATCGCCGAGCTCGTGCACCCACCACCAATCCCCGCCGCAGCGCGAAGCGGGTCGATAGAACGCGTTGACCGCGATGTGCTCGGTCTCGAGCTGCTCATGCTTGGGTAAGAAAAAGGTCTGCACGGTGGATGCTACGGCGATGTCTTTCTCGAGATCAGTACGTTGCAGCGAAAGCGCGACCACTTGTTTGAGGTCAAACCGCATGCGGTCCAGCGCAATGGCTAGTTGATCAAGTTCGGTTTCCGCGGCTATGTGCACGGGTGTGTCCAGATCCCCATCGCGCATGCGCTCCGCGGCTTCGGTCAGCTCAGTCAACCTGCGTACGATGCCCCGCGCGGCGTATAAACCGCAGGCCAGCGTGAAGCCGAGCAGCAACATTGCCGCACCACCCATGGTGGCGGACGCGTCATCGGTCGCTTGCTTCTGATGTTCGTACACCGTGACCGAGCCACCGCCGAGCTTCTCGAGGCGCGAACGAAACTCGCTGCTCTTGCCCTCGTTCACCGAAATCGCGAGCGGCGCTATCGCCCCCGAGATGAACAGCAAGGAGCCGAGCACCAAGAGCAGCAGTCTTGCGCGAATAGTAAGGTTGTCCTGCGTCACGGCATGCTCGCTTGACCGCGGGCGATCACCGCGAAGGTGACGTCCTCTCGCAAAGACAGCGGGGCATCTTGCGGCAACGAGCTTGCCAGCGTGTCCCGAAGCTTCGCGGCGGTCGCGCCGCGCTGAGCTCGCACGATGTCTTCCACTGCCGCGCGCCCGCTATCTCCGTGCAGGTGAGCCGAGCACAAGCCGCTCGTGAGGCACAGCACCAGATCGCCGTCTGCGAGCTCGAGCTCACGCATCGTAGTGGCAGAGCCAACGCCCAAAGGTCGTCCACCCCCTTCGATCCACTGCAGCACTCCTTGGATTGGCAAAAATAGTAAGGGTTGACTGCCTGCGCTCCAAAAGCGAACGCGCCCCTGTTTGCCCAAGGAGAGCAGGGCAAGCGCAGTTGGATGGCGCTCGCCAGCGGTTGCTGCGACGGTATCGTGCATTTGCGAAAGCATGATCGGCACGTCACACAAGCCGCCGCGACGCACGGCCGTACGAAAGCTTGTCACCACCGAGGCTGCGATCATCGCGGGCCCGGGGCCCGTGCCGCCCACGTCGCCCACGAGCAGCCAAAGCTCGCCCTCGCGATCGAGATGGTAAGTCCAAAAGTCTCCGCTGCAGCGCGCAGCTCCGCGATGAAACGCGGCCAGACTGAAGTGCGCAGTTTGGAGGCGATCCTGCGTGGGCAACAGCATCTGATCGACCGTCGCTGCCAGGGCCAAGTCTTTCTCGAGCGCGCGCGCTTCTTGTTCGAGGGCGATGCGCTGCGCCAGGGTTGCGCGAACTTGCTCGAGCGTGCTGCCCAAGCGGCCCATTTCGCTCTTGCCCGTCAGGCCGACCGGTGTCGCTAAGTCCCCTGCAGCGATGCGTGAAGCGGACGTACTGAGCGTGGCAATTCGCGTGCGAATCTTGTTCGCGAAGTGTGCTGCCACCAGCGCTGCGATCACCCCCAAGGCCGCGCTCATGAACACGAACACTAGGTGCTGATCGTCCGCGTACACTTCGCGCATTAGCTGCACGGCTCCTGGAAAGTCCGCGAGCTCGACACTCAGGTTGGCGAGCGCATCAATCAGCACACGGTTGCCAAGCCAGGTCATGACGTTCGTGTACAAGAGTTGCGGCACGGTCGCGATCAAGATGAGTCGCGTACGCAAGCTCAATGCCGACCAGGCCGAAGGGCGCGAGATCGACCTGCTAACCGGTATCGCCGTCACCTGCTCATGATGTCACGAGCTCGCTTTTTCCGATGCATTGGAAGGCAAAGGGTAGGGCGGTAGTCTCAGAGTCCTTGGCATCTGCCCCGGATTTCGGCTAAGTAAACAGCGTTGACCGCCCTTAGCCCATGACCGGGCGGATGAAAACCGCGCGCTGTGCGCTACATCTCGACGACCGCGTGACCTTGCGACCAGGCGAGGCGCGAAAACAAGGTAACTTCAACATGCAAGTAGCCCCCCAGACGATCGACTCCGTCGTCATTCGGTTTGCCGGCGACTCCGGCGACGGGATGCAACTCACCGGCACGCAGTTCACGGACACGAGTGCGCTCGCGGGCAATGACCTCGCCACTTTTCCTGACTTTCCCGCTGAAATTCGTGCCCCTGCGGGCAGCCTCGCTGGCGTGTCCGGCTTTCAGGTCCACATCTCCTCGCTCGAGGTGTTCACTCCCGGCGACGAGCCTGACGTCCTGATCGCGATGAACCCCGCCGCGCTCAAGGCCAACCTGAAAGACCTGCGCAAGGGCGGCGTGCTGATTCTCGACACGGATCAGTTCACGGAGAAAAATCTCTCTCGGGTCGGTTACAAGCAGAACCCGATCGAAGACGGCTCGCTTGCCGCGTACAAGATTCACCGCGTGGACATCACGGGCATGACCTTACGGTCCATCGAAGAGCAGGGCTTGAATCAGCGCGCCGCTGTGCGCTGCAAGAATTTCTTCGCGCTCGGTCTCGTGTACTGGATGTACAACCGCACCCTCGAGCACACGCTCACCTGGATCGAAGCAAAATTCCCCGGCAAACCTGAGATCGCGGAGGCCAATCGCCGTGCGCTCAAGGCCGGCTATCACTACGGCGAGACGGCCGAGATCTTCACCCACTCCTACGTCGTGAATCAGGCTGCGATCGAGCCTGGCACCTATCGCAACATCTCCGGCAACGAAGCGTTGGCATTGGGCCTCGTTGCAGCAGCAGAGCTGTCAGGTCTCGACCTGTTCCTGGGCTCTTACCCGATCACGCCAGCGTCAGACATTTTGCACGCGCTTAGTAAGTACAAGCACATGGGCGTGCGCACGTTCCAGGCTGAAGACGAGATCGCGGCCATCGCGTCGGCGGTCGGCGCGTCTTACTCCGGTGCGCTCGCCATCACCACCACCAGCGGCCCGGGCATGTTGCTCAAGGCTGAGGCCATGAATCTCGCGCTGATGATGGAGTTGCCGCTCATCGTGATCGACATTCAGCGCGGTGGCCCAAGCACGGGTCTACCGACCAAGACTGAACAGTCAGATTTGTTGATGGCCATGTACGGACGCAACGGTGAGTCACCGATTCCGATCATTGCGCCATGTTCACCTGGTGACTGTTTCTACGCGGCCATCGAAGCGGCGCGCATTGCGCTCGAGACCATGAGCCCCGTGATCCTGCTGAGCGACGGCTATATCGCCAACGGCTCCGAGCCGTGGAAGGTGCCGTCCATGGACCAGATCCCGAAGATCGAGGTCAAGTTCGCCACGGATGCTGCCAGCTACAAACCTTACGCTCGTGACGAGAAGCTCGCGCGTCCGTGGGCGATTCCGGGCACGCCTGGGCTTGAGCATCGCATTGGCGGCATCGAGAAAGAGAACATCACCGGCAACGTCAGCTACACGCCGGAGAATCACGAATTCATGAGTCACTTGCGCGCTGAAAAGGTGCAGAAGGTGGCCGAACGCTATGCGGCAAGCGAGATCTTCGGCGACGATGCTGGCGAGCTACTCGTGATCGGCTGGGGCGGCACCCACGGTGCGATTCGCTCGGGTGTGAAGTCCATGCGTGCACGCGGCCACAAGATTGGTCACTTGCAGCTGCGCAATCTCAACCCGTTACCTAACGATCTCGGCGACATCTTGCGTCGCTACGAGCGTGTGCTCGTGCCCGAGCTCAACATGGGGCAGCTCAGTCAGATCATTCGTGCGCGCTACCTCGTC
>JBKJIA010000566.1:0-6039 GCA_046598735.1 Polyangiales bacterium
GACTACACGTACGGCGCCGCGGACATCGAAATGGACAGCACCGTGACCGCATTCGGTCTCGATGATTCGCCCGTAACGAGTTCGGACGAGCTGATGGGCATGGGCACCATGACCCCGGACGGCTTCAAGCTGAACGTGAAGCCCGAAGACCTGACCAACAACGCTTTGAGTGGCAACGAGTCCTACACCGTTCGCTACTTCCTGCGACCGGCCAGCGTAGCGCTCGAGGATGGCAGCAAAGACGCATCGCTCGCGGCTGCGGTCAAGCGTGTCGGCGGCGCGGCTGGACTCGAAGCCAGCCTCAACGCACTCGTCACCGGCAAGAAGCTCTTGCCCGTGTTTCTGCACGCCGAGGGCGAGCAGGCCAAGGCGGACGGCGAGTCCGTCGGCGGCCAAGAACAACAAGGGCTCGAAGAGACCGTCTCCATCCCGCAAGTGCCCACCGAGTACAACCACGGTGCGTATATCGAGAACGACTGCGGTCGCTTCAACGATAAGTTGAGGCGCCCTAGTAGCTATCGGAATGGTACGCCCGAATGCTCGCCCACACTCAACCCGCGCGATGAGCTGCTTCATGGCGCGTACAAGAATGAGAAAGACTTCTACGTCGTCGCTTGTTTGACCGCCGCCACGGGCACCACGTTGCCGGCTTCGGACGAGATCGACAACAACTGCGTGGAACGTCCGATCAGGCTCGCGCGCGTTACACCCCGCGAGGCGCGCTTTGCGGCCATGAACCCGGGTGTATCTACCAATCCGTTCGCAGACGATCCGGACGCGAGTGAGCTGGCCAAGGCGGGCTTGACTCACGATGAAGTGTTCGGTGCAACCGATGCGACCGATACCTACTCGGCCAACTACGATTGGGACAACGCGCTCGGCAACGACAACGTCAGCCTCAACGTGCATGCGCATACGCGCAACTCGGTATCGCTGCAGAACGGTGCCTCGACGGACAACGAAGCCAAGCTGTATCTGAGGAGCGGCACCTTCGACTTCACGCTCGATATCGTGCGCGTGTGGGCCCAGGCGGCCGCCAAGTCCATCGTCGTAGGCAGCTACTTCGATTACGGCCTTGCCTTCTTTGGTGTCAAGTTCATCGGCGAGCGTAAGGAAGCCGAGTTCCACAAGGAATGGGACTGGAACATCACGAAGGAATGGAAGAAGGAGAAGAGCATCTTCGTGAAGGTCGCCTGGGTCGACGTGGGCTTCAAAGCCACCGGTCAACTGGGCTTCAAGATCGACCTCGACGTGGTGGCACGAGAGCTCACGAGCCCCGGTGACGCCTGCGAGCTCGCGGACGAGAGCTGCGATTGCGATACGCCCGATTGCAGCGCGCTCATCAGCATCTTCACTGAGAACAGCGTGCTCCCAGAAGCCATCGGCGAAGCGTCGATCACGCTCACGCCCTACGGCAGCGTAAAGGCCAACGTGTACGCTGCCATCAGCGTGCAGGTGGCACGCGCCGGTGCCGCCGGTGAAATCACGATCGCGCAAATCGACGTACCCGCCAAGGCTGCGCTCAACTGGGGCTTCACGGGCAGCGTCAAGGCGCCGCAAAACGGCGCACTCCAGCTCGCGGCGTGGGCCAACATCAATCTCAAGTCCACCTTCCTCAAGGGTCGTATCTACCTGTTCGCCGATAACCGCACGATCCAGTGGTGCGAAGAATGGTGGTCGCCTCCTTACCCGTGCGGCCTCAGCTGGAACACGTTCTGGGACTACACGATCGCAAGCTGGGGCGGCTGGACCTACAACCAACTCCTGTGGGCCTCACCCGTCTATCGCGCGAAACTCGATCGCACCGGCCTCACGATTCTGCCGCCCGCGGTCAACTCGACCAAGTTCTACAAGGTGCAGGGCGTCCACTCGGGCAAATGCATCGACTCGCCGAACCGTGAGACCGCCTATATCTGGGATTGTCACGGCGCGGCATGGCAGCGCTGGAAGTTCGTCGATGTGGGTGGTGGCGTCTATTACATGCTGAACCAGCAACACAACACCGCCTTGGACATCGCCTACGCGTCGAAGGACTACGGAGCCAAGGCCTGGGCCTCCAATCCCTGGATCAACGTCGACAACCAGAAGGTGAGGTTAGAGGCAAAGGGCGACGCCTACTCCATCAAGTTCGTACACTCGGGCAAGTGCCTGGACGTATACGGCTTCAACCAAAACAACGGCGGCAGCTTGGTGCAGTGGGAATGCAACGGTGCCACGAACCAGCAGTTCCGCCTGGTCGAATAGCAGCCGAAGGTCCTAGTGGGACGCTTGTCCTGCTAGGATGTTCCGGCCTTGGCCAACACTAAGAAACAGACGAGAGGCTGCGAGCGCATAGGCGCCGCAGCCTTTTACTTTGGTACATCGGTCACGCTGACGTGTGCGCCTCTCACGGCGTGCGAATCCGAACCGCAAGTCAGTCGCGATGCCGCGGCGGCGCCGGAAAATCCCGATGCAGGTGGGATGCGGAATGACGCAGGCAACCCAGGTGATGCCGCGCGCGAGGACGCCGCATTCCCGAGCGACGCGGCAAGCGATGCGAACACGCGCGATGCAGACGCGGGTGCTGCGTGCGACGCTGCGCTCGAGACAGCCGGCGTGTTCGATCTCGACGTGGAGGGACGCTCTGCGCCCATCCAAATCGCGCTAGGCCGGCTTACGGACCAGGTTGCTATCGCAGTGGAACCTGAAGTTACGAGCTCGGCAGACGCTTGCTACGGCATCGAAGAGGTGAGTGCAGACACTCAGGGATGGGTAGCGCAAGGCAGCGACGATACACAGGACACTTGCCTTGGTTGTGCTCAGCCCGTGCGCCTGCACCCTGACCAGGGCTATTTCGTCTTACCGAGTGCAAGCTCGGCCAGGCCCTTCGCGACGCTCTCGCTGCGCGTGGCCATGCGCGACTGCGCGACACAGGCGCGACCTTCTGCGGTGTTCCCGTTGAGCGCGCCCAAGCGTGTGCGCGTGCGCTATCGCGTGCTGAGCGCACATGCACCCGAACAGAAGCTAACGCTGTCTGTAGGACTGGTGGTCGCCTCACCCAGCGTTACCAGCATGCCGCAAGCAGAGCGCGCCGCGTTCGTGGCGGCCGTACGTACAAGCGTGGAAACAGCGCTTTTACCCGCGCTCATCGAAGTAACGTGGCACGAGGCGAGCCTTACTATGCCGCCTGCCAAGGTCGCATGGAAACCTGAGGAGCGCAGCGAGCTAAACGCATTGTTTACCTCGGCGCGCAACGCTCTGGGCAAAGGTGCTGCGCACGCCGTGCCGCTGGTGCTTGCACCATGCCTGGAGCGCAATTCGATTACGGGCGTAAAGCGTCCGCTTGGCACAACGCCGCATTTGCCAGGCTCCTGTCAGCTGCCGTTTGCTGGAGTGTATGCCGCGGCCGAAAGCTGCTTGGGCGGAGGCCTTGCCTTTACGGATGGCGCAGCGCTCGGTGTGATCGCAGCGCATGAGCTTGCTCATCACCTCGGCTTGTTTCACGTCGATGAAGACGTGCTCTTCCCGAGCGACCGGCAGGCTGGCTCAGAGAACCTGATGCGGGCAAATCCGGTGGCAAGCCTAGCGCTCACGCCGCAACAGGTCGTGGTACTAAGGCGCCATCCAGACCTGCGGCCGACGACGAAACCTTAGCCCATTTTCTTACTAAGGTTAGCGCACCCAGATGCGATGGATGGTGTTGTTCCCGTTGCCGGGCCCGAAGTCATCCACTTCCCAGCGACCGCTGTCGCCCACGATCCAATGGTAGGTGAAGGCCACATAGAAGGGTTGCGCGAGCATCGCCGCATCGCCTTGATTGGCGGCACCGGTGTCCTGCACCGCCGGCAGATTGCTAGTGTGCAGCGCGAGCGGCGCGAAGTTCCCCTGGATGGTGCAGCCTCCGGCACCCGTGGAGAAGTACGCCAGGCAGCTCGGGCTTGCCGTGTAGAAGTGCATGACCCGCGCGTGTCCGCTGGTGACGCCGTAGAAGCGGATCTGGGTGGGAGCGAGACTCGCGAACATGGCGTTGCTGGCGTGACCCCACGCGGAGGGTATCCCGCTTTCGTCGTCACCCAACGTGGTGGGGATCAGCCTGGGAAGGTCGGTGGCGCGCACCGTGGTCGCAGGTGACGTGCTGCCGGCGTGGGCATAGTTGAGTACCAACGTCCAGCCGCCGCCATCGGTATCCATGTCGCAGCTGGCGAGGAACGGTGGCTTGGGGCCGTCGGCGTCCGGATCGATGTAGTAGTCGCCGCTCGTCGCCGCAGGGTTGAACGCCAGCACGTTCGCGCAGCTCGTGCCCGCTGCGACGGGAGGGGGCGGAGGCAGCGCGAGCCACTTCTGCGTGAGCTCTGCCTCGATCTGGGCGCGCGTCGGCGCATCGAGCGCGCTGTCGTAGGCCCGAATCTCGGCAATGTATCCGCCCATCGACTGGGCGACGGCCTGCGCATTGCCGAGCGTGAGCGGCACGCTGCCGCCGTCAATCGGGCTCTGAGCGACCGATTCGGTTTGTCCGTTGTTGTCGTAGACGGTCGTGGTGGTCGCATCCTGGACCGCCGTCACGAGCTGCCACTGGCCGTAGGTGATCGGGATCGACGGCCCCTCGTTGTTGTTGCGGATGTGGAAGTTGAGACGACCGGTAGCGCCGCCCACCTGGCCGCGTCGCATCGAGAAGAACTGGTCGTGGCTCTGGTTTACGTACGAGCCCCAGTCCTGAGGGGTGTCCATCCGGATGACGGCAAAAAGCGTCATCTGCGGCACGGTGGTCAGGTTGCCCGTCGCAAGTCGTGTCGAGGCGCCATCAAACTGGATCGCGGGCAGCCCGCTTGGCGCCACGCCGTTCACCAGCACAGGAGCCGTGTTGCCACCGACCGAAGCGAGAAGTGCGTTCGGGCTCTTGTCAATCCACTGGGATACGTTGTTGACGCCGTCTGCCGTGATCGTGCCTAGGTCGGCCGCGCCGAACCAGAAGTGGTTCGGCACAGCCACCATCGAGCATGGCGCAAGGGTTTGCTGTGGATCGAGCGGACATTGGTCCCCAAGATCGCAGCTCCCATCCGCATCGGTGTCTAGTCCGTCCGCCATCGGCTGATAGGACGCGCTCGCGCAGTCGTCGCAGGTATCCGCATCGTCGTCGCGACAAACGTTCTTGTTGAAATCGTTGCTGTCGTTGGCTCTGACCACACCATCGCCGTCGGCGTCGTCGTCGCCGAAGTCGCACAGGCCATCTCCGTCGGTATCGGTTCCGTCCGCCGCCGGATTGAACATGCCACTCGTGCAGTCGTCGCAACCATCGACGTCGTCGTCGCGACATACGTTTGGATTCAGGTCGTTTCCGTCGGTCGCGGTCGGCACGCCATCGTTGTCTGCATCGGGATCACCCGCGTTGCATGCACCATCGGCGTCGAAGTCTAGGCCGTCGTTCGTGACGCTGTACGTACCGTTAGTGCAGTCATCGCAACCGTCTCCATCGTCATCCCGACATACCAACCGATTCAGATCGTTGATGTCGTTGGCCTTGAGCACGCCATCCCCGTCGGCGTCACCGTCACACGCGTCGCCAAGTCCGTCACCGTCAGCATCCTGCTGTCCCGCATTCGCGAGTAGCGCACAGTTGTCGACGCCATCGAGCACGCCGTCGTTGTCGTCGTCCGGATCGCAGGCATCGCCTTGCGCGTCGCCATCCGTGTTCAGTTGATCAACGTTCGCAACCAAGGCGCAGTTATCTGCAACATCAAGCAAACCGTCGTTGTCGTCGTCGTTGTCGCAGGTGTCTTGGAAGCCGTCGCCATCGGTGTCCGGCGACAGGATGCCGTCGTTGCACGAATCGCAGGCGTCGCCGAGACCATCGGCGTCCGTGTCTCTCTGATCGGCGTTCGAGGCGCTCACGCAGTTATCGCAGGCATTGCCCACGCGATCGTTGTCGGTATCTGCCTGTCCCGGATTGGCTACGGCGGCGCAGTTGTCGCACGCATTGCCGAGGCCATCCGAGTCGGTGTCCGCTTGCGTGGTGTTATTGGCAGCAGGGCAATTGTCGCAGGCGCTGGCCTTACCATCTTG
>JBKJIA010000675.1:0-20561 GCA_046598735.1 Polyangiales bacterium
TAGATACTCAGGTCACGGGCTTGGTTGCGTTTGCGCGTACCGCGGACGCGAACAAAGCCGCGCTTGCCGCACGCCAGCAAGGCGTACTCGCACGTCGCTATGTGGCGTTCACGGCCCAAGTGCCGGCGCTGCGCGAGGGGGATTGGCACGCAAGTATCGGCATCGATCCGCGAGATCCGCGCCATCGCGTAGCCGTGGCGGAGGGTGCGCGCGGTGTCGCCGTGAAGCATGCACATACGACCTACGCGGTGAGTGCTGTCGCGGGGCCGTTCGCGTTGTTGCAACTTTGGCCGCGTACGGGCCGCACACATCAGTTGCGCGTGCACGCTGCGCACGCTGGCTCTCCGCTCGCGGGCGACACGGCGTACGGCGGACAAAAGCGCATGACGCTGGCCAACGGCCGCATCCTGACGGCGTCGCGCGTGATGCTGCATTGCGCAGCATTGTCGATGCCGCATCCGAGCGAGCCTGGGCGCGTGCTCGCGCTCGATCTTGCGCCCGAGGCGGACATGCGCGCGCTCTGGCGTAGTGCGGGCGGAGACGATGCCGCGCTCCTAATCGCACCCGCGCTGGCTAAGCCTCAGATTCCGGATCCGTCTCCGGAGCCAGATGAGGAAACGTGAGTGTCAGCTCGTGCTCTAGCGCTTGCAGAATTTCTTCGTCTAAGTCCGTGCTGCCCAGCGCCCAACGCTCGATGTTGCGCTGATAGATGAACACGCGGCCGGCCTTGGCAGGACATGCTTCCGGGCTCGCTAATGTCTTACCTGCAGCATCCTGGAGATCATCGATCAAGACGCCGACGCGAGGGTCCACACCTTCAGCGACGACTTCTGGGCCAGGCAGATCGCACACCACCACGAGCGCACCTTGAATCGTCGGCGCGAGCACCGGATCAAGCTTGTGTACGGCGGCCTCGACGCGACGTTCGAACTGCGCAGATGGTAAGGCCCACGGCGGGCGCGGCATGGCGCCATCCGCTTCGCGCGCTTGCAGAAACGACAGTGTGGCTGCGCGCAGATCGCCGCGGGCTTCGCGTACGAGCCCTTGATAATAGAAACAGTCAGATGCGCTTGGGTCGCGCTTGGTAGCAGCGTCGAGATGTCGCTCGGCTGCATCTAGATCCCCCACCTCGAACTTGGCGCGACCGATCATGAAATCCAAGTGCGGCGCTTCGAACGGACCCTCAGGTAAAGCCGCGGCGATCACCACCGCCGCTTCCCTGTCGCCCTGCTGCATCATGGCGTCGAACTTCAGCAACATACCGTCGGCGAGCTCGTCGTCGCCTTCCGCAAAGTCGAGGGCTTCGTCCACCATTTGCAGGCCGTTGTCGTAATCCTTCATCCCGTGGATCAAGACCTCGGCCGCATTGAGCATCGCTTCGACGTAGGTCTCATCGATCGCGATGGCCTGTCGGTAGTGGTCGAGTGCGTCTTCGGAACGCCCTTCGATTTGGTGGATGTAACCGACGAGATTGTGAGCTTCCGGACTTTCGGAATCGAGCTCGAGGCTCTTTTGCGCCGATAACAACGCGCCTACGAAATCTCCTCTGCTTACCAAGTCCCATCCGCGGTCGAGATGCGCGGTAAACTGGTCCATCGCTCCGCGATTACCCATGATCACAGTCAGAGTACGAAGACGAGCCAGGTGGTCAAGGCGATGCGTAGTCTAAGCCTGCCTTCGCGAGGCATCAGGTCGAGGCGTTGCATTTCAACACTTTCGTTTTGCCTTTCGTTTTGTGTGCTGGTCATGGCCTGCGGTCTTACGCCTAAGCCTCAGGAGCCTGGCAGCGTGGGGTCTGCGAATCGCGGCTGGCTAGCGCACGGGCAGGCGCTGCCAGAGCGAGGCGTGGGCTTTGTGCGCGCAAGGGTTGGCGATGACACGCGCTATGGAACGCCTGCGCTGTTGTCTGCACTGATGCATGCCGCGGCCCACGTGGAGCACGAATCGCCCGGTGGCGCGCCGCTGGCGATAGGTGATCTTTCGGCGCGGGATGGCGGCGATCATGATCGCCACGGTAGCCATCGCACCGGGCGCGATGTCGATGTGTTGTTCTATCTCGTGGACGCCGCGGGCAGCTCGGTTCGTGGCAGCGGTTTCTACGTGTTCGACGAGCGAGGCGTAAGCCAGCTAGGTGGCTCGGTCACGACCACAACCTTGCCCGAGATCGCTTACTTCGATACGGCTCGCAACTGGTCGCTAGTTCGCGCCCTGCTTACGGACGTCGATGCGCTGGTGCAATGGATCTTTTGCGCGGCCGGCATCAAGGCGCGTCTGCTTGCGTACGCAAGCGCCCATGAGCCAGATGCGAGTTTGTTGACGCGTGCAGCCTACGTGTTGCACCAACCTTCGAGCGGGAATCCGCACGCGGATCACTTTCATATCCGCATCGCATGTACGGCGCGCGAACGGGCGCTTGGCTGCGTGGATCCGGGGCCTATCTGGCCATGGCTGCGCAACGAGCACGAGAAGCCAAGCTGGGAGCTCACGCGACTGGACGATGCAACCTTACTGAGTGCACTGCTCGACGACCCGCCCGTGTCAGCTGTCGAGTAAGGTCTCGAGCGCATCGCTCACTGCATCTTGATCGGCTTTGTGCTTCGTTAGTGCGCCCAGTGTTTCACGCACGAAATCCGGATGCAGGACATCCGCATTGAGCAACGTGAGCGTGCGTGCCCAATCGATGCTTTCTGAAATGCTCGGCGTCTTGTGCAAGTCGAGCTTGCGCACTTTGCCCACGAAATCGATGATTTGTTGCGCAAGCAACGGGCCTGCTTCCGGCACGTGGTGACGAAGAATCGCAAGCTCGCGGGAGGGCTCGGGATAGTCGACGTACAAATACAAACAACGTCTACGTAAGGCGTCGGTCATCTCGCGTGTGCCGTTGCTGGTGAGCATCACGCGCGGTTTCTGCACGGCCTTGATCGTCCCCAGCTCCGGGATCGACACTTGATAGTCGCTGAGAATTTCGAGCAGCAGCGCTTCGAACTCCGGGTCCGCTCGGTCGACTTCATCGATCAACAGTAAGGCCGGAGGATCGCTGCGCAGGGCGCGCAAGAGCGGCCGCTCCAGCAGAAAGCGCGGGTCGAACAGCGCGCTATCTTGCGATGCGAGTCGCGCCACCGCGTCGGCCAAGTCAGTGGCATTGGACAAGAGCGGCTCGAGTGCGGGCCGCAAGAGCTGCGTGTAGAGCAGCTGCTTACCGTACTCCCACTCGAACAGCGCGCGCGATTCGTCGAGCCCTTCGTAGCACTGCAGGCGAATCAGCGGACGTCCTAGCGCAAGCGCCGCGGCTTTGGCGAGATCCGTCTTACCAACGCCTGCTGGGCCCTCAATGAGTAGCGGCTTTTCGAGCGCATCCGCCAGATACACGGCCGCCGCGATCTCGCGACTGGGTAAGTAACCTATGCTGCTGAGCTGCGACAGTGCGGCGTCGATGCCGCCAAAGCGTAAGGTCGTCATGGCGAAGCGCTCAGCCTATCAACATCGCGCACAGCGAGCCCACGTCAGACGTGCTGGCTTCGCGCGAGCAGCGCACCCAGCGGATGCCAGGCGAGCGGTCGCGATCGATCTGCGACCAGGTACTTTCGTCGGCACCCCACAGTACGACGGTGGTGCCGCGCGGCAAATCTTCGCCGAGTGCCGCCACGCTCGTGGTGTGAACGGTGGGTCGTTGGCAGTCGATAAGCACGATGGGTTCGACCAAGCCTGGTTCGTCGAGCGCATCGAGCAAGCCGACCAGATCAGGAATGTGAGCGACCGCGGCCGTGCTGCCCAAGTAACGACGCAGCGCTTCAAAATCGCCCATGTCACTCGTCGCGACGAGCACGCCGGGCAATGCAGAAGGCACTTGGTTCAACATGTCGTCGGCATCGGGAGCTTGCGGACGTGCCGTGTAGAACGCCACATCGTTTGCAGGCATGCCTTGATCCGAAGCTGGCCGCGGGGGTGGCCAGGTCACGACTGGCAAAGACTCAGGCAGCGCGCGCACGCGCCCGGTGGGAGGAGCTGACTCGTACTCGAGGCTTTGCTTCGGAGCCTCAGGTGGTGGGCTTGGTAGGTCGAACGTACTCCAATCCGTTTGTCCGGGATTGAGTCGCAGATCGGTGGGTCGCTCGGGTCCATCCGAAGCAAAGGGATCGCGCTCGCGCTCGACGCGTGGCGGCGGTTTCGATGATTTGCGTCGGGCCGCTGCCGCGGGAGCATGGCCCTTGGGCGTCGTTTTCTTCGGCACCGAAATCGCAGCGTAGGCAGCGATCGGTCCGAGCTGCATCATCAAGACATCGGCCGCATCTACACCCACTACCGTTTCAACTTCGGGCCGTAGGCCGGCTTCCAACCATTCCCCAATTTGCGTGCCGCTCTCCGGAATGGAAGCGAGACCCTGCGTACGCAGCGAGCGCGCGATGAGCTGCTCGCAGATCTGTGGAGCGACAAGCGTGCCCAGTGCTTCGCGCACTGCTCGCGAGATCAGACCGCCGTCCTTTGCGGTGCCTATCAAGCTGCCTGTACGTTAGCCCTGTAGCGCACGTCGCCGTCCCCCTCTTCAAATGGTAACGCGACACGCAGGTCTAGCCAACGATCGTGCAGAGTCGCAGGACAAATCGCTGCTTGCGGCCCACGCGCGTTCAGTTGTGGTAGTAGTCAGCCGACATCAGCGTGGGAGTGCGATTTTGTTTGTGACAGGCGTGGACGAAAACGGGCTCGGGCCGCTCCTGGGGCCACTCGTAGTGACAGCGGTCACGCTGGAAGTATCGCGGTATCGCGCTGCGCGCTGGCTCAACGTCGGGCGCGATCTCGGCATCGATGACAGCAAAAGTACCGCGGGTTTCGGCAAGATGGCGGTGGCCGAGGGTTTGGCGCTCGCCGTGTGCGAACGGCTGTTTGGGCGCATTCCGAGCGACGTGGACGAGCTGCTCGCCATGCTCGCATTACGCGGCCCTGACACACTCAGGCAACGGTGTCCGCGCGATAGCGCCGCACAGTGTTGGTCGAAACCGATCTCGCTGCCGTGCTTCTCAGGCGATGTAGGACTTGGGCGCAATGTGATCGATCGTATGCAGGCGCGCGGTGCCCAGCTGCAGCATGCGCGGACCGTGCTCGCGTGCACGGGCGAGCTCAACTCCCAGCTCGAGCAAGGCGTAAGTCGCGTGGAGCTCGATCTATCGCTGATGGAAGAGCTCGTGCTCGATGCGCGGGCACACTGCACGAGCGACCTTACTGCTGTGTGCGGTATGGTCGGCGGCATTCGCAGCTACATGGAACGCTTTCGCCACTTCCCCTTGGACGGCTTGAGCCCTGTGGCCGCCACGCGCGGCACGCTTGCTTTCGATGTTTGTGCAGTAGGGCAGGTGCGCTTCGAGATCGACGCCGATGCGCGTCATCTGCCAGTCGCGTTTGCATCGATGATCGGCAAGTACGTGCGCGAGCTATGGATGGAGCGTCAGAATCGCTTCTATCGCGGGCACGACGAACAATTCGAGGCCGTCAGCGGCTATCACGATTCCACGACGCAGCGCTTTGTCGCCAATAGTCTCTCGCTGCGCTCACGCCTGGGGATCGATCTTGCCTGCTTCGAGCGCATGAGCGCCAAGGACCTGAGCAAGAAGCGCCAGCTGGCGCTGTTCTAGACCTTACTGTTCGCCACGCACGGCCGATGGATCGAGCGAGATGCGTGCCTTTTGCATCATCTCCTTGATGCCAGCTTTGTCGTAGGCCTTGATGTAGGCGTCTTTGGGCTCGATTGCGCCGGCTTTCACCAGATCGAACAAGTGATCGTTCATGGTCTGCATGCCCGCGTTGCGGCCGGTTTGCATGATGCTTTTGAGTTGGAAGGTCTTACCTTCGCGAATCAGATTCGACGCGGCGTTGTTTGCGAGCAGCACTTCGTAGGCAGCCACGCGTCCTCCGCCCGCTTTCTTGACGAGCACCTGCGAAATGACGCCGCGCAACGACTCGGCGAGCATGGAGCGAATGTGTCCCTGCTCTTCGGATGGGAATTGATCGATGATGCGATCGACCGTGCTTGCTGCTGTCGTCGTGTGCAGCGTGCCGAACACCAAGTGGCCGGTTTCTGCGGTTTCGATCGCAATCGAAATCGTTTCTAGATCACGCATTTCGCCGACCACGACCACGTCGGGATCTTCACGCAGGGCTGCGCGCAATGCCTGACCGAACGAGGCCGTGTGAATGCCGACCTGACGCTGGTTCACGAGGCAACGCTTGTTGCCGTGCACGAACTCGATCGGGTCTTCGATCGTAATAATGTGATCGGCGCGATTGCGATTCACGAAATCCACGAGCGAAGCCAATGTAGTCGACTTGCCGCTGCCGGTGGGGCCCGTGACGAGCACGAGGCCCTTCGAAAGCCAACACAGATCGACGACCGACGACGGCAACCCCAAATGCTCAGGTGACACGACATCGAATGGAATCTGACGAGCTACGAAGCCCGGACCCCTACGATCCATGAAGTAGTTCATGCGAAAACGCCCGTAGTTTTCGATCTCGTAGGCGAAGTCGGCGTCGTTGTGCTCGTCGAAGATGCGGCGTACATCGTGAGGCGCGGATGCAAGCATCATGTCTGTGACGTCGTCGGCACGCAGGGGCCCGGTCGAGCCATCAAGCGTGCGCATCTCACCATCCACGCGCACCATCGGCTCGCTGCCGCTCGTGATGTGCAAATCGCTGGCACGTAGCTGCATCATGATGCGCAGGTACTTCTGCATGCGCGCTTCAGCAGCAGGCGAAATCGGCCGCTGAACTCGGCCGGTTGCGGACACCTGTGCGGGTGGCGGCGCAGGCGGTGGCGCTGGGGGCGCATGCATCGAGGGCATGGCGGGCATGGCGGGCATGGCCGGCGGCGCACCCCGAGCTTGCGCGCGAGGTGCTGCAGGCGGCTCAGGCTTGGCAGGAGCAGGCTTGGCACCGGGCTTGGGCGGGGGCGGGCGACCGCCTTTGGACATTTCCGGTAGGGCGTGCTCGGCATCCACTACGGGCGGCGCAAAGCTTCGTACGGCGGGCCGATTGGCTTCCGCTTCCTGCGGGAAAGAGTCCCATTCGTCACTCTCTCCAGCCTCTTCAGCCACGGGAGCAGGCGGTGGCGCCACGTCTTCGGCCGCCTCGGGCGTGGTGCCGATCAGCACGCGCCAATGTTCGGCCTGGCTTGCATCCACGTTCACGTGCACGACGCCGCCCTCGGCGGTCTCCGTGGTGAAGCGACTACGTCCATTGCGACGCAGTATTTCTGTGGCTTCGGCGGGCGCGACCTCGCGCACCAACTGAATCACTTGCTTGTGACTAATGGGTTGATTGCTTCTGCGGGTCTTACGGTTTGCGAACCTGAATTCGACGGGCTCTCCCGACAACATCAGGATGCCCACCGCACTTTGTCGCAGCATGTGCTGCACGTAAAAATCGAGTCGTCGCATGTATCGCGTCGACCTCCATCATTGGGAACGCGCCTGCGCCAGTATCGCGCGACCCATGACCAAACACGCAAAGGTTTGTTGTCATAGCTACTTGGCTGGCACGTGACGGCCAACGCAGGATGGGTGCGTGGTAGTCGGCGCCGGTGTGATAAGGTGCCCGACGATGACGCTCCGTCTGGCTCCTGGCACCACCCAGGATGGCACTCAGGATAGCCTGCATAGCCTGCTAGGAGAAGCGCAGGGACACGAAGCTGCGTCGCGTTTATCCGCGCTTTGCTTCGATGTTCTGAGCCACAGCGCAGAGGCACGCAGCCTGAGCACGAGTCGCCGTGCCTTGCGCTTGCGCGCGGCCGCGCATCGGATTTCGCGAGCAGACGGCGACACGATGTTTGGCAACGTGCTGCAGGTGCTCGAGCGTGGCCCGGAGAATCCGAACGAGTGGTCGATGATCGCGGCGTTCGCCGTGCGCGGTCTCGAGCTCAAGTTGGTCGATGCCAGTGCTTCGGAACGGCGCGAGCTAGTGGAACGCTTTGCGCGACACGGTGATTGGCTGGAGCTTGCCACGCCGTACGCTCCGTACCGTTTTGTAGGTCAGCTGCTCTCGGAAAGTAGCCAACTCGCCTTGATTGAAGCGCTAGAAACAGGGCTTTTGGCGCCACCTGACGGTCCTTCGGTCGCGGCTTTTCGCGGCCGCGCGATGCTCAGAATTCAGGTGCTTTCACAGTTTCAACAAACTCAGGCCCGCGTGGTGATCGCGCGCGCGGCGGAGAGCTCACCGGACGTGGCCGTGGCAGATGCCGCGCGACATGCGCTGGGCAGCGAGCCCGCACCCACCACAGAAGGCTTCGAGCTGCGTGGCGCAGTCGGTCGCATTCCCCGGCTCTCGGTTTGGCGCGTGATGCAGTACGTCTTGGGCATTCCATTGCTCACCGCATTCTTCCGCGCGATCTCGTATGCGCTTGGGCTCGAGCGCAATGCGAAAGTCCGCCTCGAATCCAAGGCCGTGCACGTGTATCGCGAGACCCGACTGTTCGGTCGCGTCGTGCGCGCGAGCGACGCGAGTTACGCCTTGAAAGACATCGAATGCGCAACGCGCGAAGTCAGCATGCCCGCGTTCCAAGTGCTGTTTGGCGCGTTGTCATTGGCGCTGGGCGTCGTGTTGGCGGTGATGTGGGCCAGCGATTCCTTTGCGCGCGACGATTCGAGTCTGCTCGTGAGCGCAGCTCTCGCGTTAGGCGCGGGGGTAGGATTAGACTTACTCTTTGCGGGCTGGGGAGGGCTGCGCAAAGAGCGCGCGGGCTTCGAGATGTTCGTGGATAACGAGCGTGTAGTCGCCCTGCGCAAGGTCGACCCAGAACGCGCCCAGCGCTTGGTCGAGCAAATCGCGCGTCGACGCACCTGAAAATCAGACCGTTGCTCCAAACCGCTGCGCAACGGCGTCTTTTGCTCGTGTAGACTCCTGTGGAGTGGAAGCGAGCGCGGACCGTTGCTTGCCTCACGCTGCGTGAAAAGGGGCGCGATGGATGTAGGTTCTTCCGCACGGCCCACACCGCAACTGCGCCTCGTAGCCGATGCGTTGCCTTTGCTCATTTCGCACTTGAACGCTGATTTACGGCATCTTTTCGTCAATCGCGCCTACGCCGTATGGTTCGCTATGGCGTGTGAAGAGATGGAGGGACGCACGCTGGATGAGGTGCTCGACAGACGCGTGGTAGAAGCGCTACGGCCGATGATTGAGCGGGCGCTCGCAGGCGAACAGGTCGAAGCTGACACTGAGCTCCCACACCCACACCACGACAGCGGCGTACGTTCAGTCCGTGTGTCTTACACCCCCCATTGCGCTGCGGATGGCAGTGTCATCGGGTTGGTTGGTTCGATCACGGATATCAGCGAGCAAAAGCAACGCGAAGCGGAGCGTCAGAGGCTGCTGCAATTTGCGCAGCTCACTGGTGGGCATCTCGCTCTGTTGGCGAATGTTAGTGAGCGACTTTCGGAATCCCTCGATTACGAGACCACAGTGCAAGCGATTCCAAAGTTGGGCTTGCCTGCTTTGGGCGATTTCGCATTTTTTGACGTGATTGAGCTCGATGGTCAGGTGCGCCGGATAACTCACGCGCATGCAGATGGGCCATGCTCGACCCTGCTGCGAGACGCGCGTTGGGAGGCACTTGCTCGCGAGCACGCCTTTACGCTTTCCGCTCAATGCTCAGGTCTGCACACTCAGGTCGAAGACGGATTGCTTGCGCAGATTGCCTCATCACCTGAGCATTTGACCCTACTGCGCGAGCTGCGCCTGCAGTCCTTGATCACCGTGCCCCTTTCCTATCTGGGGCGAATGCTGGGCGCGTTGACCTTGTGTTTCGCCGCGGGCGATCGCGCCCATTCGGCGCCAGATTTGGCCCTTGCCGAGGAATTGGCTCGTCGTGCCGGGGCTGCGCTCGAATATGCGCGCTTGTTCCAGGAGGCGAAGCAGGCGGTGGGCATACGCGATGACTTCCTGTCAGTCGCGGGGCACGAGCTGCGCACGCCATTGACTGCTTTGCAACTGCAGGTGCTGTCGATCGAACGCATGCTCAAAATTGAGCTGGACGTAGACAAGATTTGCGCGCGCGCCGAGAAGGCGGCGCGCAACGTCGTACGCTTGAGCACGCTAGTAAACGAGTTACTCGACATCTCGCGCCTCAGCGCGGGCAGGCTTACGCTGGAGCGGACACCGTTCGATTTATCGGAGCCTGTGTTCGAAGTACTGGAACGGATGGCAGACCAGGTCGTGCGTTCCGGTTGCCAAGTGGACATGAAAATCGAAGGCGAGCTTCACGGCCACTGGGATCGTTTGCGGATCGAGCAGGTAGTCACGAATCTCCTTTCCAACGCGATTGCGTGCGGAAAGGGTAAGCCCATCGCAATCCGTCTGGAGCGCGCAGGGGCGCACGCCTGCTTGTCCGTGCGGGACTTTGGCGTGGGCGTTTCGCTCCAGGATCAAAAGCGCATGTTCGAGCGCTTCGAGCGGGCTGTCCCCGAGCGCCACGCGTTGGGGGGATTGGGCCTTGGTTTGTGGATCGCGCGGCAGCTCGTCGAGGCGCACGGAGGCACGATTCGCGTGCTCAGCGTGCCCAACGAAGGAGCGACGTTCCACGTGGAGCTCGCGCTTGAGGCACACGGTGCAAATGCCAGCGAAGCATGAATGGCGAACAGGTTGCAGACTGCGCGCGACGTACCAAAGGAAGCCAATAGTCAGATCTGCATTCAGCACGGAGAGACTATGACCGCGATCTTGGTGGTAGAAGATGACGACGACGTGCGCGAAGCCATGCAGGATCTATTGCAAGAACGGGGTTACGAAGTCGTCACTGCGGTGAACGGCAGCGATGCGCTCGAGCAAATGCGCGCGCGTCACGACTTGGGCCTGGTGTTGCTCGACCTATCCATGCCGGTGATGGACGGGTGGGAATGCCGCGAGCACATGCTCAAAGACGCGGAGCTCGTGCACTTACCTGTGATCTTACTATCGGGCACGAGCAGCCTTCAGGCGGAACAAGACGAGCTCAAGGCGGCTGCGATTTTGGCAAAACCGTTTGCACCGAATGCTCTGCTCGCGGCCGTGGCACGCCATGGGCTCAAGGACTGACTGCAGACCTTAGGCATCGCGCGCGAATCACTGACCCGTTTCAACGCCGATGCATCCCCGTCGTCAGCGCTGAAAATTCTCCAGATACGGAGAGTATCCTTGCGAATTTTCATCACTGACGACGAGGCGCCTCGACGCCGATCCGGATCAGTTATTCGCGCGCGATGCCTTACTTTGGTTCGGGCGCTGGCTCTTGCGCAGGTGCTTCGAACGTCTCACGCAGCTTGGCCAGGGCGGGCAAGAGCTCGAGCAGCGCTTCGACCGTGCTCACTTTGATCGAGCCCGCAAACGTCGCACGATCCCCGCGTGCCTCGGTCTGAATGCCGCGTAATACGCTGCCCGCCGGCGTCAGTACCACGCCAGGAATGCGCATGACACGATCGATCTGAGCGCGCGCCAAACCGACGACTGCGGCAGCTTGTGCGGAATCGCTCGCGAGTAAGGTTGCGCCGCCGGTGAGCTTGGCATCGCTCAGATTCAGGTTGCCCGCAACGGCTCGTACTTCCGCCAAGGCGGCAAGCTGACCGCCCATGGTTTTGGCGGCGAGGGCGCGAATTTGGGGCCGCAGCGAGTCGGGCAACCGCGCTACGCCAGCGATGTCTTGGCCCGCTTCGACGTCGTGCAAAAGGCTCATCAGCAGCTTGTCCGACAACATGTTCGGCGCCTTACCCAGTAAGGTAAGGATCACGCTACGCACGCTCTCAGCATCGCCGCCGATGATTCCATCGCGGCCCACGAATGCCGCGCGCGATGTGCCCTTGCTGCTTGCGACTGTTGGGATGCCCTCGATGTCTTCGCGCCGCAGTTTGCTCGCGTCGCTGCCCGTCACCTTTTGCACGCAGGTAACCAGCTCTTGATGTTGCAGGTCACCCCGCGCAATAAAGGCAAAGCGAGGGATGCCGCCGTCTGCTGCAGGGCGCGCAAAAACCACTACTTCCTTCAGACGTGCCAGCGGATTGAAGCCGCACGTTTTGGTCACGCGCTCCATGCCGCGCGCTTCACCTCGCTCGACGACGAGTCGCTTGAACGCTTCGGATCCAAGCACGCGATCCATCCGGATGCGCGCCGCACCGTAAGCGTCCGCGGGTACCACGCTCATCAAATTTTCGGGCAGTTTGTGCCGCGGCCAAAATGCGAAATAAGCGGCCGCTGCGACCGCGAGCGTGCCGATGATAGCGATGATCCAAGAGCTGCGTTTCACGGCGCGCAGCGTAGCAGGTCGGCCGCCAGACTGTGCGCTGGTCCCACCCAGCGCCCTGCGCTACGAGCCTCCACGAAATGCCATGGCGCTGGGCGATGTTGAGGGATGCACGCGTGTTGGCCCGCTGCGATGTGGCCGGGTCTTTCCAAGCCGAGGGTGGGCGCGTTGAGGTCCGCTATCGCGCTCAAGACAGTAAGTCGTATCGCGCATCGCTCGGCAATCTCGCGCCCGTTCCAGGCGCTGAAATCTTGCCCGACGATCACTGCGTAGAAGGTGCACCCGCGGCCAAAGGCGGCGATGCCAAGCCAGCCAGCAAGGCAGGCAGCAAAGCGCGCAGTTCCTCCGCTGCGCACGCTGCTCCCGAGCACTTGGCCGATTCGATCTTCGCGTACACCGACGGCGCTTGCAGCGGAAACCCTGGGCCCGCCGGGCTAGGTGTGGTGCTGACCAACGGTAAGGTGCGCCGCGAGCTGAGCGAGTATCTCGGTATCGCCACCAACAATGTGGCCGAACTGACCGCGATCCTGCGCGCGCTCGAAGGGCTCGACGCAAGCGACGAAGCCGTCGCCGTCTACACCGATAGTCAGTATGCGATCGGTGTGCTTCAAAAGGGCTGGAAAGCCAAGGTCAACCAGGAGCTCATCGCAACTACCAAGCGACGCATGTGCAACTTCAGTAAACTCACGCTCTTGTATGTGAAGGGCCACGCAGGCATTCCCATGAACGAGCGCGCAGACGAGCTTGCGCGTAGGGCAGTCAGCGAGCGCGAGAACCGCGGCTGGCTCGAGGTAAAAAGCGATGTCGACCCACGCTGAGGACCTTACCATGCGCGACGCGCAGGTCGTCTGGCATCCCTACGCCTCGCCTTTCCCGAACGTGCCCGTTTTCCCGGTCGAAAAAGCCGAAGGCGTGCGTCTGCATCTGACGGATGGGCGCGTGTTGATCGACGGAATGTCCTCGTGGTGGGCCGCGATTCACGGCTACGGGCAGCGCGCGCTGAACGAAGCCATACGCACGCAAATCGAGCGCATGGCGCACGTGATGTTCGGGGGGCTCACGCACGCACCGGCCATCGAGCTGTGCGAGCGTCTGGTCGCGCTCACGCCGCCGCCTCTGACGCGCGTGTTCCTCTCGGATTCCGGTTCTGTTTCCGTCGAGGTCGCCCTCAAGCTTGCTCTGCAGTATTGGCACGCCGCGGGGCAGCCCGAAAAATGCCGCATGCTTACCGTTCGCGGCGGCTATCACGGCGACACGCTCGGTGCGATGTCGGTCTGTGACCCCGTGAATGGCATGCACAGCTTGTTCGCAAGCGCCTTACCCAAGCAGCTGTTCGCTGAAGAACCAGGTCCTGTTTTCGGTGCCCCCTGGAATGCGGAATGCATCGCGTCGATCGAATCACTCATGCGCAAGCATGCGCACGAAATTGCGGCCGTGATCATCGAGCCCGTCGTGCAAGGTGCGGGCGGCATGCGCTTTTATCATCCTGAGTATCTGCGTCGTCTACGTGCGCTCTGTGATCATCACGACGTGCTCTTGATTCTGGACGAAATCGCCACCGGTTTTGGCCGCACGGGCGAAATGTTCGGCTGCGATCATGCGAGCGTTGCACCCGACATCATGTGTCTTGGTAAGGCGCTCACAGGCGGCATGCTCACGTTGGCTGCGACGCTCTGCACCGATCGCGTCGCGTTCATGATCGCAGGCACTTCGCCCGGCGTGTTCATGCACGGCCCCACGTTCATGGCCAATCCGCTCGCATGCAGCGTCGCACTCGCCAGCATCGATCTACTCTGCAACTCGCCATGGAAGGCGCGCGTCAAGCAGATCGAGGCCCAGCTTCAGCACGAGCTCGCGCCATGTCGTGAGTTACCCGGTGTGGAAGACGTGCGTGTGCTTGGCGCCATCGGCGTGGTGGAACTCAAGGCACCCGTGAATATGGCCGTCATGCAACCGGCGTTCGTAGACGAGGGCGTATGGCTCAGGCCCTTCGGCAAGCTGGTGTACACCATGCCGCCTTACATCACCGAATCGGACGATCTCTCGCGCATCACCCGCGCGATGCACCATGTGATCGCGCGCTACACCGAAGCGTAAACCTGCGCTGCCTGCGCATGCGTGACAAAGCGATAGCCGCGCTCGCGCAAGGTCTCGATCGCGATCGTCAAGATGCTTTCCTTGTCTAGCGCCGACTTGCGCAGGTCCGGCTGATAGGGCGCAAGACCCGTCAGTCCGTCCTCATGGGCATCGGCCAAGTCGATGCCGTGCAGCTCGAGGCTGACGAAGCTGCGACTCGCCATCAGCTGCGTCAGCACGCGAGCGCCGCGCTGCCCCGCCAAAATCAAGCTCGTGCCGATATAAGGCAGGCGTGCGCTCCAAGCCGGTGTAACCCCGATCGGTAGCTCGAGCAGCCCTTGTCCACGGCGGTGGTAGGCCTTGCCAACACGGTAAGGGTCGGCCGGCGCCGTAAGCACGCGCGGTGCGCCCATCACGCTGCGACTTTTCCGGCCCCGCAATGCGATGCCCGCCATGGCCACCGCCTTGGCCGCGTAGTAGCTGGGACAAGCAAACACGCTCGCATCGTACTGAACGTGCTCGTCCGCAAGCACGCCGAATAGGGCATCCGTCATCGTGTAACCGGGGCTGCGAAAGCCTGTCGGTCGCTTTCCCACGGCCGCTTCGATCGCATCGGCGCCACCGGCCACTTCGCGGCGCTGCTCATCAAGTGGCCTGCGCGTGAGATCGTAAAAGTGATTCAGCGAATGGTTGCCGATCTCATGGCCCTGATTCGTAAGGTCACGCAGCCGCTGACGATTGTCCTCGTGCACCAGATCACGGCCGATCGCGAAAAACGTGACAGGCACATGGAGTCGGGTAAACAGCGCCGTGAGACGCGGCAGAGCACGCTCGTACACCGCGCGCCGCGCATCGTCAGACAGTAAGGTGCGCGAGGTCAGTCCGTGAATCGCGGCATAGCAATCGATTTCGTCGAGATCCACGGACACTGCGGCAAGCTTGTCCACGATCTTGCGCGCTCAACCCTGAATGCGAATCGCGTACACCAAGCGCGCGATGCCCTTGAGTACGTTGGGCACGCGGCGAAACAAGTGAATCGACGGCGGACGCTTCTCAAGCACCCGCACCGGAATCTCTTTGATGCGCACCCGGTTGCTACGTTCCGCGCGAATCACAAGCTCGCTTGCAAACAGATCCTTGTCGATGACGCAGCTCTCCACGATATCGACCAATTGGCTGCGCTTGAACGCCTTGAGTCCGTGCGTATCGGTGCCTTTGAAACCGAGCGAGACGCGCAACATTCCATTGATCACGATCGTCGCAAGATGGCGGCCCATCGGTCGCTCGTCACTAGACGAATCGAGCAGCTTCGACCCCACGACCAGATCGGCCTCGTTCGCCTCGAGAATCGCCAGCGCCCGCGTGTAGAAGTTCGTGTCGCACAAGTCGATCTCGTCGCAGATCACGAGGTCGCCCTGCGCTTCCAAGATGCCGCGGCGCAAACTCTTGCCGTAGTTGGGCTCGCCCAAGCTGAAGGTGCGCACCTGCGGAAAGCGCGTGGAAAGCTCCTCGGCCAGCTGCACCGTCTGATCGCGTGAACCGTTCTCAGCCAGGATGATCTCGTAGGTGAAATCAAAGGCGGTCAGCCGATCGACAAGATCCTTGACCGCTGCTTCCAGAATCGCTTCCTCGTTGTAAACAGGGATGACAATGCTGATATGCGGGCGCGTCGTACTGCTTTTCGTCATGACAAAAGCTCCAGCGCTCGCTTGGCGGCGTCTCGGCCAAAGATGAGCGCATCTTCCATGGATGAGTAGTTCCAGCCGCCGTAGCGACCCACGCTCACGATGCGACGGGCTTCCAGAAACGGCCGGATGACCGCCAAAGCGTCGTAATATTGATGATCGTACAGCACATACGCGTGCTGAATCGTACGCGCCCGCGCGAAGCGAATGTCTTCTGGCCGCGTGATCAGCCGCATGTCGATCAGGCCCTGCGCCACCTCAGGCAATAGCTTCGCCATGTCGGGTTCGCTGCGCTCGCTGAGCTCCACGTACAAACACGCTTTGCCGGGCGGCGCCATCAGAGCCGAAAAATTCGAATAACAACCCACGCGATAGAACGGGTACTTCTCTTCAGGCACATACGCCCAGTGCAAACCTTCCTCCCCGCACGGCACATCCAGCGCCACGTCGAGGTACCACAACGGATTGCAGCGCAACCGCTGGGCCGCAGCGCGCACGTCCTCCGGCGCATCGTCGATAAGTGACACCAAGCGATCGAGCGGCGCGGTGGAAATCAAGACATCGTAGGGAATGTCGCCGTCTGCAAACCGTAAGGTGCGCTCCTGAGCCGAGATGCTTTGGGGGGCGTGCTCGTAGTGAATGGGCGAGGTAACTTCCCGCGCCATCGCCTTGGCAAGCTCGCCAATGCCCAGCTTTGGATAGATGAAGTCCGCGTTGTAGCCGAGCTCGCGGTCGTTCATACCCACGGCGCCCGCGATGACGTCGCTGAGCTTCGGCATGGGCACAAAGCGCTGGCACCACGCCGCGGTAATCTCGCGCGGATGAACTCCCCACAACTTCTGGTTGTAGGGGATCATGAAGTGCTTGCTGAAGCCTGCGCCGAAGTGCTTGTAACAAAACTCTTCGAAGGTGGTCGGTTCTGGGACCAAGTGCTTACTGCCTTCGGCTTCGATCAGGCCCATCAAGCATTCGTAGGCGATCGCCGAGGGCAGACCGTAAGTATTGGCCTGATACGGATAGCGCGTATAAACCCCGTAGCTGAACACGCGGCTGTTGCGGTGCACCGTGACGGTTTGACCCGCCAGCAGCGACATCAGCCAGGCGCGTATTTCCGGATCGCGCAGATGCAGCAAGTGCCCGGTCTTGTCGAAACGGAAGCCGTCTTCTTCCAGCGTTATCGCGTGACCGCCTGGGTGCGCCAAACGTTCGTGAACTTCGCAGCGGGAGCCCAGCGTGCGCGCGGCCGACAGACCCGACAGACCGGCACCCAAGATTTGTACAGGCGCGTTACCCTTGAGGTCGGCTTTCGCTCTGTCGCCAGTCATCGTGTGCGTATCTTGCAATCGACACCTAACTCGTCAAGCCACAGGCGAGACCCTTCACACCCTTCACACCCTTCACACCACCGCGCTGACAATGGCATGGGCTTCGTTCAACTCGACTTCCATGCCCGCGCGACAAGCCGGCACGACGCAGGCGCGTCCTTGGCCAACTGTCAGGTCACCCAAACGCACTTCGCCAGCCAGCACCGTGATGCCGTGAAGTCGATCAAAGTCAGGTAACGCCACCGTGCCCGTGCCCGATAGGCGATGCACGCACAGCCAGTTGCTGACGATGCCGCCCATGCTGACCGGCCCGCACAACGGCAAACACTGAGCAGCTTTTGACGTGATAGGCGCACCATGCCGCGAGCGAATGCGCGAGATGAAATCTTCGCTTTGCACGCTCTCCCACTTTGTCACCGCGAGTGCATGATCGACGTGCAGGGGGCGAGCCTTACCATTTGGATCGCTCTTGCCCGCCGCGTCGTAGCGACGCTCCCAGTCCCAGTAGCGATAGGTGACACCGCGCAGGCCTGCCACCACATGCTGCGGCTCTACTAGCGTCAGTCCGGGGCCGATTGCGTGCGGCGTACCCGCATCGATGACGAAGAAATCGCCGGGCTCCACTGGCACAAATCGTAAGAGGTCGCGTAGAGAACCGCGTTGATTGTCGCCGCTGAGCGCCGCCCGCACGTCGCGTTCGGTCGTGCCGCGGCGAAAGCCGAGATAGAGGCCTGCCCCTTCTTCCCGATCCACCACGTACCAGCTCTCGGGCTTGCCGCATTCCCCGGGGGTGAGGCCTTCGTAGGTGTCACTCGGATGAATCTGCACGCTCAGGGGTTCGGCCGTATCGATGAGCTTCACGAGCAGGGCGGTGCCTGAACGACCGCGCGCGTATTCGTCACCCAAAGCGTCTTGCGGAGCGCTTTGAATCCAGGTCATCAGCGGCACTCCGCTCTCGAGTGAAGCCGGAAAATCAGGCTCGACCGAGATTTCCCATGACTCGCCGACCACCGTCATGGCGCGGGCTTCGGGGCTTAGGTCGTCGTCGCGCTTGTAGTGGGTACGCAAGCGCGTACCGCCCCAAGGCGTGCGGTGGGGGGGAGCAAAGTTGTCTGCGCGCAGCAGCACAGGTTCAAGCGCGTGCACGGCGCAGTTGTATCAGAAAATGGGCGCGACGAGGCCCCGGAGCTGATCACAGCCGAAATAGGCCGCTCGAGAACAACGACGCGATAGCATCGCCGCGCAGCTCGGCTCCATGTTCCGTGCGCACTCGCTCGAGGACTACGCCACCGTCACGGGCCACAATCACGACACCCTCGGACGACAAGACTGCGTCGGCCGGTTGCAGAGCGCGCGGGAGGGTGCCCTCAAAACGTCGCGCGCGAATAATCTCCACCTCGTGCTCACCCAGCTCAGCCGTCGCTCCAGGCTGGGGTGCCGCCGCGCGAATCAGACGTAAGATCGCCGCGACTGGACGCTGCCATGCGATCGCAAGGCTTTGCGCATCGGGTTGCGGCGCTTCGCTCACCTGCGTTTCGTCTTGCGTGGATCCAGCGAGTGTCTCCCCCGCTGCCAGGCGCGTCGCGCATTCCACCAGTAAGGCCAGGCTCGGTCGATCGAGTTTCTTCGCCAGGCTCCACGCATCGTCTTCAGATGTGATCGGCACCCTGCGCTGCGCCACGACAGCGCCGGTGTCGTAGTCCGCGTCGAGCCGATGCAAGCTCACGCCGGTTTCCGCATCACCTGCATAGATCGTCCAAAAGTAAGGGTCGGGGCCGCGCCACAACGGTAAGAGTGAAGGGTGCGCTCCGAAGGCGCCGCGCGGTGCCAGCGTCAGCAACGCCGCCGGAATGCGCTTGGGCCAAAACCAGCTCAACAGGACATCGGGCGCCGCGCTCACTATCGCGCGCTGCACGCCAACATCATTCAGATCAGGACGTCCAAGCAGAAGTGCACGCGCTGACAGTTGGCGCCGTACGCGTCGCGCGCCTTTTGCGTCTGGATGCCCAAGGCAAATCACGCGCGGCACAAATCCGGCTGCTGCCAAACACAGCGCACCGAGGGGCAAGCCGAAATACGCGATCTTCAGCGATGCCGTTTCACTCACGTCGCACCCATGTGCATCTCGACATGAAGACCAGTTCGCGTTATGTCGCGTGTGTAGTGGCACCTGCTCCGAACACCATTCGCGTAGTGGCTGCCGTCGTCGAACGCGAGGGCCGCTACTTGATCACGCAACGACGTCCCACGGCCGTTTTGCCGCTGCTGTGGGAGTTTCCCGGCGGTCGCGTCGAGACGGGCGAGACGGACAAAGCGGCACTGCAGCGCGAGTTCACCGGCCGCCTCGATGCGCAGATCAGTGTGGGTCAGCTCATTTCCTACGTCAGCCATCCGTATGAACATTACACGGTGGAGCTCTACCTGTACGAGTGTCGGCTCGAGTCCGATGCCGTGCGCGCGCGTGCCGTTCAAGATTTTCGTTGGGCGCGCTCCGATGAGTTCGATCAGTTCATCTTTACGCCTGCCGATGAAGCCTCGATGAGCCAACTGCTAGGAGTCGATTGAATGCGTGCATGTGTTCGCGCCGTTGGCCTGTTGTTGTTCGTGTTTGGCTGCCAAGCCAAAGAGGCATCGAACGGGAACGAGGTTGTGTTCGCTCAGCCCGCTCAGCCCGCTCAGCCCGCTCAGCCCGCTCAAAAGGCTGAGGCACCCTCAGCGAAAGCCGAGCCTGCGCCGAGCAGTCAACCAGCTCCCGCGCAACCGTCTGCCGCTGCTGCGCCGACCCAAGAGCGCGCATTCGGTGCACCGTTGAGCGCAGAAGGTAAGGTCGTTGCCCTCGCCGACGTGTTGCGCAACCCGCAGCCATTCCTAGGCAAGAACATCAAGACGAGCGGCGTCGTGGCGCGCGTGTGCGAGCGCGCAGGTTGCTGGCTTGAGCTCAAGCCGGAGGCGGGCACCGACAGCGGGCTGCGCGTTCCCATGGCGAATCACGCATTCACGATTCCGCAAGATGCCTTGGGACGTCCAGCGATCGTGGAAGGCGAGCTCAGCGCGCAGGCGCTCAGTCCTTCGCACAAGGAACATCTCGAAGGCGAGGGCGCACAAGCTGTCGGCCCCCTCGCGTTGAGCGCACGCGGCGTGCTCATTCGCTAACTGTCGGTGCTCAAAACGCGCTCAAAACGCGCTCAAAACGCGTGCGCCGCGAGCCATCGCCGCGAGGTG
>JBKJIA010000667.1:0-4844 GCA_046598735.1 Polyangiales bacterium
ATTCGATTCACGCCCACCAGATTTGGCTCAGAAGCCGGGGTGTATATGCACCCGACTCCGGCGACATCTCTTCCTGACACAGGGGGTCACTGCGGGCCCCCGCGGCATCTCGCAATTTGCCAACCGCGGCCCGAAAGTGCTCGTTGAGCGCAAAAAACTTCGCGGGCAGTTGTTGATTCAGCGTGCCCAGATCGGCCTCGCTCGGCGGCACGAGACTCGGCTCTTCGAGCAACTCGGTCGCGTGCCGGCTCGTCGCGTCGTGGTCCCCGAGCGCTACCGATACCGTCAGAGCCGAGGCCTGGGCCGCATGCCGGCTCATCGTTCCCTTAAATGCCCGGCGCATCACGTGAGGCAGATCCGGTGCGCTCGCGGCTTGCGCTTGTGCCTTGGGCGACTCCGTAGGTCTTGCATCCACCGCACACGCGCTCAGAGCCAGCCAGGTGACCAACATGGTGACATCACGAACGGAGCTCGACCTGTTGCGCATGCAGGCCGGCCGTGTGCAGCTCGCGTGCCACCTTCTCATCGGTGCTCGGCGACGTCACGCGATGTCCCAGCATCTCTGGTCACGTTCGTGCTTCCCCACGCTCGGAGCCACGTGACCACCACCACTCAGCGCATCATCACCGTCCTCGTGTACGCAGACATCGCGAAGGCGCACGCCTTCCTGGTGGATACCTTTGGTTTCAGCGCGGGGGAGGTGAGCCGCGACGATCAGGGCCACGTCGCGCATGCGGAGGTCTCCCTGAACGGGGAGGCGATCTGGTTGCATCGGTCTCGCCGGAGTATGGATTGCGCGGGGTGACTGAGCTCGGATCGGCCACGGGCATGCTGAATGTCTTTGTTGATGACGTGGACGCGCACCACGAACGCGCGCTCGCGGCCGGCGCGACGATCTTATACGCGCCGGTGAACCAGCCCTACGGACAGCGAGAGTATGGAGTCTCTGACAGCGAAGGTCGCGTCTGGTCGTTCGCCAAGCGGATCTGAGCGCGACGACTCCACAAGCTCGCTGGCCACGCTGCGCTCTGGGCCCATCTTAGTACGAGAAGGCAACGTCAACAGTAAGGTTGAATCGGCGGGTTGACGCTAGCTTTGCGCGCGTGAGGGTAGGTCGCGCACGAGATGCGTCACGCTCGGAGTGCGTCGAGTGATGAGGCAGGAGACTCCCTGTGCGTATACGTCCCGGCAGCCTGAGTCGTAGTGGCGCCGACACGCACGACTGGTGCGACAAAGTGTCCCTTCCGACTCCTGGACTCCAGACTCCGGCTTCGCATGATGCGGTCGCCCGTCATGGCATGACCGGTGCTCTTAGCCCCCTTGCGACAAGGCGACGCACGCAACCGCCAAGAAGACACGAGGGTATTCACATGAAGAAGACCGACATACAGTTGAAGCAAGATATTGAGAACGAGCTGCTGTGGGACCCCAAGGTCAACGCTGCGCAGATCGGTGTCAGCGTTGACAAAGGCGCCGTTTCGCTTAGCGGCGCGGTCGACAACTACGCTGAGAAGTGGGCTGCCGAGGACGCCACGAAGCGCGTTAGCGGCGTCCGAACGGTGGCGCAGGATTTGACCGTCAAGGTTCTGGGCTATCACCAGCACACCGATTCCGAGATCGCGGAAGCGGCTCTCTCGGCGTTGAAGTGGGACGTCTGGGTGCCCGAGTCCGTCACCGCGAAGGTCGAAAAGAATCGCATCACGCTTGAAGGGCAGGTCCAATGGAACTTCCAGCGCGAGTCGGCTGAGCGCGCCGTGCGCTACCTGACCGGAGTCACTGGTGTCAGCAATGCAATCACGATCAAGTCGAGTGCCTCCGCCTCAGAGGTCAAGGAGAAGGTCCAAGCCGCGCTCCAGCGCCAGGCTACGGCTGATGGCAAGTCGATCGAAGTCGGCACGACTGGGGGAACGGTGACTCTCTCCGGAAAGGCCTCGAGCTGGCATGCCATCTGCGACGCTCGCGACGCAGCATGGGCGGCTCCTGGAGTGACGAAAGTCGTCGATAACCTGGCCCTGGGCTACTGAGCGCACTGGAGCCGAGGTTCACTCTGTTCGAGCGACCTCCTGCTACCACGAGTGCGAGCGCCGGTTCGGGAGCTTGGTCTTGCTCTCGACGCCTACGCTTACCCTCGCGGCGTGCAGCACCTTCTTCGAGCTGTGCACGCACCATGCGCACGCCATCCAGGAGGGCTGAGTCCCTCGCGCCTGCCGCGTGCTCCAAAAGGGAGCGCCTGCGTCACTCGCCAGGAGACCGCGAGGAGAACGAGCGACATGGGAGGTCGCGCCCGCGACGACAGATAACCTCCTCAAGCAAGAAGCCAGCGAAACATTTTGGAAGGAACTACCCTATGAAACCGCCCGCGACCATCACGTCAGCACAACCCGCGTCGTCGTCCGATGCCCGCTCCTACATCAAATGGTTCGCTGACATCACCATCGCTGACATCCCGCTCGTCGGCGGCAAGAATGCTTCGCTCGGCGAGATGGTGCGCGAGCTTGCCAGTAAGGGCGTGAAAGTTCCCGACGGATTTGCCATCACCGCGGAGGGGTTTCGCCATTTCATCCGCGAAGCAAAGTTGGATGAATTCATCCGCACCACGCTGGCCGACCTCAATACCCAGGACATGGCCAACCTCAGCGAGCGCGGCCACGCGGTGCGGCAGGCGATTCGCAGCGCTTCGCTGCCTACGGACTTGCAGGAGCAGATCGCCGGGGCGTATCGGCAGCTGCAAGGCGCAGGCGCGCTGCCCCTCGACGTTGCCGTGCGCTCGTCGGCCACGGCCGAGGACTTGCCCGACGCGAGCTTCGCCGGACAGCAGGAGACGTATCTCAACGTGCAGGGCGTCGCGGCGCTACTGGAGACCTGCAAAAGCTGCTTCGCCTCGCTCTTCACCGACCGCGCAATCAGCTACCGGGTAGACAAGGGCTTCGAACATTTCAAGGTCGCGCTCAGCATCGGTGTACAGCGCATGGTGCGCTCGGACCTGGCTTGCGCTGGCGTCATGTTCACCATCGACACCGAAAGCGGATTCCGAGACGCGGTGCTCATCAGCGCGGCATACGGCCTGGGTGAGAATGTCGTCCAGGGTTCCGTCACGCCCGACGAGTACACCGTCTTCAAGACCACGCTCAAGACCGGGCACCGGCCCATTCTGCAGAAGACCATCGGCAGTAAGGAGTTCAAGCTCATCTACGACACCGGTGGCGGCAAGATGGTGAAGAACGTCCCGGTCGCACCAGCCGATCGCGTGAAGTACGCACTGGACGACAACGACGTGTTGCAGCTCGCGCGCTGGGGCTGCATCGTCGAGGACCACTACTCCGCCAAGCGCGGGGCCCATGCCCCCATGGACTTGGAGTGGGCCAAAGACGGGAACACTGGCGAGCTGTTCATCGTGCAGGCTCGTCCTGAGACCGTGCAATCGCGCAAGAACCCCGACGTGCTCGAAACCTATCGGCTCGAGCGGCGCAGCGCCGTGCTCGTCAACGGCAGGAGCGTCGGCGAGAAGATCGCAACGGGCCGAGTCCGCGTCATCAAGAGCGCACAGTTCATCGGCCAGTTTCAGGAGGGTGAAATACTCGTCACGGACAAGACCGATCCCGACTGGCAGCCAATCATGAAGAAGGCCGCAGCCATCATCACAAACCGAGGCGGCCGCACCTGCCACGCCGCGATCGTCAGCCGCGAGCTGGGCGTGCCCGCCATTGTCGGCACCGAGCGGGGCACGGAGGCGCTTACGGATGGTCAAATGGTCACCGTAAGCTGCGCCGAGGGCGACGCGGGGTTTGTGTATGAGGGTGTACTTCCCTTCGAGGTGCAGCGCACGGACCTCAAGGCGCTCAGCCGACCACGCACGAAGATCATGATGAACCTGGCGAATCCCGAGGAAGCCTTCTCCCTTTCCTTCATCCCGAACGAAGGGGTCGGCCTGGCGCGGATGGAGTTTATCATCTCGACGCACATCAAGATTCATCCCCTCGCGCTGATCGACTTTTCGAAGCTCGCAGATGGTACCGCGAAGGCGGAGATCGAGCATCTCACTGCCGGCTACAAGGACAAACCGCAGTTCTTCGTCGACAAGCTCGCGCAGGGCATCGCCATGCTGGCAGCAGCATTCTACCCGAAGGACGTCATCCTGCGGCTGAGCGATTTCAAGACCAACGAGTACGCGAATCTCGTGGGGGGAAAGGCGTATGAGCCGCACGAGGAGAACCCGATGCTCGGCTTCCGTGGCGCGAGCCGCTACTACCACCCACGCTACCAGGCGGGCTTTGCGCTGGAGTGTCGCGCCGTGAAAAAAGTGCGCGAAGAAATGGGCCTTACCAATCTCAAGGTGATGATTCCATTCTGTCGCACCGTCGACGAAGGCCGCCGTGTGCAGGCGGAAATGGAGACGCACGGTCTACGACGGGGCGAACATGGCCTCGAGGTTTACGTGATGTGCGAAATCCCCAGCAACGTCATCCTTGCGGAGGAGTTCGCCGAAATCTTCGATGGCTTCAGCATCGGCTCGAACGATCTGACGCAGCTCATTCTCGGCGTGGACCGCGACAGCGAGATCGTTGCCCCGATCTTCGACGAGCGCAACCCTGCCGTGAAGAAGATGATCGCCGAAGTCATCGCCACCTGCCGAGCCAAGGGCCGCAAGATCGGCATCTGCGGCCAGGCTCCTAGCGACTACCCAGAGTTCGCGCAGTTCCTGGTCGAGCAGGGCATCGACAGCATTTCGCTGAATCCCGACACCGTGCTGAAAACGAGTCTGGCGATCCTGGAAACAGAGGGAAGCTTCCCTCTGTTTCCAGGATCGCCAGACTCGTTTTCAGCACGGTGTCGGGATTCAGCGA
>JBKJIA010000672.1:0-14227 GCA_046598735.1 Polyangiales bacterium
GCATTGCCAACATGGCAGGCCCAGAGAGCACGGGGCCCTTTCCGATGGTGCGCCGGCGAGGCTGGCTCTACGCGGCCGGCCCGGCTTCGATCTATGTGATGAAGCCAGCGAGCGGTGAAGTGGTAGGCGAGGTCCCCTACATGGCCCAGATTTGGGCGACCGATGACGTGCTATTCGGAGCACACGATGCGATCAACTACCTGGACAGGGCTCCCGGTGGCGAATCTGGCCTCTATGTCCTCGATGACGAAACTGGGAGAACGACGAAGCTCCCGGTTGAGGTCGATGCGCGAGCCGTGCAGTGCAAGATGGTGGCTAGCTCCGGGGGCACATTGCTCTGCGCGGGCTCGAAGCTGCATATCCTTCGTATCGTGGAATGAGTCGTGCGCCTGGCCGCCAGATTCCCTCACACATCGACCGTGCCTTCGATGCACGTAACACGGTCTCCTCCCTCCTACCCAGACCTGACCGTCTGCCTCGCGCGCAATGTGAACGCGGCCCGCACGGGACAGCGCGGTCCCCTGGCTCACGGTGTAGCGCTCTGAGTTGCATACATGAGCAACCCTTGCGCACGGGACCCTGAAGACACCGATGTTTACCTCGCAGACATGTCCCTCGTTCTGCGAAACCCATCAGGCATGGCCGAAGGCGGGTTGTAGAGTAGCCCTGGGAGATCGCTCCCCCAGGGCCCTCGCCAGATCCGGACAAGGAGATTTCCACCATCCGGCTCCTCCGTTGATGTGTCTTACGGTTGTGTGCCCCAGATCTGTACTGCGAGCCGGGGCTTGGGGAGCTGCCAACGAGTTTTGAACAACTCGGCGTACCGCTCCCACGTCAGGCGACTTCGTTGGCGAAGGCGGCACAGCCATTTGTAACCGTGTAAACATGGTGGGTTTTCAGGGGCTAACACGCCTGTCCCGCTTAAGCTCTGAAGCGGCAGGCAGGGTGAGCGCTGCTTGACGTACTTTGGCGGAGAGTGTAGGAAGCACCGTTCGTTTGAGGCGTTCCCCCGCGCCCGACGTTTCAGGAGTTCCTGCCGATGCTTGTAAAGACGGCTACACCGCCGGGTCCCCCGGACCTATTCCCGCGTTTCGGAACGTTCGACTTCGTGCGAGATCCACTCGGCACGCTGATGCGGGACACGGCGCGCTATGGCGGCTTCTATCTCAACCGCGTCGGGCCCACGCACTTCTATACGGTCAACGATCCCGACTACGCCCGCATCGTGCTGCACGAACGCAGCAAGGGCTTCGTGAAGAGCCGCCAGTACGACGTGCTCAAGAGGCTGCTTGGCAACGGGCTCGTGACCTCCGATGGCGATGAATGGAGGCGCCAGCGCAGGGTCGTGATGCCCGCCATGCGCAAAGGCGTGGTCGACGACTTCGCAAGCGCGATGGTCGCCCAGGCCGAGGCCGCGCTTCAGCGTTGGGAAGGCCTCGAGACCATCGACGCCGGCCCCGAGATGGTGAAGATCGCGCTCTACGTCGTGGGCGCCACTGTTCTCAGCACGAACCTCGACCTGGCCTCGACAGAGCTGGGGCGCGCCTTCTACAGCACCGTCGCGCACGTTGGCGAGATGCAGCGCAACCCCCTGCTGCCGCCACTCTGGGTGCCGACACCAGGCAACGTGCGCTTCAATCGTGGGCGCGCACTGATCGAAGCCTTCGTGCTCGATCTGATCCGCGAGCGCCGGCACCTCACTTCACCCCCCGAGGACCTGCTCACGTTGATGATGCACGCCAAGGACGAAGAGACCGGCGTAGCACTCGACGACCGACAGCTGGTCGAGCAGGTGCTCACGTTCTTTCTTGTCGCGTTCGAGACCACCGCCACCACGCTGTCCTGGATGTGGTGGGCGATCGGCACCCACCCCCAGGTCGAGAGCAAACTACTCCAAGAGCTTGACGAAAACCTCGGCTCGCGGGCGCCGACTGCTTCGGACATGAGGAGGCTACCTTACCTTTCGCAAGTGATGAAGGAGGTCCTACGATTGTTTCCGCCTGCCTGGGCCCTAGGACGAAGTCCCCTGCGCGACGAAAGGATCGGCCCGTACGTCGTGCCCGCAGGAGCCGATGTATTGATCAGCCCTTATGTCATCCATCGATTGCCATCGCTGTGGCCCGATCCTGAGCGCTTTGATCCCGAACGGTTTCTGCCCGAGGCAGAGCAGGCACGGCATCCCTATGCTTACATACCGTTCGGCGGCGGCCCGCGAACATGCATCGGCGATCACTTCGCCGCGCTCGAGGTGGTCTCGGTGGTCTCAGTGATCGCTCGGGCTTACCGACTGGAGCCGATCGCCCCCGAGCGTGTGGCGCCCGAGGCGGCGGCGGTGCTTCGCCTCAAGGGCGGATCCTTGCCCATGCGACTGGTCAAGCGACAGCCGACACGACAGCGTCCGACTCCTGTCGAGCCCGCCCTTCGGCAGTTCCTGCACATGTCAAACCCAGATAGAGATGTCGCGTCGGCTCCCAGTTAGAGATGTCGCCTTTCGGGTCCTGCCGCACGCTCTCGTAAGGCCTCGAAAAACACTCAGGTCCGTCGGCTGTGGTCAGGGCGCCCCGCTCCTTGAGTGTGCGCGTTGCGCGTCACCTACCGATTTGCTGGGGCCATGCATCTGCTGGGAAAGGTAACCCTTCCCAAGCTGACCAAGACTCCGGTCTGGCCATGGGTAACGGGACTTGCAGCGGCAACCCTCGCCGCCGCCACCTTTGACAACAACGGTAAGACACAGCGGAAGCAGCTGCGCAGCCGTTGAGGCCCCACGGAGCGTCTCGCGGTTAGCATTAGCTCTCCGTCATCTCGGGCGCGATCTGCCCTTCGGCCATTCCTGCTCGGATGAGTGCGGAAGTACTCAACGGTCCGCGATCGGCGATTTGCGAAGTTGCGGGATTTTGCGCGATAGATCCAGGTGCGAACGGCCACGCAGTCGGTAATACCGCGGCTCATACGAGGCATTCCATGAAACATTGCACGCGAGCATTCTGGATTTTCGCACTCACCCTGGCCCCACTGTATGCAAGCCAAGGCTGTAGCAGTTCCTCCCATCCGGTGTCCGAGGATCGAGGCCGCCAACTGGGCGAAACCTCAGACGAAGCGGAGAAGGATGACGACGAGGCGAGCGGAAAGCGTCCGGCGGAGCTCGAGCTATGCGATGTGTGCAAGGATCCCGCGCCAGCAGCGCCGGAGAAGCTCTGCGACGATGGCAGCAGCGAGGGATTCGTCTGCGCCAAGAAGGACCTCGGCGATTGCGGTTGGCTCTATCGGGCATGTCCAGATCTCGCCTCGGACGCCGGCACGAGCGGCAGCTCGTTCTGTGGCGGCATCGCCGGCATTCAGTGCCCAAAGGGCGAGTACTGTCGCTTTGATGCGCAATGCGGCGCTGCAGATCAGGGTGGACTGTGCATGACAGTCCCTCAGGCGTGCAGCGACCTCTACAAACCAGTATGCGGCTGCGATGGTAAGACCTACGGCAACGACTGCGAAGCGGCGTCAAATGCGGTAAGCGTCGCAAACGTAGGCGAATGCACCGACCCCAAACAGTGCGATAAGTGCCCAGGTCCGGCGCCATTGGCACCCAACTACGAATGCAGCGACGGCAGCATCGGCGGACCTATCTGCGCGTTTCGCGAGAAGACTCAGACCTGCGGCTGGACGATTCGCGCTTGCCCCGTGTCGCGCGATCCCTGCCAGAACTTCGAGTGCAAACCTGGATACCATTGCACCGCACCGGCGGACGCTCCGAGCTGTGTGCCCGACGAAACCTCGGATTGCAACGATCCCACCGCAAAGCCACCACTCGGCACGTGCTGGCGAAATGGTGACTGCGCAAGCGGTCAGACGTGCGTGGGCGCAAGCTGCTGCCCAGTGGGTGCACAATGCTTTGCCGCGGATCGACCTGGCGCCTGCCAGTAGGAATAAGGTTCCCAGCAACCATCGCACTCATAGATCGCGCGGGCGAAGACACCTTGGATGCAAGCATCTTAGGGGCTGACGACGATGGGTGAGTGAGTCGCGGTCGTCGCCAGCGTTGTCAGCGTTCTAGGGCTCCCCGCGTCAAAGGCCCGCGGTTCGCGTGTGGTGGGAGGCACTGCGCAAGGACGACCAATCGACCAGGTTCACCCCCACCTTCGCTAAACGAAATTCCACGGAGCGCCGATCGCCGAGTAGATCACCACCGATCTCGAAGGGCACCTCGCGGTCAAAGTCCATGCGGCAATGGGTAAGTAAGAAGCTATGACTCTTCGGCACGGGATGGGCGCCGCGCCAGAGCTTGGGCATGCGCAGCATCGCTTCGAAGGGCGTCGCTCCGTATACACGCACCGCCAGCCGACCGGGCATGGCATGGGCGAAGGGAAAGGCACGAAAGCCGAGGCCCAAATCGGTGGTGGTAGCGGCACCCGCCACACCGAGTGGCCCGTGATAAAGCACCGCCCCGCATTCGCCCCCCGGGACGCGCGCAGGCTTACCATCGTCGTCGATCCGATAGGCGTGCTCTCCCAGATTGGTAAGCGTAAGGGTGGCAGGTCCCGCGTGACTCAGATGCCGGGGAATGGTGCGCGTGAAGATCGCCCGCAGGTAGCCGAGGGTTGGACTCTGCGCCTGAGTCAGGGTGTTAGGCAGCCCCTCGAGCACACGGTGGTAGTCACTGACGATCTCCGCATCCCAGCCCGTGCCAGCAAACGGTGTCAGACGTCCCTCCGTCTCCACCAGTGCAAAATGCTTCACCGGCGGAGCGTCGCCATCGAGAGCGGCAATGCCGCGCAATGCCGTGCGCGTTTGTGGCGCCCCCACGACGCGGGCCCAGCCGTTGCCCGTGCCCAATGGTAAGAGTCCGAGGGCTGGAAAGGCCGTGTTTGCATCGCGCAGCTCGTTGAGTAGCGAAACCGCTGTGCCATCCCCGCCGCCCGACAAGAGCAGATGCGGAGGATTCGGCATCAGCTCCTCGATCACCCAGCGCCGGGCCTCCTCGAGGGACGTCGTAATGGCCAAACGAGCGTTCGGGAGCACGGAACGAACTAGCTCGCCTATCGCTTCCGAACCGCGACGCGCGCGAACATTGACCAACACGGCAACGGCCATAGGCATGATGGATAGCGCGCGCAGAGCCGTCGCACTGTCACCAAATGGTCACCGTTTGCGGACTGACATGTGGGCGCGGGAGGCAGAACGGCAATACCGCGCCACCTGAGCTTACCGTTTGCGCAGCGCCGAGCTCTGCCGCAAAGTCGCCGATTCTGCAGATGATGGCCACCGCCAAGCGCCGAGCCCTCGATGCGCTGCGTGATCCGGCCATGGTCCGGCCGCAGGGCGGAGCTGCGTTCAAACCCGGGAAAAAAATTCTTGGCACTGCGTCCAGACTGCTCGGCACTGCGACCAGACTGCTTCCAGCCCAGCCCACGCGGCCTGCAACTGCGGCCACTGTTCTATGGACTCGGCCGCGTAACTGTGAAGAGCCGCGCGGTGCACATACGCGGCGCAACCCAGTGAGAGCAGGAGCAGGAAGCTGAGCAGCCGCAACCGCGAGCGTCTGTACTCCAGCCAGGGGTACTTGAACTCCCAGACGTTGACAGGAACCCACGGCGACGCTGGCGCTGCCACCCTAGGCACGGCGGGGGTAGCGGGCTCGATCGCTGGGCGCTGGGCTTGCTCCAGGGGACGCGGGTCTTTCCGCGGACGTTGGACGGCCGTTCGCTGCGAGAGCACCTCGTTGCGAGCTGGCCTCAACGGCGGCTTGCCACGCGCTTGCGCTGCACGCGTCACACGCGAGGGCAGGGGCGGAGGGATTGCGGGGGCGGACGTCTTGACGACGTCGAGCTCGTCGGCGTTGACGACTTCGCAGTCCAGTGTGTCGATCCGGGCATCAAGTACGCGGCGCGCTCGCACGCCGGTGTCCTGTCCCTCCGGGAACGACGCCTCGAAAATCGGCTGGGGATGCGCTCCGCTTCGACTGGATCTGGGTTGCATGGTCCCAATATCAAGCAAGTCGTGTGCCGACGGCGCTGAGCCGTGTTTCCACAAAGGATACGTGCGCGCAGGCATCGGTGCAGGGGCTGGTCGGGTGGCCGCTTTGCGGAATAGTGACCGAGGTTCGGAGGGTGCCGCCTTCGGCCGTTCCCCCTCGGGGCCGCAGAACCACAGCGGCACGCCAGGTGCGCAGTCGTACCTAAGGGGAACCCGGCGCCACAGGCTGGCGTTCGCGCAGCCTGCGCCTGCGCACCAAGAGCCCCATCCCGAGTAGTCCAGCCAAGAACCAGCCCCGTGGACCAGCGCCACTTTCGGGCACGACGCGGCAGCCGCAACCACTGCTGCTCTTACTTATGTTCCCTTCGTCCTCAGGCACACCACCCAGATCCGGTGGCGATGCACCGGGTGGACGGCCCGCGCCGCCGCTGCCGCCTGAGCTTCCCGCAGCGCCGCCATCGTCGCTGCCGGCCATGCCCGTAGAGCCGCCGCCGCTGCCACCGCTGTTCCCCGCATCGACATCGGACACCATGTCGTCTTCGATGTCATCGAGGGGCGACGCGCAGCCTGGATCGAAGGGGAAGTCCAGGACGCCATCGCCATCGTTGTCCTCGCCGTCCGAGCACTCCGGCTGGACCGCGCAAGCGGCGCCCCCGCTTGCCTCGCTGTCGTCGAGGTAGGAGCAACAATCCGGGTCGCCGGGGAAATCCTTGAGACCATCGTTGTCGTTGTCCACACCGTCGGAGCATGGGGGTTGGGGTGTGGGGTCGGCGTTGATCGCCTTGGCAGCGACGATCAGAGGCGGGACGGGCGCAGGCGTACTCTCGAGCTCACCCGCCGCTGTGACGGTGATCTGGACGCGTTGCCCCCCGAGCAGTGGTGGCACAGTCACGGAGTAGGCGCCGCTTGCGTTGACCGTGCCGGCGCCTGCAACGTTGCCGTTGACGTACACCTTAACGGTCGAGCCATTGGCTTCGCTGCTCTTGCCGCTGACGCTCGTGGCGCCATCCGTGAGCGCGAGCGGTACCATCGGCGCTTCACTGCGCTGCACGAGCACCGCCAACGGAGCCACCTTGAACACGCTGTCCTCGAAGCTCTGCGCGGACTGCACCCAAGTCGAAAGGTCGGACGTGTAAAGCCCGGCTGTCGTCCCAGAGGGAACCTGAACGTCGAAGGCGACGGTGTGGGTGGCGCCGGCCGCGATGCTGCTCGGAAGCAAACTGGCGCCGGGTAGGAAGGTTAGCTGCGCGCCGGCCTGGGCCGGATTACCTACCACCGCCGCACCGTTCACCGCGGTGCTGCCAGGAACATAGGTAAAAGCAGCGGATGGTAACTGCACCCTATACTGCGTGGTCGTCGCCGCAGCGGAACCCACGTTGCGCACCGTGGCGGTGAAACGCACCACACTTGGCAAGGTCGAAACGTAAGACGGTGACACAGCGAGCTGAAGGCGCATGACGGCCAGGTTGCCGATGGTGGTATACGCGTTGGCTACGAAGCCGGGGGCTTGGAAGGTGTTGGAAGTAAAGACCGCCTGGTTGGTCGTGCTGCTCGAACCGGTGAAGTTGACCGTGAAGACCTTACCTTCACCGGGGGCGAGCGAACCGACGTTCCATACGACCGCGCGCTGCGTGCCGGGGCTTGGACAGCCTGCACCCGTGGCATCGATGGTGTGGCCGGCCGTGCTGCCCGCAGCCACAAAAGTCTGGTTTCCGGCGACAAAACAGTCTCGCACGAAGACGTTGCTCATCGTGCTGGTTGTCAGATTCTTGGCTTCGATTGTGTACTTGAGCGAAGAACCGGAGACTGCGAGCACCTTGTCGACATTGTTCTCGAACAACAGATCGAGTGATACGCAGGCAGGCGCCGGTACGAAGTAACGCCACAGATGATCCTTACCTCCGGCGCCGCCGTCCTGGGCTCGGCTCGAGGCGTCGCCGCCCGCGACTTCGGCGCAGTTGATATTGCCGAAGGTCGGGTCGAGAGGCAGCGCTTTGACGCGCAACGAAAGCTCCGCGTAATACTCATCGCCCACCACGAGCTCGCCCAGGGCAAAGCGCACGGCATTGGTGTCGGCGGGCAAGGGACTGCTCGTGCTGAGCGTGAAGCCGAGATTGGTGACCGCCCCAACGCGGGTGGGCGCACTGTCTGGACACTGCAGGTAGCTCGTGTTTTGGGCCAGGGTCGGCGGCGTCGCACCCTGGCCGCGACGACCGATTTCGCTGCCTGTCTGACGAATGCGCTGCCACGGCCCGACTTGCCCGAGGTAGGCGACGTTACTGGCGGTCGCATCAGGTATGGCGCCGAGGGGGGTGGTGACCTCGAGCTGATACCAACTGTCAGGTCCAGCCACGGGTGAGCCGTAGCCGACGCCTGCGCTTCCAACGTGCTCCGGTGTATTGCCGTTGCCTGGTCCCCACTTCGCAGCCTGGATCAGATCCCAGTTATTGTGCGCGAAGTAAGGTGACGAGGTGTTGAGCAGTTGATCGAACTGGCCTGCGCCGCTCGGGGCTTGCAGCATCTGCACGCCATTGCGCAGCGAGAGAAAGGGTTCGTTATTACCGCTCACGGGGTTCTTCGAGCGACGCTGCGTGCGTGGGTCGCGCGAATAGAAGATGCCTGTGTCAGCGTAGAGCTGACTCATCGAGCCTTCGACGAGGGTCGCACCTGGCGACGAGTAATTACCTTTGCCCCGCGGACCATAGCCGTCGCAGGCAAGGCCACCGCGATGGGGCGAGACCGTATTACCGTCGCGGTCGATGATACGCGCGCTGACGACCTCCGTGTTCGACGGAATGTAATCGGTAATGTACCCACCCATGCCTCGGTAGGCTCCGTTCGGAACAGGCGTGAACTGCACGACGAAGGTGAGCACGTCGCCCGCTTTGGCGAGCGTATTGGCTCCACCGCCGGGCACGGGCCGCCCCTGCGGATCGATCAGCGCCACTGTCTGTCGACTGATACGTTTGGCGGTAGCGACTTGCGCGACCGAGTCGGCATCTGCACCGGACGTGACCATCATCGCCAGCGCCGCGGTCACGACGATGCCCGCGCGCAGAGCTTTCGCTTTCATCGTATGCCTCATTGGACCACCAGTACGTCGAGCTTCTTGGGCACGACGACGAACACGCGCCGCGTGTCGAGGAGCGTTACGAAATCACCGAGCACTTGGATATCGATCGTGAACAGTTGCTCGGTGCTGGTTTCAGGTACGAAATCGTTGTGCGCATCCAAGCGGAAGGTAACCTGCGCGCCGGGCTTGACGTTTCGGAACAGCGCACCGTCGATCGACGCACCCTCGGGCGCGGGCGGCACGGGCACGATCGATTTGATGAAATCGGCCGTCGTGGTGTTCGCAGCGAGCACCTCGCCGCGCTCGCCCATGGTCTTGCCGACAGGTCGCGTGGACACGTCGATTTCGCCAGTTTCGGCGAGTTGTTTGATCGCGTCGACGACCCGTGATGACAGACCGCTGCCGTCCGTTTTTACATCGAACACGACCGGACAACGTGCTTGGCCGTTGATCTGTACAGGAGGGTAAGGTGCGCCGCCCACGCCCGTGGGACATTGGCCCTGGGCATCGGTCGGGATATGCGCGCGCGTTGCCACGGCGAGATCCTCGAGTTGCTCGCGCGGATCGTAGACCGTGCCGTCGTTCTCGAGGCTGTTGATGCCGACGATGCGCGCACCGACCGCCTTGTAGGCACGAATCAGCTCGTCGCGTCCATGCGCGGCGCTCTCGAAGCCCACATAGTCAGAGGGAACGTGCGAGGTCGAGTCCGTGATGTGCACCACGATCGGCAGGGAGTCCTTACGAAAGCCAGCCCCTCCAATGCCACTCTGATTCGCCACGAACGCCGGTAGTCCGAAGCTCGGAACGCCCACACCCGTCGCCCACTGGTAGAGCGCCTCGTAACCTGACTCCGGCACGTCGAGACCACCAAACGGAGCCGGCAGGGCATTGATCGCTAAGCCCACGTCCATCGTGCTGGTGGTGACCGCTTGCAACAGGTCGTAAGGCCGGGCGCTCGGGTTACCGAAGGGATCGATGGGAAAGTCTTGGAAGCTACCCACTCCGAACGCCGCATTGGGAATCACGGCGCCAATCTGCGGGATGATCGTGGAAACTAAGTTCGCCTGAATGTTGGCAGTCTCGCCATCCATGCTGCCGGTGTTATCGATCGAAAAGAAGATGTCGGCTTGGCGCACGCTGGTTGCGAATGCGAGCTCACCGCTGCCGCGCTCCTTTTCGAATGGCAGCACGAAATAGAAGTCCGTTGCGGGGATCGTCGAGGCGGGATCCGAAGGATCAGTGCCCGCGATTCTCTCGACCAGATCCGGCACGCCATTACCGTTTGTATCACTCGAGCGCGAAGAACCCTCACCGGGGTCAACCTTACAGTTACCATTGGCGTCTTCCTCAGCATCGGGTATCCCGTCGTCGTCGGCATCGAGGTCACGAAAATCGGCGTAGCCGTCGATGTCGGTGTCGACCGGCTGTGTCCCGACATTGTCGTCGCCGGCCTCGCATGCGTCAGGAATGCCGTCGCCATCCGAGTCGAGGTCGCGAGCGTTCGTGCTCCCGTCGCGGTCTGTATCGAGGTTGGCTTCCTGAGCATCCGCGATCGTGTCAGCGTCGCTGTCGAGGTCGAGCACATCGAAAATGCCGTCGCCATCCGTGTCGACCAGCTCGAAATCATCGCTTAGCTCGTCGGAATCGCTGAGGCCGTCGCCATCCGAATCGAGGTCGCGAAAGTCGGGCAGACCATCACCGTCTGTGTCCACTGCGACAGTGGCGGGATCATCATCGCCGGCTTCCGCGGCGTCGCGGACGCCATCCGCATCCGAATCGAAATCGCGAAAGTCGGGCAGACCATCGCCGTCTGTGTCGACGTTCTCAGCGCGGCCTTCATCCTCGTCGGAGATGCCGTCGTCGTCGAAGTCGCCCGCCTTGAGGCCCTGAGGCCCGCCGGTATGGTCCGATCCACACGCAGCACTGACTAGAATCAACGCGAGAGCATAGTATGCGCGCATCCACCTACCCCATGAGGTCAGTCGTGAGACCGACTCCTCATGGAAGCCCCTGTGCGTTTTTCGGTCAACGCAAGTTTTCCTGTCACGGGCCGCGACGAACGACGCATGGCCTCCCGAGTCCTGCTCGGAGACCTCACGCTGCGTCGTGCGCGGCTCCGCAATGGGGGCGCATTAGCGCCAGCCACTCCAACTCCATGGTGCTCATCGTGACGCGAACACTGCCCGGGAGAGGCGAAGCTCGCCCACTGCATCCCAAACCTGTTATCGTCGGGGGTGCGGCGTGGATGGCAGGTTTGGGCGTTGAGCCTGTGGCTGGTATGGGGTTGCACCGGTGACGATGCTGGGCCTGCCGGGCTTGAGCTTCTGATCGACGCGGATGCTGACCTACGCAGCGAGCTCGACCGGGTTCGACTCGAAGGCAACGGGCAGGTCGTCGAGCTGCAGCCATCCGTGTGGCCCATCCCGCTGGCGGCGCGACCTAGCGCGTCACGACCGCGCGCTGTGCTGACGATCCGAGGCTTTCATGGTGCGACCGAGGTTGTGCGCCGCACGGTCGATCTCAAGCTCGACACCCCTCGCGATCGACGTGCCCTTACTATCTACCTTACAAACTCCTGTCGCTTGGTGTTTGAAGAGTGTGACGAACGAGATCTCGGCACGTGTTTGCCGTGCCACTCACGTTGCGACAGCGCGGTGGTCTCCCAGTCGAGTTTGCCCAAGCTAAGTGCGGATGCGGCGCCGCTCGACGCGCTTGATGTGCCCGAGTGCACCGCTCTTTCGCCCGACGGCGGCGCAGGGGACGGCAGCATGCCCTCCATGAATGATGGTCAGGTATCCATACCCGACGGCGGTCACGATGCGGGTAGTGATGCGGGCCCCATCGACGCTGGTGATTCCGGCACGCCCAGCGACCTCGCCTGGGTTCCACTCGCGGTGGCCAGGTCGCACGCGTGTGCGATTCGTGGCCCCGATCGCACCGTCTATTGCTGGGGAGCCAACGAGGAAGGCGAGCTCGGCGTCGCTGGCGAGCCCGTGGACTGGCGCAAGCCCGTGAAGGTCAATGGGGCAGCCGTGCCGCTGACACACGTGCGACAGGTGGCCGTTGGTTTTGGCTTTTCCTGCGCGTTGCGCGACGAGCGCCGTGTGGTGTGCTGGGGCGCGCGCACCTTCCATCAGACCGGCACGCGCAATGTCGGGTTAGTCTACAAACCTTACCCTGTCGTGATGGCCGAAGGCGGCACAGCGCCCGACTACCTTCCCCTCGAGAACATCGTTCAGATCGCAGCAGGCGAAGTGCACGCCTGTGCGATCGCGGCCGACGGGAAGGTGTTCTGCTGGGGTGCCAATGACGTCCGGGAGCTCGGTGTCACGACAAGCGAGTCTAGTAGTAACGGTGCGGTGCGCGTGCCGCTGCCGGACGATCAGTGGGCGGTGCAGGTGGCGTCGTCTGCGTCAGGCACCTGCGTCGCCACGCGCGCTGATCGGCTCTACTGCTGGGGCGCCAACGACGAAGGCCAGGCGGGCTCCCTGCCCGGTCTCACGGATGCAGGCGCTCGGGTCAACACGATCGTCGAGAGTCCGCAGGAAGTCACGCTCAGTGCGGACGCCAAGCCGATCAAGCACATCGGCGGCGGCTGGCTGCACATGATGCTGCTGGCTGAGAACGGCTCGGTATGGACCTGGGGCAACAACTACTGGGGCCAGCTCGAGCGCGGCACGACGCCGTGCCCGAGCGCCCTTGGAGTCTGTGATCCGGTTCCTGGAGCTGTGTCCTTACCGAGTGCGGCGACGGCGCACGCCATCGGTTCCAGCGCGCGCCACCTCTGTGCAGTCCTCGCGCCGTCTAACCAGGCCTGGTGCGGACACTACGGCTTCGTGATGCGCCCCGAGGCGGATGCCAGCGTACCGATCAAAGGCGTCACCTTTGTCGCGGGCGCTCCGGGCGGCAACGAGGTGAGTTGCTTGCTGACCGACCAGGACGACATCTATTGTCACGGCGCGTTCATGCGTGCGGACCGCACGACCGATCTCGACATCAGCGAGTTCAACAGCGGCGTGAAGTGGTCGCTGCCTGAGTAGAGACCGTTCCGTCGGGGCCCGGGTTCAGGCGGGTGTTCGCCAGACTTTCAGGGCGACCCCGTTACGCAAGCTCGTCAGTCGCGCTCAGCGCGGTTTCGCACACACCTCTGAGCCCGGACCGTCAGGCGGGCAGACGAGGCCGCTCGCGCAGTCCGCGGTACTATCGCAGTCACCCTGACCTTCGGAGCATCGACATGAGCTGCTGCATTGATTCGCGCAGCTGCCGCCGGAGCTCGGTTTCTTACACACTTCTGAGCCCGGACCGTCAGGCGGGCAGACGAGGCCACTCGCGCAATCCGCGGTGCTATCGCAGTCACCCTGACCTTCGGAGCATCGACATGAGCTGCTGCATTGATTCGCACAGGTGGCTGGATTGGGCGCGCCCGTGAGCCGCTTGGTCATGCCGTCTCTGAACTCGTTTCGGTCGATGCCATTCGTCCCGACCATGATGGCGATGACATCGGTCGCGGCGTTCACACGGTCAAGGTTGCCCTGATCGTCGTCGTAGAACACCACTTGACTATCTAGCTTGATGCCGAAGTGCGCCATGATCTGCCTGATGTCATCCGACTTATCCAGACCCGTGTCGGTCTGAAATGCAGGCGAGCGGAAGAAAGCGTCATTGAAAACCTGACTATCTAGCCCCCGCAGCGCCTTGTTCAGGGCCCCGTTGCTGTTCTGGTTTCGCGACGCCACGGAGATGGCTATTCCCTGCTGCTTCAAGTGGGTGACCGCACTCTTCGCGTATGACGCCCACCTGCTGCTCTGTCCGTCGACGTGGTCCATCAAGGTATCGTCGAAGTCGAACACAACCACGGTCTTGCTCGACAGCGCGGCCACGCGACGCACGAGGTCTTCAGTTGGCAGTTCCGCTTCGCTGGCCTTTTCATCCAAGTCCTCAACGGAAGCGTCCCACTCCTCGTCGGCGAGTTCGCCCTGGTCAGTGAGATACTCTTCGCCGTCGTCAGCCGAAGAAATCGGGTCCTCAGCAACACAGCCCTGCGCTCCCAGCAGCAGACAGGTGACCAAACACAACTGGTCACGCACTGATTTAATTCCTGGCATGATTTCGTCCTCCGGACTCCAGCCAGCACCGCGCAAGGGTTTCCGTGGCGGGCATCGAGTCTTGGGGCCTTCATGTGCGACAGCA
>JBKJIA010000418.1:0-4193 GCA_046598735.1 Polyangiales bacterium
TGCGCTATCAGCTGATCAGTCCTGCCACTTGGGAGCTTCGCGTTGCCGAAGCGGCCGCTACGACCGGAGATCGCGAGATGGCCGCGCAACGTCTCGCCCGCGCTCGCAAGCTTGCCCCAACGGATGCGGCCGTCCTCCGACGCGTGGCCTATGTAGAGGGTCTCGCACGAAGCACGCCCTCCTTGCGACGCGACTGATCAATGCCCGCGCTCAGGTCATTGCGAGCGCGCTTTCTCAAAGTCGCTTGACGCGCCGTGGTTTGGAAGGGATAAACCGCCCGCCTTTTTAGGACGTCCGAATCGGGCGTGTTTGCCCCTTGACGGGGCGTAGCCAACGACCCTAACGCCCACATGCCGGACGGTCGCGGTTCGTGTCTCCGACCTGCTCGTCAAACCGTCTCCATCGACTCATTGGCTCATGGATCACGCGCGAAATGCGTGGCCTTCGGCTCAACCCACACCCGAGAAGAACGCGCAGATGCAAATCTTCCCTCGGTCGCTCAACTACCTGCCGCTACTCGGAGCCCTCGCGGCCACCCTTGGAGGAGCAGGTCTCACGTTTGCGATCTGGTATTACGGCTCGCCACTCAATTCGCAGGTCGGCTACGCGCCGGTGCAACCAGTCGCCTACAGCCACAAGCTGCACGCGGGTGAGCTCGGCATCGACTGTCGCTACTGCCATGCCAACGTGGAACGCTCGCAAGAGGCCATGGTGCCTGCCACGCAAACTTGCATGGGTTGCCACTCGATGATCCGCACGGACTCGAAGAAGCTCACCAAGATTCGGGAGAGTTGGGACAGCGGCCAACCGGTCGAATGGGTACGCGTTCACAAGCTGCCTGAGCACGCGTACTTCGATCACAGCGTGCATCTGGCCGTGGGCGTCGGCTGCGCGAGCTGTCACGGCCGCATCGATCAGATGGAAGTCGTTCGTCAGGATCAGCCGCTCAGTATGAGCTGGTGCCTCGACTGTCACCGCGATCCGGGCGCGCACATTCGGCCCAAGGATCAAATCACGAACATGGACTGGGAGCCTTCGCAGGACGAGGCGGAGCTCGTTGCCAGTGCCGCGCAGGTCAATCCCCCACAACACTGCTCGGGGTGTCACCGATGAGCAAGCGTAAGCCGTATCAGTTCTCGAAGCCTGCCGCAGACGGTAAGGTTTTCTGGACCAGCCTCGAAGCCAAAGCAGATCCTGCTGGGTTCCACGAACGCGCAGCGGCCGAGTTCCCGGCAGGCGCCGTTGGATCGGACGGTTTCTCCGTCGATCGCCGCACGTTCATGGGCATCGCCGGTGCGGCCGGCGCGGTACTCGGCCTCGAGGGCTGCGTGCGTCGTCCGGAAGAAAAGATCTTACCATTCACCAAGCAGCCCGAGTACGTGGTGCCCGGCGTGTCGCTGCACTACGCAAGCGTGGTGCGGACGGCGGGTGAGCCCGCGGGCGTGCTCGTGACCACGCACGAAGGTCGTCCCACCAAGATCGAAGGCAATCCACAGCATCCGTCGAGCCTCGGCGGCACGGATGGCTATACGCAAGCGACGATCCTCGATCTGTACGATCCCGATAGGTCGGCAGGTCCCGCGCAGGCGAAGGACGGCCACTTCACGGAAGCGACGTTCGCCGAGTTCGACGCGGCTTATGAGGGCATCGCCAAGCAGGCTAGCGCCGATCAAGGTGCAAAGTTGCGCGTGCTCGTCACGCCTACGCAGTCGCCCACGTTCTTTCGCGTGAAACAGGCGCTGCTCGCGAAGTATCCGCAGGCCAAGGTCTACACGTACGAACCGGTCGGGCCTGCCAACCGTGCGGCGGGCGCCAAGATTGCGTTCGGCGAAGCGATGGACGTGTCGTTCAACTATCGCCGCGCCCGCACCATCGTGTCGCTCGATTCCGATTTCCTCGGCACCGAGCCAGGCAGCGTGCGCGCCAATCGGGAGTACGCCGATGGCCGTCGCATGTCGTCGCCGAACGACAGCATGAATCGTTTGTACGTCGTTGAGCCTGGTCACACCGTGACGGGCGCAACTGCGGATCACCGCCTGCGTTTGCCGGCGGGCGACGTGGCCGGTTTCCTCAAGGCGCTCGGCAGGCAGCTTGCGACCAAGCACGGCTTGGACATGGGAGCTATCGCGGGTGCGCTCGGCAGTGCCAAGCCGGCCGGTGTATCTGACAAATGGCTTAGCGCCCTTGCGGCGGAGCTTGCGGAAGAGAAGAACCGCGGTCGCTCGTTGATCGTTGTCGGCACGCGTCAAGCACCTGCCGTTCATGCGCTCGCCTTCGCGATCAACTTTGCGCTGGGCAACGTGGGGCCGACCTTGCAGCTCGTGCCTGCGCTCGACACCGAGCCGACGGGCGCGACGGAAGGCATCGCCGCGCTGGCCAAAGAGCTTGCGGCCGGCAGTGTCGACACGCTCTTGATCCTGGGCGGCAATCCCGCCTACGACGCACCATCGGACCTCAAGTTTGCCGCGCTGATCGGCAAGGCCAAGACCAGCATTCACCTGTCGAGCTATCGCAACGAGACCTCGGCTTTGTCGGGTTGGCATGTGCCGCGCGCCGACTCGCTTGAGTCGTGGGGCGACCTACGCGGTAGCGACGGAACGTTCAGCATCCAGCAGCCGATGATCGCGCCGCTGCACGGTGGGCGCACGGATGCGGAGCTCGTCGCACACCTCGCCGGCGAGCGCTTTTGGCGCGCCCATGCGCTCACGCGCCAGACCTTTCGCGGTCTGGCAGGTGACGCGTTCGAGCAGCAATGGAAGAACAGTCTGCATCTCGGAGTCGCGCGCGACCTTACGGTTACGCCAGTTGCCGAGCCCACACTCTCAAACGACGCCGTGGCTGCCGCAGCACAGTCGTTGGCCGATGCCGGACCCGCGCTGAGCGCGCAGAATCTGGAAGTCAGCTTCGCGGCGGATCCCGCGCTCTACGATGGCCGTCATGCCAACAACCCGTGGATGCTTGAGCTGCCTGATCCACTCAGCTGCGTAAGCTGGGACAACGCGGCTTACGTTTCGCCCGAGACCGCCAAAGCGCTCAACATCGAAAATCATCAGGTCGTTACGCTCAAGGGCCCCACGGGGTCCCTCGACATCGTCGTCTGGGTCTTGCCCGGCCAGGCCGACAACAGCGTGACGGTGCACCTCGGTTGGGGCCGCAAAAACCCCGGCCGCTACGGGGCAGGCTATGGCTTCGATGTCTATCCGTTGCGCGCGTCGCAGGGCATGGGCTTTGCCGCTGGCTTCTCGATCTCGAACACCGGTGCTCGCTACAAGCTCTCGCAGACCCAAGAGACGCACAGCATGCAGGGCCGTCCGATCGCGCTCGATGCGACTTTGAGCGAGTACAAAGAGAACGCTCAGTTCGCCAAGTTCAAGTCGCCCACGCTCAGCATCTTGCCGCTCTGGGAAGAGGTCAAATACGACGCCCACAAGTGGGGCCTTACTATTGACCTCAACGCTTGTACCGGCTGCAACACTTGCCTCGTCGCCTGTCAGGCCGAGAACAACGTGTCGACCGTGGGCAAAGAACAGGTCGCGCGCGGTCGCGACATGTACTGGCTGCGGCTCGATCGCTACTTCGTGGGCGAGAATGAGAACGACCCTCAGGTCGCATTCCAGCCTGTCGGCTGCGTGCAGTGCGAAGAGGCTCCCTGCGAGAACGTGTGTCCGGTCAACGCGACGGCGCACAGCCCCGAAGGCCTGAACGACATGGCCTACAACCGCTGTATCGGCACGCGCTACTGCATGAACAACTGTCCTTACAAGGTAAGGCGCTTCAACTTCCTAGACTTCACGGGTCAGGTGCCTGAGACGCGTCGCATGCAATACAACCCGAACGTCACGGTGCGCATGCGCGGCGTGATGGAGAAGTGCTCGTACTGCGTGCAGCGTATCCAAGAGTCCAAGATCAGTGCGCGTCGCGACGGACGCACGATTCGCGACGGTGACATCAAGACGGCGTGTCAGCAGGCGTGTCCGGCCGGCGCGATCGCCTTTGGCGACTTGAACGATAAGTCGAGCCGCGTAGCCAAGGCAGCCAGACTCGACCGCAGTTACAAGCTGCTACCTGAAATCGGGACGCAGCCGCGCACGAGCTACTCGGCGAAGATTCGCAATCCGAACCCGGAGATGCAGGGATGAGCGACGCTCCTATCGCAGCCATTGGCGAGACGCTGCTTCTGCCCGAGGGGACGA
>JBKJIA010000620.1:0-2584 GCA_046598735.1 Polyangiales bacterium
GCCGACGGTTACGGACTGACCCGCGACACCATGGAGTGGTTCTGGGACCACTACCTCACCAACCCAGTGGAGGCCGAGCGTCAAGCGCTGCTACCTCGCCAATCATGGTCGAGGAGGTACACCAGATAGTCACTACATCCGATCTGCACCGCGATGTGCGATGTGCACGCGACGGTGACGATGACGCAGCATTCGTCGAAGGGCTCGGTACGGATCTCACCCTGGCTGCCGGAAAGTGGCGTCATAACTTGCGCCGTTCTCTCAGGTTCTGGTTGAGAAATCGAAGCGCATGAGGTCTGACAACTGCAGCGTTTACGGCACGGGAAGTTGCCCCTCTTGCGTGTGCAAAGCGCATTGCTATTGTAAACATGTGTGGATTGGGGAATGCCGTGCTGAAGAATGAATCGGGATATAAAGGCATAGCGTACGCTTTGACCGAACTCGACAATGATCGGTGGAAATGGGCCTTCTTTCCGAAGGACGGGCCGGCTCTGCAGGGTGAAATAATGGGGACGCGTGAACACGCTGAGATGGCCTGCATGAACGCCATCAATTCATGGTTCAAAACAAAATATATCTAGGTCGCGGCTACCAATGAATATCTGCCAATACTGGTTCGCGAGGGCGTTGTATTGCTGGCGGAGATTGCCTTGCCCCCGCGGTCGCGTATCCGCAGAGGCCCAGTCCACTCCGTTCAAGCGTCCGCCGCTCTGGCCACTAAGCAAGGCACGGTCATGACGTTGTCCGACTTGCGGCAGGCGACGACCACGTTGGTCAGGATGTGCGAAGACGTTGCCCACGGTAGCCATGACGGGCAACTGATCGACTACTTGCGTTCCGATCTCTTCGCCGAGCACCTGCCCACCGGCTTCGGACCTGAGGTTGCTCATTGGATCGACGTTGTCATCACGACCTCGGCGGAGTTCAGGATAGGAGCCCGAAAGGGTGAAGGAGCCCACGCCTATTCCTCAAGGCTGGGCGATCTGCGGTATGCGCTGGATCGCCTGGCAGCAGCCGTAAATGCTGTGAAGCCCTAGGCTATGTGTAATCTCTACGAATACGATATGACGCAGGAGGACATGCGGCTCCTCCTCGAGCATTACAAGCTCGTCGGCCAGGACTTCGCCGAGGCGAAACGTTGGCAGAACGCGCCCCGGCAGGTCTATCCCAACCAGGACGCACCAGTGGTCCGCTCGATCGGCTGTGAGCGCGTGCTGACGACCATGCGCTGGGGCTTCCCGCCGCCATCACGGTTCCTGGGCACGCGTGTAATCACCAATCTGCGCAACACGGAGAGTCCATACTGGCTCAGATGGTTGGCCCGGGAGCATCGCTGCGTGGTGCCGGTGACGGCCTTCGCCGAGCTCGACAAGAACACCAGCAAGCCCGTCGTGTTCCGCTGGTTCGCTCAGCCGGATCAGAAGCCGTTCTTCCTGGCCGGCATCTGGCGGCCATGGAGCGGTGATCGCGGCACCAATAATGCGCCGGATGTGCGCGACTGGCAGCTGTTCTCGCTACTCACCACCGAACCCAACAGCGTGGTGAAGCTGTTCAACGAGGCGATGCCGGTGCTGCTGCGGTCTCCGACTGACGTCGAACAGTGGCTAGAAGGCACGGTGGAGGACGCGCTTGAGCTGCAGAAGCCCGCGCCGGATGATGCCATCGTAGTGGTGCCTGAGAAGAAGGCCGCCTGATGCCGGTGCCGGCCGAGATGCTAGCCCGGCGCGTCGTGCGCGACGTTCTGGCCTATACTGGCCGACGCCCTATGCAGTGGGCGCGCTGGACACAATCGCCAAACGCCTGGCGCTCATGGGTTGGGGTTCCGCATGGAGTCGTGTTAATTTCGCCTTTCTTTTATTCTCGGTGGGAGTCACACTCTTAGAGCCGGAGTCATCACCGGCAAGCGGTAACTTCAGAACTGCCGTACCATACGAGCGAGTAGCCGCCGCTCCGATTCCCCTCGGGGCGGCGGATTATTCTATGTTTGCTGGGCCTGCCGTCCCTGTGCCGGAACTACCGTAAGCCGGAAGATGTCATGGCCGTCCGTTTTTCATTAAAGGGCATTGGGCTAGGACCGTTCTTCGTACCAGGCGGCCCGCTCCCAGCATCTTCTTGTGGCAAATCCGCAACACCCTGCCCACAACCCGTTCCGTCGCCTTCGTCCGATTGCAACCAAATTGTGGCACTGCTAGTTACGTTTCTGTCGTTGAAACAACTAGGGGAGTCCACCGTGAAAAAGCTGCTTCTTGTTGCAGGAATTGTTGCTTTCGCGCCGGCTGTCGCCCAGGCACAGGACGTCTACACGCCGTACCAGGGTTTCTACATTGGTGCCGGCGGCGGTGCTCTTTGGTCACTCAATAACGGCAGCACGGGAGTATCAACCTCCACGGGCTGGCTCGTTGGCGGCAAACTGGGCTATGACTTTCTCGGGCCTCGCGTCGACCTTGAAGTCGGGTACGGCCGCATACCCTCCAATGCCTTCGTCCCCGGCACCGTGCTGAGCGGCGGCGGCGGCCAGCTAAACGTGATGGCCAACGTCTACTACGACTTCATGCCTGCGCAACGCCTGACGCCCTATATCGGC
>JBKJIA010000679.1:0-17715 GCA_046598735.1 Polyangiales bacterium
GTTGGCATGCACGTCCTTACGGTTGCCATCAACAGCACCGAAGCGGCCTGTACCAACAGTTCCACCGTGGAAGTCATCTGCTCCGCAGCTGCTGGTTGCGGCAACGGCCTTCCCGACGTGGGCGAACAGTGCGATGACGGCAACACTGTCAACACCGACGCTTGCACGAACGCATGCCGCACCGCAGCTTGTGGCGACGGCATCACCGGTCCTGCTGAGGAATGCGACGACGGCAACGGCGTCGACACCGATGCTTGCTCCAACGTTTGCGACGCGAACATCTGCGGAGATGGCGAAGTCGATCCCGGCGAGCAGTGCGATGGCACCCCCGGCTGCAGCGCGACCTGCCGGACGCTTGGCTGCGGCGATGGCATCGTCACCGCGCCCGAGACCTGCGACGACAGCAACACCGTCAACACCGATGCATGCACGAACGCATGCCGCGTGGCAGCTTGCGGCGATGGCGTAGTCCAAGCTGGGGTTGAGCAATGCGACGACGGCAACGTCGTTGCCGGCGACACCTGCTCGCCCACCTGCACGCTCCCTGTTCTCGTCGGCGACACGGCCAACCAGATCCCCGCTTGCAGCACCTGCCGTGGCACCAACTGCACCAACTTCGGTGGCGCGGTCGACCTCGTGGCCGGTTGCTTCACCAGCGCCGACCCCGTCTTTAACCAACAGTGCATCGACCTCATGAACTGCGCGTACGCGAACGACTGCGGTTACGGCGTGGCCGGCATCGCAGAGTGCTTCTGCGGCACGTTTGATCAGGGCGCTTGCCAGGCCGCCGGCAACCAGAACGGTGCTTGCATTCCTCAGGTATACGCAGCATCGCGCACCACGCAGCTGAACCAGGTCATCGAGCGTCTCGGCGCTCTTGAGTACCCGGTCGGCGTGGCGTTCTACCTCCAGCAGTGCGACACGGACTCCTGCGCGGCTTGCACGCCCTGAAGTCTGAGCTTCCATAAGAGTCGAGTATTTTGCTCGGCGTGAACGGGGCGGGGTCGTAGGACCCGCGCCCCGTTTGCTTGTTGCCGTTCCGTCACGGCCCCGGCACGCATCCCTGGTAGTCCTGTCGTTGCAGCCTGGTCTGCAAGGCGGCAACACCGTCAGGTGCCTGCGCCTCGGGAGACAGCGATGAGAGTATTAGCGCAAACGTGCTTAGCCTTAGCCTGCGCACTGACCGCGTGTGGTGACAAGCCGTCGATCGACCTTACTATGCAGACGGGAAGCGACCCCATCGGTTCCGCGGCCGACGCCAGCAGCCGTGTGGCCGCCTGCGATCAAGCGATGGACGGCACGCCGTGCGGCCTAGATATGCACTGCGTTTTCAACGTGTGCTCCGAAAACGTTTGCGGAGATGGCGTCAAATACGGCGGCGAAGCTTGCGATGATGGCAACGACCGCGACAACGACGGCTGTGATTCACGTTGTAAGATGGAAATACCACCTGGCTGCGGCAACGGTAAGCTCGAGCCAGGCGAGCAGTGCGATGACGCGGAGGCTACGGCTACAGGCCGCTGCACCATCCTGTGCAGGCTACCCAAGTGCGGCGACGAGATCGTGAGCCCAGGGGAAGCTTGCGACGACGGCAACACCAGCGATGGCGACCGCTGCTCCAGTCGATGCCAGTTGATCCCGCCACGTTGCGGCAACGGCGACAAGGACTCGAGCGAAGCTTGCGATGATGGCAACAACGCAGACGGTGACGGCTGCCAATCTGACTGTACCTTTCCCAAGGATGCTGCTGGCAGCCCAGCGGACGCCGGCCCTGCCTCGATGGACGCTGGGATGACCAAGCCGGATGCCGGCTCGCACGACGCAGGTCACATCAAGGATGCAGGTACCACTAAGGATGCAGGTACTGGGCAAGTGGATGCTGGGACCAAGGATGCTGGCAGCGCCGATGCGGGCCCCGCACCTCCTCTGGGCAGCGCCCAGGTGCTCCCTGCCTGCAAGGCGTGTCGCGAGCTAAATTGCGCGGAATATCAGGGGCAACTCCCCGTGCTCAGCCTGTGCTTCGAGAACGAAGACCCTGCGTTCAATCAGCAGTGCATTGATCTGCTCGAGTGCGCTTACCAGCATGACTGCGGCTATAAGGTCACAGGGACGGCGGAGTGTTTCTGCGGCACGTTCACGATCGCGGACTGCCCAGGCGTGGACAAGCAGAACGGTCCATGCATCGACGAGGTCTATGCGGCGGCACGCACGCGCGACCTGAATACGATCATCCCGCTGTTCGGCGACGTCTCTCTGCCGCTCGGAGTCGTGACGTACTTCCAAGAGTGCGACACCACTCTTTGCCCCGTATGCCTACCTTAAGGCCGCGTTCACCGATTCTTGAGGAGTAATCACATGCCCAAGTCCGATATCACCGCCCTAGTTCGAGCCAATCAGCCCCTGTTTCGAAACATCGGCGCAACCGTGGCTTGTGGACTGTGCCTGCTCGCCTGCGCGCGCTCCGCACACGCGCAACAGCTGCCATCGCCACCATCCCAGATACCAGGTTCCGCCGCCGACCTGACAGCACCCAACACCATCGACGAACAGCATCCCGAGAAGAGCATCCCCACGCCCGAGCAGGCGCTCAAGAATCCACTGCAGATGGGATACCTGCTGATGGACCTGATTTCCCGTGCCGAAGCCGCCACTCAAATTGGAGATCACGGCGCCGCCATCCGCTACTACCAAGCCATTGCCAAGGCCGTGCCCGAACGCGCCGTGTCGTTCGCTAAGTTGTGCAAATCCTACGAAACGGTGGGCGAGCGCAAACAGGCCCTGGACAGCTGCAAAGAGGCACTCGGCAAAGGTGGAGTCACACCAGAGGACTATGCACGCTACGTGCGCCTAGTGCTTCAGCAACCGGAAGCCCTACAGCCCGCACAAATCCAAGAGCTCGATGAGGTGATAGCGCATCTGACTCAACAACTCGCGTCGGATCACAACGGTAAGGTCTGGACGGCACAACTGGCCTGCGAGATCGCGACCCGCCTGGACGACCGTGCCCGCCTGAGCAGTTGCACGAAGCAGCTTGCTGCGCTCGCCCCAAAAGACGCACGCACCCTTACGTTTCAATGGGCGCTCGCACTCAATGACCACGACACCGAAGCCGGACAGGCCATCCTGCTCAGCGCCAAACAGTCCGGCATGCCTCCGGCCGCGCTAGCGGAAATGGAAACTCAGCTCTCGGCAGAACGAGCCCGACCATCGGCCTTCATGCGGCTGCTGCGCGAGTGGGGTCTGTGGAGCGCAATCAGCCTGGCGCTAGGCGCGACATGGGCCGTGCTGATGCGCAAAAAGTCTGGCTTGTCGGTTGCGTAGAGGTACTGCGCTATAGGCCCAGGCGCTAGCCTCGACCGCATGCCGATCCCTAGCTTACGGTTTGGAAACGCATTGCTCAAAGCAGAGCTCTTGCTCGCACTGTAGAAGGTAGAAAGCCATCCCTACCGGAAAGTCCGTGGCACCAAAGCGCTCGATGGTCTGGCTTACCATCTCCGTGCGCGCCGCGACGAAAGTCTCGGGAATGCACGGCCCATTCTGGTTGCCCGTGGTCTGGCATGCCCCCTGATCGAACGTACCGCAAAAGCACAGCGGCAGCCCGGCCGCGGTATAAGCACAGCTCGTACGTTTGGCGCAGCTGACGATCGCTCTGCAGTCGTCGTTGAACTTGGCATCGCTTGGATTCTCGCCATAGCAACCCGCCACCAAGTCGAGCGCACCGCCGTAGTTCGTGCAATTGGCCTGACGGCAGGCCTCGCAAGCGGTGTTCTGCGACAGCGATCGGCAGTCCGCACTGCAGTCTTGCGACGCGGTATTCCCATCGCACAGCTCGCCGGGATCGATGCGTTTGTTGCCACACTTGTTCGCCGTGCAGGCATTCGAGCAAGCATCCTCGTTCACCATGTTCCCGTCGTCGCACTCTTCGCTGCCACCCAAGGTTTTATCTTCTGTCCTGGCATTGCCGCAGATGAGGGACACGCAACCATTGCTGCACACATCGCCTTGGATGCGCTGGCCGTCGCTACTAAACAAGAGTGGGTCGTCGTGGGTGGTATTGCCATCGTCGCACTCTTCTCCGGCATCCAGGCGTCCATTGCGACAACGGTTCTCGGTGCATTGGTTCGAGCAAGCATCATCGTCGACGCGGTTGCCGTCGTCACACTCCTCCACGTCGTCTTCCCGTTGATTGCCGCACTCGTTCTTCGTGCAGTCGTTGGAACAGGAGTCGCTCGCGAACCAGTTGCCATCGTCACATTCTTCGAGGCCCTGAAGCAAGCCGTCGCCGCAAGTTAGGGATGGTGTGGTGCAGCTTGGGGAGCAGCCATCCCCGGTGGTCTCGTTACCGTCGTCGCACTGCTCGCTACCTAGCGCAAAGCCATCCCCACATAAGTTGGCTGTACAGCGGCCGTTGATGCAATGCCGTTCGCTACCACACCCTGTGCCCGGCTCGGCTTTTGCACAAGCATCCTCGGTAGGTTTGCCCGCGCCGCCATCGCCCGCCTGCGCTGGGTCTTCGTCGGTAATCTTGACGCGGTTGGCGTCGTCGCAACCAGCCCACGCCACCCACAACGAGCACACGAGGACGAGTGGCATGCGGCATAACGTGGCAGTGAGTTCATACATCTCTAAGACTCTCAAATGACGGCGCTGGCCCGGCGAGTGGCTTGGGTATGGAGGGTGGGTGCCGTTCGACTGGCGCATGCCCTAAGGTGTCCCCGCCACCTTCCACAGGCCTTCCTTGGTAATCTCTTCGTAGACCTTGTCACGTGGGATGCCGCTATCGACCATCGTCTGCGCGGTCGTGAGCTCCTGCTCGATCAGACTCTTCAAGCGCGCGCGCGTCGGAGCAGACAACAGACGATGCCCATTGACGAAGAACGTGGGGCCCTGAGTGACGCCAAATTTCGCAGCAAACATGCTGTCCGCCATCACGTAGCCCGCAAAGCTGTGCTTGGTCAGCGATGCTTGCAGCCCTTGGCTGTCAAGGCCCAGCGAGGCGACAGCACCGTCCGTATCGGCGCGGGTCAGCGTCACGTCCTGTTTCAGCAGCAAAGCACGTAGCTCCCAAAACTTACCCTGCTGCTCGTTCACGGTATGGGCAAGCTCGTGCGCCATGAGAACGTCCGGTGTCGACTGCGCCGGGAAGTGGCGCCACACGTGCCGCAGGTTGCCCTTATACTCATGCAACAGTGAGGTCACCATCTCATCGGCCCCCCTGCAGGCGGCACCACTAAGGTCGCACCATTCCACCAAGGTCACAAGCGCATCGGCCGGTCCCCGCGTGGGCTGGGACATCGAGACCGGAATCTTATAGCGCTTGTCCTCATGCAAGGGGCTCGCGTCCGCCGTGCGCAGCTCGTCCGGGACCGGGGCGGGCAAACCACCCACCATGCGACCTAGCCCAAACGCCGCGCCGAAAAACAGCGTCGCGGTAAGCACCCACCCCCAGTGCAAGCGATCGTTCGTATCCTTCGACATCTTATACAACCTCCGCGTTTGCGCTGGGCACGGTCGGCCTCCGGCGAGGCCGGTCAAAATGGACAGGGCGCAGGTACCTTGCCTCGTTCCCGCGGCGCGAGCGTGCAGCCAGAGTGAGATCCTGGTGTCAAACGTGTTGCGGTGCTGCTACCGGACACCGCCACGCACGGAGGCGCCCACATCGATGCAAGTCACGCGAATCTTCGCGGAATCTTCACAACCGTCCCGATCTCGCACCGTAAGCTCCAGCAACTTCGAGCCCACGCTGCTGCAAAGATAGGTGGTATTTGGCGCGGAAGGATTGCCGAAGTCGCCATCTTTGGCCTTCCACTCGAATGCGAACGCGTCGCTGTCTGCGTCCTCTGCGTTGGAGAACAATTCGATGCGCTTGCCCACGTCGGCTTGCGAGGGCGCGGCCGTATAAGACACGATGCGGGGGCACTGATTGAACGCAACATCAATGCTGATGCCGCCTTCGCACACCTCTGAGCTTCCGTCTGGACAGGGCTCGAGCTTGCACGCCGCACTGCAACCATCCCCCGCGCCCAGGTTCCCGTCGTCGCATTCTTCGAGACCTGCGCCGATCCCATCGCCACAGACGTTCGCAGTGCAAGACCCGTCGAGACAGTGCTTACCGGGAGCGCATACCGTGCCGCGTGCGGCACCGTCGCAAAGCTGGGGTTCTGGCGCCATGTCGCCGGGACCACCCGTGCTGCTATCCGCTCCCGCGTCGCGGTAGGGAGGGGCCTTACCACCATCTCGATCGATCGGGTTCAGCGCCGCGTCGCGTGGCTCTGAGCTACCCTGAGGGCACGCGCTGCAGACGCTCGCTACTAGGAGCACAAATGCGCGCTGTCCCTGCCAAGTATGTCCGAGTTTCATGCGGTCCTCACCGGGCTCCGCTATGGCAGAAGAGGACGGCAGCTACGGCACACTTGCATGATAAGTCGGTGACAACCCGACGTGGAGCGCGCGGCACCAGAACGCACCCGGGCGTCATTGGAACGTTGCCTGAGCGTGCGCGGGCTCGCGCAGCTTCGTCACAGCGCAGGAGTAGTCTCCCCACCCCTTACGGTGCGGAGTCAACATGCGGTGGACAAGCAGCAGTGGTTTCCCCGCACACCTTAGTGTGTTCGCACTTGCCTGCATGGCCTGCCAAGAGCAAGCCAAACCCGTGTCTTGCGAACCGAGCATCAGTGGCAGTCCCTGCGAGCGTTGGCGCAAAAGCTCGTGCATGTTCGCTGAGCGCTGCGAGCTCGAGGCGCCCGATTGTCTGAGTCAATACGCTCGGCTTAGTTGCAGCTCGAGCGAGCTTGCAACGCGCTGCGCCGATCAACTGCTGAGCGCGACTTGTGAGGCGCCACCCAGCGATTGCGATGTCGATGCGGTAGCGGACCTTAGGTCCGCCGTTTCCGGTTGCGAACAGTACACGAAGGAGATTTGCCAGAGCGCCGTCGCCTGCGAAATTTCGAGCGATCAAACCCAATGCCTGGAAGAAGCCGCTATCGATTGCAGCACGGCGCTGGCTTTAACCGAGAGCTTCGATGCCTGCCTGTTAGAAATCGCAGACCTGGATTGCTCCGCCTGGGTGTTGCCGAGTCGCTGCGAGGGTGTGATTATTCTGCGCTAAACCAAGGTATTGCTTCGGCTGCGCACGGACGTCTCACGGACAGGTAGACAGGGTGTACACGATGTTATCGATGCCGATCTGATGGGTATTTTGATTGAGACTGCGCAGCTCGACCAGCTTGACCGGGGGATCGAAGGTAAACATTTGCGAGCCGTGCGTACGACGGGCCGCCGTAAGCGTGGCCACCGCCTTACCATCTGCCAACACTTCCAGGGCAAGCGCCGAACGCGCGCCATAGTCGAAGCTTAGTTGCGAGACCGGCCCGCCGAAGATCAGCTGGGCAGGTCCGAGCGTGCCCGCCTCGAGAAATACGTGCTTGGTGGACAGTCCGTATACGGTATTGGCCGCACAGGCCCAAACATCCCCATCCGCCGCAATGCTCGTGAGCGCGAGCCGGGCCGTGTCCAACATGACTCCGGAGATGCAGTTGTTCTCGAACTCGGGAAAGGTCGTAAAGCTTTCGAAATCGAGGCGGGTGGGCGTGCCAACTGCATTGCTGGTGCACACCGGGTCGTTGACGCATGCGCCCGTACCATCGCGATGGTACCCCGCTTCACAGCTTTCACAGCGCGCCCCCGCGTAGCCTTCGTTGCAAGCGCAGGAGATCGCGTTGCCCAACATCACGCAGGTGCCTTGACCGCTGCAGGTGCTGGGCAGGCACTCCTGGTCCCCCTTGCAGACCTTACCATTTTCGGCATGGAAACCAGCCGTGCAGCTGCCGCAATCAGGTAGTGCGTAGCCCGGGCTACACTGGCAGACGGCCTGGCCACTGGCATCATCGCAGTCACCATGGCCGCTGCATGCATTCGCGGCGCACTTGCCCGGCTTGCCAGGTGTGGTGACGCCACCGTCGCTAAGGTTACCATCCGAGATCACGAGCTGCAGGCATTCGCCATACGCATCGCGGCCATACCCCTTCGCACACAGGTTGCAGCGTGGGCCTTCGTAGCCAGGGTCGCAGTGGCAGGCGATCACACCTTGCTGATCGTCACAGCTCCCATAGAGCCCGCACGGGTTCGTGGCTTGTTCGGCGCATCGGCGGTCGGGCGCACAGCGCTGCTTGGAGTCACGATGAAAGCCGCCGTCGCAGCCGTCACATTGCGCTCCGCCATACCCCACCTCGCATAGACAGACCGGGCTGCCATCCGCTTGAGCGCTGCACTGGCCGTTGCCCGAGCAATCACTGAATCGGCAAGCCTCGACAAACACCGGGTCGATCACGCTGACACGACTAGGCACGTCGTCGCAAGCGACGAGCAGGACAGCCAATACTAAGCTTAGTCCATGCGGCGAAGTGATAGGGTAGAAGCGAGGCACGATCATCCCTCAGTTGCAGCTCGCAGCGGGAGCGCCGCCTTCGACCCAGGCACGAATGGCGCGCAACTCGCTGTCACGCAGGGCTCCGGCGGGCGGCATGGCTGAACCACACTTGGGTTTCTTCGCCTCCAGCTTGTCGAGTAGGTAGGACTCCCCGTCCCCCGGCTGTAAGCGTGGCTTTCCGCCGCACATGCTCTCGGCGAACAGCTGTTCATATGCCTCGCATTCATCCAAAAGCACCAGTCCGCCGGCAGCAGAGCCATTGTGACAACCCGCGGTCGCGCACTTTGGAACCATGACCTGCGTGAAGATCGGTCCCCAATCTGACAAACTTCCGCCGTCCGTCGCGGGCTGCGCCCAGATCGGAATCTCCGTCTCGGTCACCACGGGCGCATCACAAGCAAGCCAGTTGCGTAGGGCGGCCTTACTATCCTTTTTGGTTAGCCGCGCGAGTCGCGGCGAGCTTGGTAGCCGCTCCGGGTCGAAGCTCCAATCGTTGTTACCAAGCGCGCGTTGCCCTACGCCCTCAGGTGGCATGCTGCCATCGAGCACGGAGCCCCAGATCTCTTTTCGATGCTCAACCACCTCAGGCCAGTGGGTGGGGAGCGGCAACGTGTCGAAGTTCAAACCGTAAGGTGCACCATAGCGGTCGTCGCCTTTGGCGTTCGCCGCATGACAGAACGCAGCGCTCCCGCACGAGTCATGGAGCAAGGCCTGCCCCTTGGTGGCCACCAGACCATTCTTGCCGTACACGAGCTGCCTGGCAGCGACGGGATCGCAGGTACCCAGATCCTCGCCACAGGCGCTCAGCAGCTGCACGACCAGCAGCAGTATCAACCCATGTTTTGTGACTAGGCCTGGCATGGTCGCGTGCTTCCCTCAGCGCCAGGTAGCTTGCGTCGCTTCCACGGCACACAGGTGCAGACCGCGTGAGTTTCTTGTGTCAAACGCGTTGCAAGGAGCCGCGTTGCGCGGCCCTCCTGGCGCTTTACACGTGAGACGAATTCTTAGCGGCAGGCTCCGAGCGTCGCGCTCGAGATGCCGCAAGAAAACCGAGGCACGCGCGCCAACTTGCCTGGGCGTGGCGCCGCAGCGGCATACCTTGAAAAGCATGCGGCTCGCCGTCGTAGATCTCCACGCAATGCGCGACGCCGGAATCTCGCAGAAGCGCTTGCAGACGTAAGGTATCCGGCGCGACCGGATCCCGCGTCCCGCAAGAAGCATAGACAGGCGGCATAGCCCGCAAGCTGCCGGGATTTCGTGCGAGCCAGAGCAGGGGGTCGAGAAATGGGTCGGCCTGGCGCGGCTCGCGGTCACGTGCATGCACACCGATATAGTCACGCGGAATGCTGGCAAGTCGCGCGCGCACCACACGGCTAAGGTTACCTTCACGGGCGAGCCGTGCAGGATGACTTACCTGCAACAGCCCGGAAAACAGCACCACCGCGCGCAATGGCATGGGTCGAGCCGAGATCGCAAGACCCAGCGCCAAATTGGCGCCCGCAGATTCGCCCGCAACCGTAAGGTCACAAGCAAGTACACCATACCGTTCACCATGACTCAGCACGAATTCCGCGGCGCTGCGAGCATCGTCGCTGGCCGCCGGATAGGGATGGCGCGGTGCCAGCCGATAGTCAGCATTGAACACGACGTACCCTGCCCGTGCAAACTGCATCGCAAACCAGGCATGGGTATGGCGCGATAGCTGCTGAAACCCGCCGCCATGAAGGTAGAGCAACGCAGGTAGCGGCCCGTGGCTTGCCCGCGATCGGTACACGTCCAGACGCTGTGCGTGCAAGCGACCGTAAGCGACGTCGCGCTCAATACTCAGATCGCGCTCGCTCTGTGTCAGCTCAAAATAGGCACGTCCGGTGAATGCAGCAGCGTGTACCGTCGCGCCGATTGCGCGCACGGCCATCTGGCCTAGCACTTGATCGAGAAGCGCGTCCATTCCAGCAACCATACGGTCAAGCATGCTTGTCAGCCTCGCATGGCGCCTGGCCATGCGTCACGGACGTTGCGAACAGTTCAAGCTCGCGTTGCAAAGCTGTCACGGGAGGGCTCGATCATGTGCTGATGCAGATCCAACCAATCATGCCGGGTATGCGTACGGCTGTAGATGCTTCGTCAAGCTCGGGCTTGCGTTCAAGCCTGCGCTCGAGCCTGCGGTTGACGCGCGTCAGTATGTTCATGGCAGAAACGATGGCGCGACATGTGATCGACGGCCTCAGCAACTCCGCGCTCGAATCAGCGCGCGAGCTTGCCTGGATCGCCGAAAATCTGGCTGCCCTCAGCGGAGTGCGTCCGCACGTGATAGGGCAGTTGCCAAAAGAGCCAAGCGTCATCGTAGCCAATCATGTGAGCTACTTGGATCCACTCGTGCTCGCGAGTCTGCTGCCTTGTGTACCCATCGCCAAAGCCGAGCTTCGTGATTGGCCAGTGCTAGGCGAGACCGCACGTCGCTCGAACGTACTGTTCGTGCGCCGTGAGTGCGCGCTCAGCGGCGCACGCGTGCTGCGCGAGGCTCGCCGCGCCCTTGATGGCGGAGTATCCGTGCTGGTCTTCCCGGAGGGCACCACCACGACCGGACATAAGGTATTGCCCTTCAAACGCGGTGCCCTGGGCTTGGCGCAACTGGCGTCGGTGCCCATCATCCCGGTGGCCCTTAGCTATGCGCAACCCGAAGCCGCTTGGATCGGCGACGACACTTTCCTTCCGCATTTCGTGCGCACACTAGCCCGCCCGTTCACGCCGGTGACCGTAAGGTTTCTGCCCGCGCTCGAAGCAAGCGACGGACGAAGCGCAGCGGAGCTTGCCGATCAAGCACGCATGACGATCACGCGCGCCCTTCAGCACGCACAGCGCGCCGGACGCATGCGACCGCCGGCGCACGCACAGCTCGCCTTTGCCTGAGGTTGAAGCACTCGAAGCGCTGATTGAGCAGCTGGCGCCGTGGGCGAGAGCGCGCACCGTTGCACGCGTCACGCTTCCGGAGGGTACCTTACCGATCTGGTCGATTACCTTAGGGTCGATTGATCCCCAGGCCCCCAGCTTGGCTTTTGTGGGTGGCGTGCACGGGCTCGAACGCATCGGGACCCAAGTTGTGCTGGCCTATCTGCATACGTTGCGTGTCAGGCTGGGCTGGGATCAGGTGCTACATGACCTGCTTTCGCGCGTGCGCTTGGTGTTTGTGCCGCTACTCAACCCCGGTGGCATGCGTCTTGGAACGCGCGCCAATCCACGCGGGGTAGACCTCATGCGCAATGCGCCACCCCACCCCGATAGCCGCGGCACCTATCTGCTGGGTGGCCAGCGACTCAGCCCGCGTCTGCCTTGGTATGCAGGCGAGCCCGAGCGCGGCTTGGAGCTCGAGAGTAAGGTCTTGATCGACGTGATCGAACGGGAGCTCTTGTGCTCGCGCGTGTCGGTGGCGGTGGACTGTCATTCCGGTTTTGGGCTCCAGGATAGGCTGTGGTTTCCCTACGCCCGCACGCGCAAGCCCTTTCCGCAACTCGCAGAAGTGGTGGGTATCAAGCGTTTGCTCGATGCCACCCTACCCAACCACGTCTATCGCATGGAACCGCAAACTCAGAGCTACACGATCACGGGCGACCTTTGGGATCATCTGTTTGATCGCTCGCGCTCCGTGAACCCGGAATCCGTGTTCGTGCCCTTCACATTGGAAATGGGTTCTTGGCTGTGGGTACGCAAGAATCCCGCGCAGCTAGGCTCGATCTGGGGCGGCTTCAATCCGCTCGTTCCCCATCGCCTGCGCCGAACCTTACGCCGGCACCTGCCGCTATTCGACCTTTTGGTGCATGCCGTAGCAAGTCCCAACGCCTGGACCGCCATGGACGAGAACGAGCGCACGGCCCGCGAGCACGAAGCCTATTTGTCGTGGCCCTTTACGTGACGAGCCGCGTCCTGTGACAGCCGACTTTGCGCCTCTGTCACAAAGCATTTCCGTTCGTGTTGCACGGTTGTTCCCTCGGGTCGGCACGATTTCTTTCATCCGAGGAGGAAAACATTCCATGAACCTCAATACATATTCCAATCCTGCACCTGCCTACCACCCACCTTACCTTCCCCTTTTCGAAGCGGAAAGCGCTCTGTATCCACGCCATGCTGTCGGTATTCCACCAGGCGTGATGAGCTCCGGCCGCTACGCCTTACGGTTTGCTCGCAATGCAGAGGACCTCGAGGCCATCCAGCGTTTGCGTTTCCAGATCTTCAATGTGGAGCTCAGCGAGGGGCTGTCAGGTTCCTACGCCACGGGCCTCGATCGCGACGTTTACGATCTGCGCAGTCACCATCTGATGGTGCTCGACCAAGAATCAAACGAGGTCGTGGGCACCTATCGCCTGATGACGGCCGAGCTTGCGCAGCGCAATGAGCTCTACTCCAACTCCGAGTTCGATCTGTCAGGTCTACCCGACCGCGTGCTGCGTCATGGCGCTGAAGTGGGTCGCGCTTGCGTGGCCAGTCACCATCGCAACGGGCGTGTGCTCCAGCTCTTGTGGCGCGGCATCGCCCGTTACCTCGACTGGAACGACAAGCGCTACGTGTTCGGTTGCTGCTCGTTGCCCACGCTCGATGCCGCCGAGATCGCGAGCACGTCACTGGCGCTCGCCCGCAGCGAGCACTTCCACACGCGCATCTATGCACCGGTGCGACCTGCCCTACGCAGCGAGCATGTAGACGCGGTCATGGCCGCGGGCGATGTGCAACTGCCACCCTTGTTCACGAGCTACCTGCGCTTAGGTGCCAAGGTATGCGGAGGCCCCGCGCTCGATCGCGACTTCGGCGTCACGGATTATCTCGTGTTGCTCGACCTGCGCGACGTGGAGCCGACCAGGCTCGCCGGCCTGGCTGCTCCGGGACTGTGGCAGGCCAACGCTGGCTGACATGCTGGGCTAGCAGCCAGCCGATCAGAAGCGGACGACCGCGCTGCCCCAAGCAAAACCGCCACCCAAGGCCGTCATCAGCACCGTGTCACCGTCTCGGATCGTGCCTGCGCGGCGCGCCTCATCGAGAGCGATCGGGATCGAAGCACTCGACGTGTTGCCGTACTTGCTGATGTTGAGCACGAAGCGCTCGAGTGGAATGCCCACGCGCTTGGAGACCGCCTCGAGGATGCGCAAGTTCGCTTGATGCGGCACCACCCACCGAATCTCGTCGCGCGAGATACCACTTGATTCCAGCGCTGTGAGGCTGGCCGATGCAAGCGCCCGCACCGCGTACTTGAACACGTCTTGGCCAACCATATGCACGTAGTGCAAACCTGCATCCACGCTTGCGTGCGAAGCAGGAAAGCGTGAGCCGCCGCCTGGAATCTTGAGGGCGTCTGCTTGCGAGCCATCGGCGAAGATGTGCGAGCACAAAAGACCCTTACCATCTCCAACGGCTGGCCCGACCACGGCCGCACCCGCGCCATCGCCGAACAACACGCAGGTGGTGCGATCTTTCCAATCGAGCACGCGCGTCAGCAGCTCCACGCCGATCACGAGCACGTTTTTCGCGCCACCGCCGGCGATGAATTGATCCGCAATCGACAAACCGTAAATGAAGCCGGCGCATGCGGCTGCGATGTCAAACGCAGGGCAATCGCTGCGCGCGCCGATTTTCTGCTGCACGAACGCAGCGGTTGAAGGCAGCGGCATGTCCGGTGTGACGGTGCCTACAATAATCAGGTCGAGATCCTTGGCGCTCATGCCGGCCGCTTCGAGCGCACGTACCGCAGCGTGGGCCGCCATGTCGCTTGCGGCTTCACCTTCGGCTGCCACGTGACGCTGACGAATGCCGGTGCGCTCCGTGATCCAGGCGTCCGAAGTCTCAACGATCTTCTCCAGATCGAGATTGGTAAGCACCCGCTCTGGCACGTAGTGCCCCGTTCCAAGGATGCGAGAGCGCGGGAGCGGGCGACCGACGACTGTCACAGGCTTGTTCTCTCTTTCAATGGCGCTGGCATAGGGATGTTAAGGTCAGCGCCTGTTCGAGTTAGGCGCTGTGAGTCGTTCGGATAGCGCATCGCAGGCTCCTGTGCACCTCCGGAGCGCACCACGCCGCTGGAGGCGCGCCGCGTGGGATCACGCAGCACCTGCGCTATCAGCACGCGGCCATGTTGACAAGCGCAACTCCGGCCAAGCTTTGGCGCAAACTCGCCTTTTTGCGCGCCGCTCCGACCGTGCTGCGCGCTCGGTAAGGTGAAACACGAGTAGCGGGCGGGGGCAGCACACATGGCCGCCAACGTCCCGCGGCTACTGGGCGGAAGGGGGTGACTGGCACCCCGGGATATGAAACTCTTAACGGCAAGGGTATGGGTCAAGACGGTCAGGAACCGCCCAAGTTGGGGCATTTGCCGGCGCTACGCGAGCGCCCGAAGCTGAGTGTTATTGTCGGCGGCGGTTTAATTCCTAAAGCGCCCCCTGAAGAGTCCGTGATCTTACGGTCTTCTTTTTCGACCGAAGGCCGGGCCCGCTTACTGCGCGTATTGCGCATGCTGGGCGCGGAGCGCGCCTTTCTGTTCGTATGGGACGATCAAGAATTCACGCTCAGCGAGGCGTGTGCCTGCGACGACACCGGCGCTGAGCCGCGCGATCGCAAAGTGATGTGGTCATTGCTCGATCGCATCACCAGTCAGCGCGCACCGCTCGTGATGACGGGCACCGACGAGCAGCCCACCGATGCAATGATGAGCGGAGTGACGCCACCTCTGCGCATGGCGATCGCCGTGCCGTTGATCTTCGGTGAAGAGCTGCGCGGCGTGGCGTGCTTCGACAAGCGTATTCACAAAGGCCAATTCGTCGAATCTGATGCCAATGCTGCCGGTGCAATCATGCGCGTGCTGCAACTCGATGCAGCCCATTTGAAGGGCCTTTCGAAAGACGAGCTGCCCGCGCTCGCAGAAGTCAGCGCGCCGCAGATCGCGCAAGCGATGATCGAGGCGCTCAGTCCCAGCACGCGCGAAGTGCAAGGCCTGCGCATCGAAGCAACGCTCGCCGCGCCGACCGCGGGCGAAGCGCATTTTTGGGAATGCCACGAGCTCGAGAACGGCGTAGTGCGCCTGATTCTGGGCAAGCTTACCAGCCCGACCGAACAAGCCGATCTCGTCGTGACGCGCGTACTCGCTGCATTTCGCTCAGCCACGTTGCTCAAGGAAGCGGGCTTGCGCGAACAGCTACACAGTATGGCCTTCGAAATCGAGCGCAGCGGCAGCGCGCCTTACACACTGCATACCCTCGCCATCGATTGGTGCCGGCGCGATGGCACGTGCACGCTCGGTCGTGCCGGCACGGGCATCGTCAGCGAGCGCGCCGCGGATGGCACCACGAAGCTTTGGGAGGAGGAGGCGCCCGCGTTCACACAAGGCGTCAGAGAAAGCGCGTCGAGCACCGTCAAGCTCGCGCCAGGTGCCAGCCTGCTCTGCGAGCTCAGCCCTTCTGCACCGCGCTCCGACGACGGCCTGCGTTACCCCAGCAGTCGCTGGGTGATCACGCGCGACACGTAGCCCTCTTGATCCCTGGCCCGTTTCCGGCTTTCATGCCGGCATGTCAGGGCACGCCGCATTGCCGATCGAGTTCTTGCTCGAAGCCATGGAAGAACTAGAAGACTTGCCCGCGATTGCAAGGCAACTCACGGCATTGGCAGCACAGGGCAGGGTGGCTTGCGGCCAATCCGATGAAGGTTTGCTAGAGCTGACGGTCAGCGAAAAACAAGGCCAGAAACGCCTGATTTATCGCTGTGAAAGCGAGCAAATCGTGGTCCTTTCGGCCGAACGAGTCGCGCCCACCCGGCACTAAACTCGCGCGCTCACCCCGAATGGGTCTATTGCGTGAGCGGCTGCCTAGGGTAGGTTGACGTCCTGCATGCGGGGTATTCGTGAGGCGCACTCAGCTCGAAGGGCCGTTCCTGGCAGACTTGGGAAGCTTTCCCTTGCTCCAGATAGCGTCGCCGAACGTCGCTCACTATGACCACGTCAGCATCGCAACCTTTTTCGATTGCGTAGACCAAGGACTGGCGCGCAAGACGCGTTTTGCCGTGCTTCACGATGCGCGCGCGATCCCGCGTGTCGATGACGTGCGTCGGCAGGAGTTCATGGACCTCCTCGATCCGCGTAGACCCGAAGTGGTAAGGTACGTGGCCGCTTACGCAGCCATCGTATCGTCGCCGCTCGAGCGCGGGCTGATCACGGCCTTCATGTGGTTCATCAAGGTTCCCTTCCCCATTCGCCTGTTTGCCAACGCAGATGAGGCACGGGTCTGGCTGTTGTCGCGTGTGAAAGCCGCGCGCGAAGCGGATTCAGCGCTCTGCGCCCAGGGCTAGTTTCGCGCGCTGCGCACAAATCGGCTGCGGGCGTCGCGCGTTGTGCGGCCAACGACAAGAATGGTAGAAGCAGCAGACGCGCAGCCACGCGCGCTTTGCCTATGAAACGGAGAACCTGAGCATGTCGCTTTCACGGGATATGGTGTTCGAATCGCTCGACATCCTGGTTGCAGAGCTCGGTCTTAGCGAGGTCAAGATCGGCGGACGTGATTACTTGCCCTTGCAGAGCGAGAAGATCCCAGACTTCACCGGTACGGTGCGTCTGTTCAAAGGTCAGGGGCACATCCAAAAGCTGGTGTACAACACGCTGGTGCTGCCTTCACGCAACATGGAAACGCATATGATCTTCTGCTTTGGCGCCGCCGACAGCGCTGTGCCGCACTTCACGATCGATTCGATCGACATGGGCGACTCCATGGCCTTCCACCTCGACATGAGCCCGCGCGTGGAGCTGGGCACGCATGTGGAATACATGAAGCGCGTTTACTATCCGCTGACCGAAACATTTGCGAAGCACAACGAGCTCGAGGGCTTGACGCCAGCGCGTTTGAGCCCGCAACAGTACGCACTGATGTCGCCGTGGATGCTCGCCAAGCGCGCCACGCGGGCAGCGTTCACGACCATCAAAGACGAAGCGGTGCCGCACTATCGCAATCAGTATCTCAAGCTCGCGAAAGAGGGCATCGACCCAGCATTCACGGCAGACACGGATTTGGCGCAGCACGACAAGGTCTATCGCGCAGCCCTGTTCAGCGCCGAGATCGATCCCGTGTGGCCGCACGTCAATCACATGGCGGGCGAGCGCGATGGCGAGCGGCTGCGCCGTATCATGGCGAGTCACGAGCTCGAGGGCGGCCTCGAGAGTCTGCTCCCGCCCCCGCCCTGACCTTACGGTGTCGGCTCTGGCGCCGGTTGGCTGCGTACCGGGCGCCTGCCACCGAGCGCGACAAGCGTCCCGCAACCGCCAT
>JBKJIA010000022.1:0-3125 GCA_046598735.1 Polyangiales bacterium
CGCAACTTTCCATCGTCGCAGCGCAACAGGGCAGCTTCGCAAAATTTTGCAACGACCTCCTGCGCGTCTTGCACGAGCGAGTCGCCCTCCAGGGCAAGTTGGTATCCCGCATAGTAATCGCGTCGCCGAAACTGACTACCCATCGGGTCTCCCCCGACTGAGATACGCCGAGAAGCCCTAACGCGCCCTACCTTTTCCTCAAAGGTCCAGAACACGTCCGCTCCGCCTTCCTTGCCTTTGTGAACATTAATGGCCCCGTGCCGCATTAGCACTTCCCGGACTTCCGTCGACTCTACCCTGGCACGGTGCACCGACGCGCCGTAACGCAGCGCCTTAGCGATGGTAGACGCGTCCTGCGCGTGGCCTACCGACGGCGCTCCCCAAGCCATGATCAGCGCGGCGACCGACAAAGACAACGTGACATTTCTATTCGACATAACAGCTCCTCCTTTCGCTTGCGCTTCTAGTTGCACGTGCTCTTGGCGCAATCGCATCCCGGCACGGATGAGCGACAGACATCGCGCTTTGAATCGTTGGTCCAAAAATTTTGACAGAAGGCCCCGACCTGATTGTCTTGGAGTCTTGGATACGCGGTCGATCGAATGTTGCTCGCCTTGAGGTCGTTGAGCCTATCCCAGCAATTTGCAGTTGTAGTTCCGGTCGCGGCAACGCTCGGGTCATTGTCGCCATGTGAATCGAAAGCGGCTTTCTTCCAGGCCTCCTGAAAGGTATATCCGGCACTAAGATTCGCGGCGAACTTGGCACCGTTCGTCTTCGTATCCTTGCCGTGGTCCCACGAAGTCAGCAGCAGCTTCAGGCCCCCACGGAAGGCGCTTGACCAACGGATCGGAAGAGTCTCTGTAACTTCATACGAAGGCGTCGAGGTTCCGTCGCCTGCGTTTCGAGGCCACCACGCGCCGACCGCGCAAACTTGCGCAACAAGCACGGCAAGACCGCGCCCTTCGTCGCCCAACCGCATGTTCTTGCTATAGGCCCGCAGACCATCTCTATACGAGGGGAACGACGCGCCGCTTCTAGACCAGGCCCCTCCGTGGCCGACGAGATACATAATATCGACATCCTCAACCTTGCTCCACACGTCGTTTGCGTCCTCTAGAATGCGGGTTCCGATAGTACCCGTCCCATTGTAGTTGAACACTTTGGTTGATCCCGCGGCAATCATCCCGTCTCTAAAGCCCTCAGCGCTGGCGCAAGCGTTGGGAAGTTCACCCTGCCAGGACGACTCGTATTCGGCTTGGCACTGATAGCCGAATCGCAGCGCTGGGATATCGGCTGCGCTCGCTGAGCCCGCGAGCAACATGACACCGGCCGAAACTGCCGCGTAAACCATGGTCAATTTTATAGGCATAGACACCATCCTTAGTGCTCCGGGGTTGAAGCTGCACCCGCGCGGTGCGGGTGCTTGTGAGAACTGACCTGAGAATTGCCGCGGTTGTGCTTCTGGAACGGGCGTTCGGGCGTGCACCGCGTGCAGAGAGCACTCTAAGCCTGACTCGGTGATGCCAGCTCGCCGTTCACGCCTTGTTCTCGCGATGGGTCGGAATAGCGTGACGCATTCTAAGGAGCAAGTGCGTTCCCCCAAAACGAAGGACGCGGCAAGGGAGAAAGCGGTCAGAAAGTGCCATTTTTGGCGCAATTTGAAAGGATTTACACTTGGGGTGATTCCCTCCGGTACCCACTCGCCTGACCGGGTCTTCTCCGCGCGCTCGTAGAGCGCGATGCTGCGCGCTGTCTACACGACACGAGGAACACGAGGAACAAGGTCGGGAACACGAGGAACAGCGTCCACGAGGAACAACGTCGGAGTACGGAAATTCGGAAAGCCCCTGCGGAGCTACACCGCCTTCGACGCTGCAGGGTGGCCGTGTGCCTACGGCACGCGTGCGTGAGTTCACCTAGCTGACACGGAGACTGACAGGGCCGAAGGCCGTGTTCGCTTGCCCCACTGCCACCACGGTTGCCGCCCGCTTGCGAGCGCCGCGCACGCGTTCGCATTCTGGGGCTGCGCGCGGCGCGGCCTCACCTACTCGCTACGCGACAGCTCCGCGCTGCTCTGCGACACGCGCGAGGGTGGCGCGATAGGTCCATGGCATCCAGTCGGCGGGACTCTCTGCGACGGCCTTCTCGTTGCGCAGCACGGCGGTCAGGTACTCGAAGGGGTTTTCGCCGTGCAGCTCGGTGGTGTGGATGAGCGACATGAACATGTCGCCGATCTCCGCACCGCGCTCACTGCGGTAGAAGAGCGAGTTTCGACGATGGCGAATCGCCATCTTCAGGGTTCTCTCGCAAATGTTATTGTCGAGCGGCACGCCGGGTTTGCGCAGGAACAAGGTAAGCTTATCCCAGCGCTTCAGCATGTAGTTGTAGGCCCTTCCGAGCTCGGAGTTGGGCTCGACGCGCTTGTTTAGAAGCTCCGCGTCCATCCACTGCTTGAGCCCTTGCATCACCGGTGCGCTGTCCTGTTGATGCAAAGCGAGGCGCTCGGCCGCCGACAGGCGAGCCTTCTTGCAGTGAGCCTCGACGCGGTAAACCTTACGCAACTCGTTCAGGACATGTCGACATTCCTCGGGAAAGTTGACGACCTGGTCGACGATACCGCGGCGCGCATGCGCGAGACAGTTGGACGCTACCACCTTATGACCGACCGGCAGGTTTCGTGAGTCGAGCCCATCGGACATGAGGGTTGGTGGCTCAAGCTCCCCGTCGCGCGCCTCGAGCAACGCGGCGAGATTTTCGCCAGCGTACTTGCGACCGGTGTAGAAGAGTGCGAGGTGCCGCTGCTCCTTCGTGATGGATAAGATCGCGGTGGTAAACAGGCCCACTCGCTCTGTGTCGGGAAAATCTGCCCCTTTGAGTAGCTTGGCGCGGGCCTCGCCCATGAACGCGAGCACGCGCGCGTAGGTGTCGTCGTTGTGCATGACCTCCCCCTGCGCAGCTTGTCGCTCGAACTCTGCGAAGACGGGCTCAAAAGGCGGGGCGTTTTCGAAGATCACATCCCACTGCGTGGAGGATGGGATGGGTAGCTTCATGTGCTTCTGCATCCGCTCGATGCGGCTGTGCGGCACGCCTAAGCTGTATCGACACAGTGCGATCATCACGACCGC
>JBKJIA010000146.1:0-29939 GCA_046598735.1 Polyangiales bacterium
TCCATAAGCTATCGCAAGGCCCAGCTCGCTCACGGATACGGAGCTCAGGCCTGGGGCGGACACCGGTGTGGCGACTGATTCCCAAACCCCGCCACGAAGGCGATAGAACTTGATCAGGTTCGTATAGTTCGACGCAAGCAGTAGCGAGCCGCTCGGCTCCGTGCCGAGGTAGCTCACTCCAGAGGGCGCGCCAAAATCGGACGGAAGAGTAAGGTCTGTCCAGCTGCCATCCATCTCGCGGCGCTTGAGCATGTACTGGGTCGGAAGCTCCCCCTCTCGCCCCTCGATATAGACGATGGGTAGGCCATTGCCGCCGATGGTGAGCAGCGACCTCCAGATACGGAGCGGAGCGCTCGTGAGGGGCTCGGTCAGCCAGGTGCGACTTGCTTCGTCCCAGTGCGCAGCGGTCAGGGTCGTCACATCAGCCAAGTCGTCGTATCTTTGAAGCAGGGCCCAGATCACCTTACCGTCTGACTCGAAGTTGCTGACGTAGCCCGCTCCTTTGATCACGGGGCCGAGCTCGCGCCACGCCGGAAACGCGGCCGTCAACGGCGTGCCCTTGCGCAGCGGCGACCCCGCAAGATCGCGTATGCCCGCACTCAATGTGAGGGTCCCAGTCGCAGGAAGCAGTGGTGCGGGCTTGGCGAGCCGCACTTCCACATGTGAGGGGTCGGCTTGGAGCGTGGCTGTGAACGCTTGGGGCTTGCCAGCTACGTCCACGGAGATGGTGTCCACGATCGAGTCGGCCGCAATGGCTTCTGAGAAGACCAGCACAAGCGGAGCATCGAGCGACAAGGCTTTGGTGCCCGACTCCGGAATCATGCGCACAAGCTCGGGGCGTGTGCGATCGACAGTAAGGTCGCGCGATGTTTCGGAGACCGCGACTCCGTCCCGCACCGCACGCGCAACGATTGTGTGCGGCCCTTCGCTTGTTTGCGCGGTGTTCCAGTCGAACTGATACGGCAAAGGCAAGGACGCCATTAGGCTGCCGTCGATCCAAACGTCCACGCGCTCGACGGGGTCGCCTTCGACGGCCATCTGCAAGCGGACTGTGCCCGTGATGCGCGAGATGCCAGGCGGGGGCGCCATCATGCGAATCGTGGATGGTCCGTTCGGTGCGGGAAGGCCCGCATCCACCTTCCCGTTGCCCGCTCCTGCGCCTTCTCCCGTGTCCGGGGCTGGCGGCGGCGTGTCGCCCCCGTCGTCAGCGGCACCGTTCGCATCCCCGTCGTTGGGATTGCCGGACGATCCGTCGACCGCAGCATCCTCTTCAGGGGCGAGCAGCGTGGAGTAGTAGTTCTGCTCGGTGCACGCCGCGACGGCGAGCAGAGCGGCCAAACCGACAACTTTACGGGAGCGAAGGCGCATGACGGCATGGGGACGAACCGCGATGGCGGATCGGCACTCTCCTGGGGAGCGCTCACGCTAGCAGAGTTCATTGCTCTGGCTGGTCCGCTCACCCCAAAGAGACGGGTACGTCTGAAAGTCAAAAGGCCCCGCATTGCTGCGAGGCCTTTTGACTTGTAGTGGGTCATCGCGGACTTGAACCGCGAGCCAACGGATTAAGAATCCGCTGCTCTACCAATTGAGCTAATGACCCGTGAACTTTTGCGCGCTCGGCAGGATTCGAACCTGCGACCTGCGGATTCGAAGTCCGATGCTCTATCCAGCTGAGCTACGAACGCAGACTGCGCCGAGCCGAGCAACCTACAACACTCGCGTGCTGAAGAGCCGAACGGCGCGGTTTCTACTCCAGATTTTCGACCTGTCAACGACCGAAGCAAACGACACTTCGGCCCACTTCTGGGGTGGATGACGGGAATTGAACCCGCGACCACCGGAACCACAATCCAGTGCTCTACCACTGAGCTACACCCACCAGAGAGCGCGGATTCTAATGGCCGCGCGTCAGTTGGCAAGTCCGACCCCGCACTGTTTGTGTCGTCTTCATGGCGCGCGCGGCACCGCGACCAGCCGACCTGCGCCGTAATAGCGTCGCGCCCACTCGGCCATGGTGATGCCGGCGGCCACCGACACTGGATAACTGTGATTGATGCCGAACATAGGGATCGCGACCACTGCTTCGGCGATGGCCATGATCTCATCGCTGACGCCGGCGTTCTCGCTGCCAAACACCAGCACGCAGCGTTCCTCGGGAAACGTGTAGTCCCATAGGCCCTGCACCTGCGGATGGTCTTTTTCGATCGCCACCACGCGCAGGGATTCGGCTTGGACCTTGGCCACGAAGGCGGCTTCGTCAGGCAGGCTGATGATGTTTTCGTACTTCTCCATGCCCATGGAAGCGCGCGTGTAATACGGCTCCTCCCCGATCAGAATGATCTCGCGGACGAGGAAAGAGTGGGCCACGCGGATGATGGCGCCGACGTTGAAGGGGTTCTTCGATCGCTGAATGGCGATGCGGAGCGGGCCGCGCAGGCCGTCGAGCTCGCGACGGATCTCGTCGAGGGGAAGATCAAAGGGCGGCACATACACGACGAATCAGGCTGCTTTCTCCGCGAAAACCGAAGCACGCGGCGGCCCAGGGTGACACGGACGACGCCAGACATCCGGCATGCGTAAGATCTTTTTGCGTGTGCATGCGCGCAAGAGACTTTCTACGCGACGCACTTTATGCTCCCATCCGACCGATCCGTTCCGCCATGTTGGGACCAGGAGGATGAGTGTGACTGAGGCCCTCGATATGACCGCAATCGAAGCAGGTGCCGAACTGAACCAGGGCTTCTCTAGCGACCACGGGCTTGAGCTCTCGGACGCAGGCGATCCGCGCAGACGAGGCTCGGAGTTCGACAGCGAGGAAGAAGCCGACACCGATGAAGCCCGCGACGAGGAAGACGAGCCGCTCGATGAGCGCGGCTACTGGGGAGACGAGGAAGAAGACGACGATCCGGGCACGTTCATCGAGTCCGCAGACGGTGAAGTGACCGGCGCGAACGTCGATTCTGAGGACGATTACGCACCCCGCTTCGGAGATACCGAAGAAGACGCACCTCCAGCTACGGATTACGCCGCCGCGGCGTCGGGGCCGCCACCACCCGCGCCTGTGGACGGTCCGGTCTCAAAGACCATGAAGCACCACGAGGCCAAGCCCAAGAAGCCGAAGAAGGCTGATCTCAAAGTGGCCCCCCCGCCGGTCGCCGACGATGAGGATGACGATCAGGATGACGAGGACGAAGCGGACGACCAGGCGGACGAAGCTGATGACGCCGATGACGCCGATCACGCTCCCGTAGCGAAGCCTGCAAAGCCAGCCAAGGCCCCGAAAGCCCCGAAACCAGCGAAGGCCGAGAAGCCAGCGAAGGCCGAGAAGCCAGCGAAGGCTGCCCCTGCCAAAGCAGAACAGACCGCGAAGGCGGCTCCGGCCAAGGCTGGCAAGCCCGCGAAAGCGAAGCCCGCGAAAGCGAAGCCCGCAAAGAAGGCAGCCAAGCCGGTGGCAGCGAAGAAGGCTGGTAAGCCAGCCAAAAAAGCGGCCAAGTCAGCAGCGCCAGCCAAGAAACCGGCTAAAGCCGCCAAGAAAGCGGCCAAACCCGCTAAGAAGGCAAGCAAGCCTTCGCCCGCTAAGAAGGCCGCCAAACCGGCGAAGAAGGCTGCGAAGGCCGCTAAGCCCAAGAAGGCAGCGAAAGCCGCCAAGCCCGCGAAGAAGGCTGCAAAAGCCGCCAAGCCTGCGAAGAAGCCCGCCAAGAAGAGCAAGAAGAAGTGAACGCATCCGGCGGGGGTGTCCACACCGCCGAGCATGCCGAAACCAACAAGCAGCGCAGGGCCTCGTGGCTCTGGCTGCTTGTTTTCGTTCAGGTCGCGATACCCGCATCTTACTATTTGCGGGGCGACCGCGACGACGAGCGCTTTGCTTGGCGCATGTTTTCGGCGGTGCGCGTGCAGAGCTGCCGCGTGCGCGCGTGGGCCTTCGATGGGGCGGGCGAGAAAACACGCATCGATCTGGAAGCGAGTTTACACAGCGCTTGGGTTCGCTCGCTCGAGCGGGGGCGCAGCCGCGTGATTACGCATTTTTTGGCGCAGCAATGCGCGCGTGAGCGGCTGACATACGCCGAGCTTGTGCGCAGTTGCAAAGACGCGGCGCAGCGCGATGCAGGCGAGACGCGTTACGCGCTGGACTGCCGCAACGGTAAGCTCGTTCGGGAGCCTGTGCGGTGATCGATTGGAGTCGGCCGTTCAGCACGCGAAACCATCCGGCGCGGGCGTACTTGCTGCAAAAAGGCGTGTATTTGCTGCTGGCATTCGATGTCTGGCTGACGATGTTGCCCCACGGCGCGCGCTACGGAATCGGCGGCTTCAACGTCACGCACTTCGGTTGGCTCGACGCCGTGACGCCCGTACCCACAGCGAGTTTCTACGTTGGGCTCATGTGTCTGACGGGGTCGCTGGCGTTGCTCCAGGTCCTGACGGGCGGCGCGCGCTTTTTGAGGATTGCGGTCGCCTGTCTTTACACGCTGAGCTGGTCCATCAGCTTGTTCGACAGCTATCAGCATCATTACTTACTGTCTTGGATCTTACTGTGGACGATCTTCATGCCGGACGTGCCACTCGAGAGTGCGCAACGAACGGCCGTCGAGCGCGCACCTGGCTTTGGCGTACCAATGACGGCTATCACCTGCGGCATCGTGTACGCGTTCACTGCGCTTGCTAAAAGCGAAGCAGACTGGCGTGCGGGCCACGTGTTGGCGCGCCTCTCAAAGAGTAAGCCGATGGGTCATCCGTCGCCTGGCGTGCTCGACCCATTGCGCGACTTGCTGATATCGCATACCGGCATATCGGAGCAGCTGGTCTGGGCTTTCATTGCACATTCGGTGATCGCTCTGCAGATCGTGACGGCGCTCGGTTATTTTGCGGCCACTGAGCGGGACGCCAGAAAATCGGGCGTTCGCAGCGTCATGTGTGCTTTAGCCCTGTGTGCGGCGCTGTCTTTTCATGCCTTTGCAGAGCTAGGCGGCATGTTCGATATCGGTTGGTTCAGTTACTACATGCTGTGGATTGCTTACGCATTGCTTACGCCTGCGACGTGGCTTGCAGCCCTTGCGCGGCTGTTCGCATGGCCAACAGGCAAGCTTGCGCGCGCGCTTTCTGAACATGGGCCTTCGCCCGACGCGAGCGCGGCGTTGATTCAGCTGACTGTGACCGCGGCCTTGCTGTGCATGGTGGGCGGGTGGGTCGATCTGCCTGGCGCGCTCGGAGCGTGCATCATGCTCGCGGTCTTACTGCTAGCGTGGGGATTGTTGCAGCTGCGCGCGAGCTTTACCTTCTCAGCTCAACGGCTTGCACTTGCAGGCACATTGACCGCAGGGGCCTTCTTCTTGGCGCTCACGCAAACGAGCGCACGCTTTGACTTCTATCGGCGCGGCGCGGGCGAATTGCGAGCCATCGGAAACCTCGACCAAGCGCTGACCATGTACATCAAGGCCGACCGTTATGCGCGGCCCGGTCAGTCGCGAAAGACGCAGATTCGCGAGCTAAAACAAATGATCCGAGCGACTTCTCGCGACTCGGACTAGAACAGCTTTGGGGCGTATATTGCGCCACGCCGGGAGGCCTTCATGTTTCGCGTTGCAGCCTTGCAGTTCGCGTCCAACGACGACGTCGATCAGAACCTCGCAACCTGCCTGCGCATGATCGATGCGGCCGCGCAGACGCATCAGCCCGAGCTGATGGTGCTGCCCGAGTTCTGCAATCACATCTCTTGGTACGACGACCGTGAGCACGCGCTGCGAGTTGCCGTCACGCTCGAGGGCGAATTTTTGGCTGCGATTTCGGAACGCGCCGCGCGTCACCGTACCCTTGTCGTGATCAACTGCTCGCTGCGCCGCGAGGGTGACAACCTTACGGTCACAAGTCTGCTGTACGGCGGGGATGGTCAGCTGTTGGCGCAAGCCGACAAGCAAACCTTGATGGGCCACGAAAACGTATGGTTCACCCCCGCCGCGCAGACAGCGCCTGTGATCGAAACCGAAAAGGCGCGTCTGGGTCTCTATCCATGTCGCGATGGCGTCACCATGGAGACGCCGCGTTGTCTCGCGCTGCGTGGCGCGCAAGTGCTGTGCAACAGCTTGAACTCGTTCGCGCTCGACGAGGCGTCACTGCATGTGCCCGCGCGCGCGCCTGAAAATCGCGTGTTCATCGTGGCCGCAAACAAAGTCGGCTCGCTGATTCCCACGCATTTACTCGAAAGCGTGTCGAGCGCGACCTTCATTCCGGTGCCGTTTCTCGACGGTGCGGGCGAGAGTCAGATCGTGGCACCTGATGGTCGTGTGCTCGCAAAAGGGCCGCGTACGGGCGAGGCCATCGTGGTTGCGGACATCGATCCGAGCGAAGCCGATCACAAGCTCAGGCCCGACGGTACCCATATCTTCGAAGCGCGCAGACCGGACTTGTACCGACCGATCGGCACCAAGCCGCGTCCGCAACAAGGCGAGCCTGCGTTCGAAACGCTCGATGTTGCCGCGCTCTCGAACGTCGATAGGACTTCGATCGAAAACGCCATCGCATCCGCGGCCGAACAAATCGATGCCTTGGCCCAGGTCGGTACGCACCTCGTCGTATTGCCGGAGTTGTTCTGTTTTGAACGCGCCCACGTGGAAGATGCTGAGCTGAGCGCTGCGTTCTTCATCAAAGCCGTGCGCGCGCTTGCGGAGGCATGTGCCGGCACGCGCACGCAGATCGTGACGAGCCTGGTCGAAAAAGCGTTCGGGGAGTACTTCCATATGGGCGTGCTCATCGGACAGGCGGGCATCGTCGCACGTCAGCCGCAGCTGCATATTCCCGCGCGGCATGCCTGGGCAAGCTCGGGCAGACGGTTAGAAGTGTTTCGTTTGCCTTGGGGCAAGCTCTCGATCGTGGTTGGCGACGACATGATCTTCCCTGAGACGGCCAAGCTCGCGGCACTGGCAGGTGCGCACGTACTGGCAGCGCCGTGTGATCTGAGTGAAGCGTGGGAGCTCGATTTGGGCCTGCGTTCGCGTTCGGCAGAAAATCGTCTGTGCATTGCGATGGCCACGCGCCCAAGTGAGGTAGGCCAAAGCGCGCTGCTCGATCTCGAGCGCGAGTTCACGATCATGCAGCCCTGGAAACAGCGCGTATTCGATGGCCGAATTAGCGAGCCCATCGTCAGTCGCGCCTTTGGAGATCAGGGCATTTTGCGCGCCACCCTGCATCCAGACGCGGCCAACAATAAGGTCATGTCTCAAGACACGCACTTGCTTGATAAACGTCCCTGGTGGCTCGTGTCTGATTTGCTCCGAAGTAACGCACGGCCCGCGCGCCACGAACGCGGCGAGGCGGAATCCGAGTCCGCACGGGAGGCGCAGGCGGCCACGCTCGAAGCCACGGAGTCGTCTGCAGGAGATTCAGCGATTGCGCAGGAACGGTCTGACGCGGAGCCCGCGTCCGTCGAGCATGGCGCTGGTGGCGATACTCAGGTTCAATCTGGGGCTGCCGTGCAAGTGCAAGGCGAAGAAGACTCAGAGCAAACCGGCGAGCGCGAGAGCGAGATCCAGGCTTAAGGGCGAGCCCTCGCGATCTGACGCTTGCGCCTGCTTCTTGTGCGCAGTGTCTGCGATGGAGGCGCGCGTACGTTTGGCGACGCCAGCGGCGAGCGCCGCACGCAAATGTTTGCGCGCCTCGTGCACGCGCACTGCGATCGCACCCTCAGACGTGCGTAAGACGACGGCGGCTTCTTCGTAGCTCAAGCCTTGCAGCACCGTCAGTACGACTGCGCTCTTGAGCGAAGCGGACAACGCATCGAGCGCGGACAACAGGGTTGCGTACGTCTCGCGCATCTCCAGCGCCAAGCGCGGATCGGAGGGTGCGTCGACGCGCACGGCGATGTCGACGCGTGCATCATCGAGCGAGACGCCTGAGCGTTTGCGCCCGCGCTGCACATTGAGCGCGCGATTGACGGTAATGCGATACAGCCAGGTGAAGAACTGACTGCGGCCTTCGAAATGCGCGATCTGTCGATAGGCTTGCACGAAGGCATCTTGCGTAATGTCGTCGGCGTCGTGCGTGCTGCCGCAGAGGTGGAGCGCCAAGGCGTAAATGCGCGGGCGAAAGCGGCGAACCAAGGCATCGAAGGCGCGGGGATCGCCCTCCCGCGCAGCTGCGATCAGCGTGTCCGCTTCGTGCGCGCGAAGCTCGGCAGCGGTTTGAGGATGCGGCGTACGGAGATGCATGGTGAACTGCTTTGAGGCGCGAGCGGCTAGAGTATCATGGCGTGTTCTTGAGCGTTGCTGTGAGTACTGATGGTAGACGATTGGGTGTTACAAACGATCTGATCGCACCTCTGCCCCACGGCTCGTTCGAAACTCACAAACTAGACACCAAAGCCGTATCGGTCTTAGGGAGATCTCCGTGTCCTATCGTGATCTGACATCCCATATGCGCCGTATAAGTTCGCTGTCTCACGTCTCCGCCATGGTTGGTTGGGACGAAGCGGTGATGATGCCCACAGGTGGCGGGGAGGCACGGGCGCAAGCCATGTCGACCTTAGATGGTCAGATCCACGCGATGTCGACCGACAAGCGTGTGGAAGACTGGCTGCACGCAGCCAAGGGCGAAACCCTGGCACCGTCAGAACAGGCGAATGTGCGAGAGATCGAGCGGGGCTACCGTCGCTCGACGGCCCTGCCGCAAGACCTGGTGGAGGCACAAAGTCGCGCGCAGTTACGCTGCCAGCAAGCCTGGCGCAGCCAACGGGCAGCGAACGATTGGGGGGGCCACAAGCCGCTGCTGGAGGAGGTGTTTCGCCTGAAGCGAGAAGAGGCCAGCGTTCTAAGTGAGCGTTTTGGCGTCGGTCGCTACGATGCTTTGATGGATTCGTTCGAGCCCGGTATGCAGAGCGCACGCGTGGATGTGCTTTTTTCTGCGCTCGAGCAAACCTTACCTTCGTTGATCGAACAGGTCATCGAGCGGCAGGCACGTGACACGCTGCACACGCCTGAGGGGCCGTTCGCAACGGCGGCGCAGCGCGCCTTGGGCATGCGCATGATGGCGAGCGTGGGATTTGATTTCGAGCATGGTCGGCTCGACACCAGTCACCATCCATTTTGCGGCGGCGTACCGGACGATGTGCGCATCACCACCCGCTACAACGAACGCGACTTTACCGAGAGCTTGATGGGCGTGCTGCACGAAACCGGTCACGCCAAGTACGAGCAGCATCTGCCGCGCGACCTGCGCGATCAGCCCGTGGGTCTGGCACGCAGCATGGGTGTGCACGAGAGCCAGAGTCTGTTTCAAGAGATGCAGATCTGTCGGGGGAGTCCCTTCATGGTGTTTGCAGCGCCTATCGTTCGCGAGATCTTCGCAGCACACGCGCAAGCTCAGCCGCAGGCTTTCACGGCAGAGAACCTGACGCGTCTATACACGCGCGTGGAGCGTGGCTTCATTCGCGTCGATGCGGACGAGGTAACCTACCCATTGCACGTGGTGCTGCGCTATCGCATCGAAAAGGCCGTGATCGAAGGTAAGGCCGAAGTTAGCGACATCCCGGCGCTGTGGCATGAGCACATGCAGCGGGCGCTCTCGCTTTCTACCTCAGGCAAGGACGGCGAGAACTTCAAAGATGGCTGCATGCAAGACGTGCACTGGCCGTCCGGCGCGGTTGGCTACTTTCCAAGTTATACCTTAGGGGCCCTGATCGCAGCGCAGCTATTCGAGGCCGTGAACAGTGCGTTGCCCGATCTCAATGCTCAGATTACCCGAGGCGAGTTTCAGCCGCTCAATGCCTGGCTCGATGCGAGCGTATGGTCGAAGGGAAGCTTGCTCACCACGGACGCACTGATCGAATCGGCAACTGGCCACGCGCTCGCGACAGAAGCTTTCCTACGGCACGTAAAGCGCAGATACTTGACGTGACGTAATCGGCCCAGCGCGGGAGTGGTGCAGTCATGATCGACGAAATTCGACGTGAAGGAAATCCACCGGTACCCATCTGGTTGGATGTTGCCGATCCCACGGGCGACGAGCTCGAGACGCTGGCCCACGACTATCGTTTGCATTCGACCTTAGTCGCGGATTGCCTCGAGCCGCTCCATCTACCCAAGCATGAGCAATCGGGTGACATCACCTTCTTGATCGTGCGCGCCTTTGACAACGGAGCGCCCGAAGATGCCACCAGCATGCAGGCCCTTACCCGTAAGGTGACGGTCTTTTTGGGCAATCGCTTCTTGATCACGGCACACCGTAAGGATCAAAGCTTCTTGCAGCCCATCTTGGAGAAGTATCGCGACACGCCTGACACGGTGTACCTGCTCGCAGTCATGCTCGAGGTGTTGACCGCCGCCGTGGAAACCTATCAGGCGCCGCTCGAAGCAGCAGAGGCACGCATCCACATCTTCGAAGCCGCGGTGTTGACGGACCAGCGTGACACCCAGCATTGGGACGACATCTTTCGCACGCAGGCGCGCTTGACGTTGATCAAGCGCATGCTTTGGCACACGTTGAATGCGGTGCAGCGCTTCGTGCCGCGCTCTGATCGCAATCTGCCGCTGTGTCAGGATTTGCGTGAACGCATCGAGAGCTTGTTGTTCTTCACCGATAACTTACTCGAAGACTTGCGCAATCTCTTGGCCGTGCAGCTTTCGCTCGCCGCCAATGACACCAACGATGTGATGCGCACGCTCGCCATGTACTCCGTATTCTTCATGCCGTTGAGCTTCATCGTCGGCGTCTACGGTATGAACTTCGAGCATATCCCCGAGCTCAAGTGGCGTTTTGGTTACCTCTCGGTCTGGGTCGCGCTCGCGTTGATAGCCTTTGCGATCTACCGATGGTTTCACAAAAAGCGCTGGATTTAGCTCACGAGTCAGCCAAGGCCGAACGATCACGCGCGGCGACTTCCTCGCACCGCAAGCAGGCACGAGCGAAGTCAGGCCTAACGCGGACACGACCTCGAGGAACTGAGGTCGAGGCAGCACGCAGACTCCTTAGCAAGGCAAGGAACGGACTTGTCTCATGTCCGTCTTCCCAGGTACAGCTAAGCTGTTAAGGCCTGCGTTGCGGCCGCGCTCACTTCTTCTTTTTAGCGGCCTTTTTAGCGGCCTTTTTAGCGGCCTTTTTGGGCGCTTTCTTGGCGGTCTTTTTGGGCGCTTTCTTGGCGGCCTTCTTGGCGCCGCCCGACTCTGCGCGGATCGTGTAAAGGTAAGCCTTGGAGAGCGCGAGGCCGGCCTTCTTGGCCTGCTTGAGCACTTCAGCGGCCGGCGCATTGCCCATGCTCAACACGAAGTCGCGCTTGTTCTGGCTCGAGCCGCCTTTGCCGCTCGCGGCCTTCTTGCCAGCTTTCTTGGCGGGGGCGGCTTTCTTGGTTGCGGTCTTACCACCCTTGGCAGCGGACTTACCGCCAGCTGCCTTACTCTTGTTGGTGGAGCGGATCTTGTAGACGTGGGCTTCCGTAAGCGCGAGGCCCTTGGCCTTGGCTCGGGCGACGACATCCTTCGCGCTTACTTCGTGGGGCAACCCCATCACGAACTGCGTCTTACTTCCGTACACTTTCCCAGTCTTCTTCTTTGCGGCCATTGGATCCCTCTTCCCTTTGGTTGAAGGCATGTACCCTACGTGACGCCATACGCAAGCTTTCGACAACAGTAAGACACGTTGTGATGTCGATATATGAAATCTCGTGGGGCGATCTGCGACCCGACCGCATCGCAAAGCATGTGTCTGACGATCGCCTGCGCCGTTGATCTTACCGAGCTGAACGCGCCGTCTGCTGCTGATTCTGCCTGTGGCAAGCCGTTGAGGCATTCCTGTCTAGGGAGACCTTGCCGCCAAGATCCGGATATACACGCTCGATCTGCGGACGGCAGGACTCCAGCTTGGGGAATGGGGCGTATGGCCGACCATGCGCGTGCTGTTCGAGTACATTTTCGTCCAATGAGCCTGCGCCGACGATCCTTACCGTTGCGGATCGTCACAGCAGGTGCGACTCGCTGCGTGGTTGGACGTTCTAGCGGCGCGAAGTTCGTGCGCACGATCCGATCACGGGATGTCACAGAGAAGCCGCGACGATGACGACGCGCGAACGAGCTCATCACACATCACGAGGGGTGCGAATGCGTTCAGGTCGCGGCTATTTGATCGTGCGCAGATCTGAATGCCGACACCCCGTAGATCGCTCGTCCTAAGTCTGCTGTTCATAAGACCACACGGGCGTACTACCCCTCCCATTGTGCGTGCAGTCAGCGCGCGCGGACTCGCGACCAAAGTAGGAGTCGTTGAGAAAGCTTGGGCAAAAAGGCATAAAACGCAGGCCCATGTTCGTACGTGACAGTGCGATGCGGATTTTCCAGGCGCGAGCGGCGGGGTTGCAACGCTGCTTGCGGTTCGTGGCATGCGAGACTCCTGGGAATCTGCCCGGCATCGGTTATGTAGGTACCCAGGGTGGAGGTTTACGATGGGATTAGATCTGTGGAGTCGAACCGTCTTGTTGGCGTCGCTGCTCGTATCGATCAGCGGCTTGCTGGCATGTGATTCAGGCGGTGGTTCCAAGAAGGCCTGCGGGGACGGGGCCACGCAGTCTTGCCAATGCGACGGTGGGTCCGCTGGCAAGCAGACTTGCAGCGATGGCGCGTTCGGCGCGTGCTCTTGCGGCCCCATTAACGACAGCGGGCCCGGATCTGACTCCGGCGAAGATCTCGGTCGACTCAAGGGGCGCGTGTTCGACGCTGACACCGGTCGCGCAGTAGATGACGCGGATCTGAAATTTGATTCGGGCGACATGGTGAAGAGCGACGCCAAGGGCAACTTCGAGCTGAAATCGGCAAAGGAGCCGAAAGAGGTCGAAGTCTCGAAGGTAAGCTACGCCGCCACCGTGAAGCGTCCGCCTGCCAAGGGCGGCTACATGGAAGTCTTCATCAAGGATGTGGACGACACCAAAGACTTCGATGCCGACAAGGGCGTGAGGGTGCAACTCTCGTCCGGTGCATCAATCGAAATCCCGCCCGGCGCCGTGCGTGATGCCGAGGGCAAGCGCGTCACGGGCATGGTCAAGCTGACAGTGTCCGATGTCGACGGCAACGATCGCAAGCAAGGTGCGTCACTACCGGAGCTCAAGGGTGAGCGCGGAGCAGACAAGGGCCGCGTCTCCATCTATCGCGCCATGGACATCAAGATCGTCGACAAAGACAACAACAACCTTACGGTTAGCAAAGACGACAAAGTCGTGGCCGATTTCCCCGCCAAGGACGTCGGTGCCGCGGAGCGCAGCGGGCTGAGCTATGACGAAAAGAAGGAGGCCTGGGTCGAAGAAGGTAAGGCCAAACGCACGGTCAACGACAAGGGCGAGCGCGTCTACCGCAAGGACATCGACCATTTGTCATGGCACGGCTACGGCGACTTCTTTGCGTCGATCACATGCTTGCGCGTGTGCGTGCAAGATGGCGACAAAAACCCGTTGCCTGGCGCGCAGATATGGCTAGTAGGCGCAAGCTTCCCGGGCGTTTCTACGATTTTCACGGGCGATGATGGCTGTGCGTCAGGCGATGCACCCACCACGCAAGAAGTCGTGTTGGTCGGTCAGACGGCGGCCGGCGTGTCCAAGGCGCTGTCTTATAAGACAGGCCCGGACGTACAGAGCGCGGACGATGACCCCACCAAGTGCGACGACGGCGCAGCACCGCTTGTGGTAGGCACTGCGACACCGAGCAGCTGTCCTTCGGGATACGCAGAGTGCGGTGGTGCTTGCAGCGATCCCGCAACGGATGCAACGAACTGCGGTGCATGCGGAACGGTCTGCGGTGGTACACCGGGTCGCGCCCAAGCCTGCGTGGCAGGTACGTGCGGTTGTCCGCAAGGCCTTGAGCTTTGTGGTGAGCAATGTGTCGACCTGAACAACGACGCCCGTAACTGCGGAGCCTGCGGCAACGATGTGCTCTTCTCCCCAGTCCTCGGAGCGCAAAGGTGTGTGAAGGGCTTGCCGGTGCAGTTCGGCTGCGGCGACTCAGAGTCGTATTGCGGCGAAGACTGCGTCGACACTTCTCACAACGAAGCCAATTGTGGTGCGTGCGGCAAGGCATGTGCTGCCGGCCAGATTTGCCTCGGCGCCTCTTGCCGCGACACTACTGATCCAAGCCTGTGCTCGAATGGTCAGAGCCAGATGTATCCCTGCGAGGACGCACTCTTCTGCAACGGTCCTGCGAGCTGCAATCCGGACTCGAACTTGGCGGACTACTCGGGCTGCGTGCGCGGCCCTTATCCGTGCGCACAAGGATCGACCTGCGATGAGGCGACCGATACTTGCAGCGCGCCGATGTGCGTGGCTACGAACTTCTTCACGCAAACGGGGCGATGCGCCGCAAATGTGAAGACTTGCTTGAGCACAGCGCTGGGCCTTCCCACGAACAAGTTGGCCAACGCCATCAACTGCGCGAACTCAGACAAAACGCCCGGAGCGCAGTCCACTAACGACGAGCTTGGAGAGCAATACGATTGCCAGAGCTGCATTCGCAACGATCTGATGATCTGTGCGCGCAACTATATGTGCAAGACGCAGTCCGACGCGCTCGATTGTTGCGTGCAAGCGAAGGCATGCAAGAACCAAAGCTGTATTCAGGAACTCTGCTTGCCAGAGTTCACCGCTCTGGATACGTGCTTTACCAATCAGCCAGTGGACTCGCGGTGCTATGACTTCATCGTCCAGACCGGTGAGCAATGCGCCTTGTGACGGGCTCGTTGAGGGTGTTCTCTGAGTTCCACACCGCCAGCTGACCTTGAAGATTTGGAAGCGCGAGCATCAGCGCTGTCCGGGCGTTCCCTGCTACTTCCACAAGACGGCTCCTTGGGTGGGGCCGGTGTGCGCCGGAAAGGTAAGATTGGCCAGCTCATCGAGCGCCTGCTCGGTGCGTCGGCCGGCTCTCTCTCTCTGCCGGACTTCCCGGCGCTCGGCGTCGAGCTCAAGACGATTCCGATCGATGCCCAAGGTCGGCCGCGCGAGTCCACGTTCGTGTGCACGCTATCGCTAGCAAACGCGGACACGATGGAGTGGAGCGACTCGCCCGTGCGCGCGAAGCTTGCGCATGTGTTGTGGGTACCGATCATCGAGGGCGCGGAACCTCGCGTTGGCACGCCGTTCTTTTGGAAGCCGAGTGCGGAGCAGGAAGACGTGCTGCGCGCGGACTTCGAAGAGATCGTGGGCATGGTGGCAATTGGTAAGGTCGACGACCTTACTTCGCACGTGGGGCGGTGGTTGCAAGCGAGACCTAAGGCGGCGCATGGTGGCGTGCGCACGCGAGCTTACGGTGGGGATGGCGAGCCGCTTAGTGTTTTGCCGCGTGGCTTTTATCTGCGTGCGCGGTTTACGTGGGAGTTGTTGCGGGACTGTGCATCGATGGGAAGCGGCACGAAATCCTCCGCAAGCTCAAGACTGCATAACGATCGGTAGTCGACGCTGCGACTTACCGCGCTGCGCCCGCGCCATATAGGTCGTCGAACCCGCCCTAGATTGCGTGATCTTCACGCATTTGTGCGACGAGCTTGCGCGCCACGCGTTGCTGTCTGCGCTTGAGCTGCCTACTCAGGGTGCCACTGCGCACTTCGATCCGTGCGCGCCACACGCGCGCGTCGCTCTCGCGCAAGTGCAGGGCCGCATCGTAGGTAATGCGCGTGGCCACGCCATCGAGGCGCGTACCTGCGATGGGCATGATGCGCAGCACCGATTGCGCCCGCGCGCGCGCCTGCTCGATGCCTGACTGTTCCCTGAGCATGTCGCTTGTCACAAGTAAGGTCTGCGAAGCTATTCCAAGCTCCTTCAGCTCGGAGTCGAGCGCCGCCCGTAGATCCTGGGCCGCCGCTAAGTCGTAGCCGCCTTGGTTGACGAGCACGAGCAAAGGCGCCGCTTGGATCTGAGTATCTGGCTTTTGCTGCGGATGAACCTCCACGCTCACGCAAGCCTGCGGCAAGCAGAGCAAGATGAGTAAGGTTAGGCACTGCAGGTGCGAACGCGACGCGAGCTGGGAGGTCATGGTTCGAGGCATGGTGTGGTCAATAGGTTGACTACGTGCTGGGCGCTTAAAGAAAAAACGGAGCTGGGATATCCGCAGCTCCGCTTCATCTTTTGCCATCTGGGTCGGGGCGACATGATTCGAACATGCGACCTCTAGCTCCCAAAGCTAGCGCACTACCAGGCTGTGCTACACCCCGAACGAGCGCCAACTGTAGCGCGCGATCGCACGCGGAACAACTCCTTGGCTACGATTGCAGGCCGTTAGTGTGCCGATCCCGGGCAGGCTGGCTGTATGAGCGAAGGCCAAACGCTTCACGGGCACCTTCTCGCGCTGCAAACGCAGCTCCACGGCGCGCAGGGAGGCGCAGTTTTGCCAGAACGACCAGGCCGTCCACGTAGTAGGGTTAGCGCCCTAGCAATGCATCGAGGTAGACGCCAGCTTCGCGCAGCATGCGCTCTTGCTCTGCGACCAACTGCTTGATGCCTTGCAGACCGAGGTCGACGAGTTGATCGAGCTCACCGCGTCGCATCGGCGCGCCCTCGGCTGTGCCCTGCACTTCGATAATTTCGCCTTCGCCGTTGGCGACGACATTCAGATCGACCTGGGCGCGACTGTCTTCCACGTAGGGTAAGTCGAGCAAAGCCTGCCCGTCGATGAGACCCACGCTTATCGCGGCGACTGGGGAGCGTAAGACGCCGTGGGGAATCTTACCTTGTTTGAGCAGACCATCGAGCGCGAGGGCCACGGCGATAAAGCCGCCCGTGATGCTGGCCGTGCGTGTGCCGCCGTCCGCATCGAGCACGTCGCAATCGATGGCCAGGGTGCGCTCGCCGAGCTTTTCGACATGCACGGCTGCGCGCAGGGAGCGGCCGATCAAACGCTGGATTTCCTGGCTGCGGCCGTCGATCTTGTCACCGCCGGTGCGCTTCTGTCTGCGATCGGGATTGGCGCGCGGATGCATGGCGTACTCGGCCGTGATCCAACCTGTACCCTTACCTTCTAAGAACGGTGGGACGCGATTTTCGGCCGAGCAGGCGATCAGCACGGCGGTATGACCGCTGCGGTAAAGCACGGAGCCTTCGGGATTGCGTTGGGCGCCCTTTTCGATGGCGATGGGGCGAAGCTGGGTGGGGGTACGTCCGTCGGCGCGTAGGGGCATGGGCAGGCGGTTTAATGCATGGCTCGGCTTACGCCAGTCGAGTGCGAAACACGTGGCCGGGGGGGCGTGGTGCTGGCCGCGGGCCTCAACCCTCAGTCCCAGATGGCTCGTTTCGTGGCAACCAGATTTGAAAGCGCGTGCCGCCACCTTCCGCTGCAGTGCACAGAATTCGCCCACGATGGGCTGCCACGATTTGCTGCGTGAGTGGCAGACCAAGACCCGTACCGTGTTCTTTGGTGGTGTAGAACAGGTCGAAGATTTTTTCGCGTTCAGCTTCTGGAATGCCGCTGCCTTGATCGCTGACGGAAAGCTCCACACCCTGATCGAGGTCGCGCAGAACGATTTTGATCACACCGCCGCCAGGCATCGCTTCGCGTGCGTTGCGAAACAGATTGAGTAGCGCCTGGCGTAACTGACTCTCATCCATGGGGATGGGCTCGACTTCGCTCAGGTCTGCCGCAAGCGTCACGTCTGCCACGCTCATTTCGCGGGCAACGAAGCTCATGACCTCGCGCACGAGCGTGGGTAAGTCGCCGCGCTCGAGCTTGGGATCGGGCAAGCGCGCCAACCGTAAGTATTGCTCGGTGATGTCGGTTAAGCGGTCGACTTCGGATAATACGGCCGCCACGATCTTGCGTGCCTCGGGGCCCGCTTGCGCGAGGTCCTCTTCGAGCATCTCCATGTTCAGGCGCACGCTGTTGAGTGGATTGCGAACTTCGTGCGTGACGTGCGCAGCGAGTCTGCCCACGGCAGCCAAACGTTCGGTCTGACGCAAGCGTGCGTCGCGTGTGTTCAAGGCATCGACCATGCGTTCGAACTCGACGGCCACGCGGCCGATTTCGTCGCTTGCGTGAGGCGCAAGACGCGCCGAGAGATCGCCGCGCGCGACGGCCGCCACGCGTTCAGCGAGCTGCGTCAGCGGTGCAAGCATGCGCGTGGACCAGAAGGTAATAGCGATGCTGACCGCAAGCGCGACGAGGCCCAACCCCACGAGCATGCCGAAGGCCCTTCGCTCATCGTCGCCCGCTTTGCGACTGGTGGACGCGATGCGTTCGCTTATCAGCGACCAGGCGCGTGCCAAATGTGCCTGCGCTTGCCGTTCGCGCATGCGTACGCTCGAGACTGCGGCGCGCGCACCCGCTACGTCACGGGCAGTCAAGCCGCCTGACAAACTCTCGAAGTCATCTTCGGACAACTCATATTCGAGCAACACGGCCTCGAGCTCAGCGCGTAAGGTCGTGAGCGCCGCTCGGTCGCGTTCGTGGGTGACCAGACGCTGTGCGCGAGCGGCGCCATCGATCGCGCGACGCAGCGCAATCGGACGAATACGTCGCGCGATTTCGAGCCAGCCTTCGGCCGCAGCCGATTCGCTGCCTTCGAAGCTACGCTCGACCATGGTTGCAAACGCGCCTTGCGTGGCCCGCGCCTCGCTGATGCTCAACGAAAGCGGCAAGTAGCCTTCGTGCAGCAACCGTAAGGTTCGCGCCGTCAGATCGTGCTGAATCAAGCTTAACGTCGAGACGGCCGCAAACGACAGTAACACGCCAAGGAAGCCAACAAAGATGCGCGCGACGATGCTGCGCGTCGGCGCTTTGGGCGTGCTGTTCATGTGGTGAAGGCCATTGAAGCTGCCAGATTTCCGCCTTACGCTACCTCGAAATCAGCGCTTTTGCCTGCTTCTGCACGCTGGCATCGAGCGCGATGGCGCGACGCGCTGCGAGCTTGGCGTCGGCGGGCTTGCCGAGTGCCACCCATACGCGCGCTTTGGTGAGCTCAGCCTGCGCTTGCTCCGGCTTGTCCGCGCTGAGCTTGATGGCCCACTCGGCTTCAACGAGGGCGTCTTTAGCTCGGTCGCGATGTACCCACGCTTCGGCCAAGGCGCGATGTAAGGCTGCACTTTCGGGATCGAGGAACAGACCACTTTCGGCGCGAGCAGCCAGGGTTGCGAAGTCGCCGCGCTTCTCCAGCAGCGGCAGAAGTCGAGCGAGCGGCGCGCGCGCATGTTGGTCGCCCTGCACGACTAGGTCGAGTGCGGCCACGAGCTTGTTCTCGTCCTTCAGAAGGTCAGCTAACTTGACCATCAATTCGGGTGCTTCGGGGCGTTCGCGGTCGATTAGCAGCGCCGCCTCGGCCTGCGCGAGCGCGGCGGGTAAGGCCTTTTGCTTTTCATAGGAACGAGCGAGCAACATGCGAATCTGATAGCCGTCATGACCGCTTGCTACGAGCTTCTGCAGATGCTCGATCGCGCGCGCTACGTGTCCCGAGATCAAGGCCAGATGCACCATCGCAAAGCGCGCGTGCGGATCTTGGGGCGCCTCGTGCAGCACGGCTTCGGCAGCGCGGCCGGCGTCGTGATGGCCGGCGCGTGCCAGCGCCAGCGCAAACGCGGCTTTGTCTGCAATACTTGGCGAGGCCGCTTGCGCGCGCGCCTTACGCTCTGCCAAATTTTCGTAGCGGGCCATGTCGACGCGAAAGTCTTTGGCAAACTTGCTGGACAAACGAGCGCGCAGGGAAGCCCTGAAGTCCGCGTCTAAGCTTGCCGCGTCGATCCCCAATACCTTACTGAGTACGGACTCGGTGCGCGCTCCCTCGCCGTAGGCAGACAACATGCGCGGCACCACGGCAAAGCCAAAGCGCTGGATGATGTAGCCCACGATCTGCGAGCTTGCGTAGTAAGCCACCATCAGCTGCTCGGGGGATTGGGCGTGCGTGAAGGCGCGGTTGAAATCTACGAGCGCCGGCAAGCTGTTGCCCTCGAGCGCATCGAAGAGCGCGCGATCGTCTTCGCGCTTCCATTCGGGGCGCGCAATGATCGTTTCGTACTCCGCGAGCCCCTCGGTGAACCAACGCGGCACGTGACTCTTAGAACCCTGCACATGGAACACGTGCGATAGCTCGTGCCACAGGATCTGACCCCAGTTGAACTCGCCACCGCGCGGAGAAACTGCCGTCAAGACTTTACCAAAGCACACTCCCTGCACACCCAAGTGCGGCAGGCCGGAAGTGCGCACCGAGAAATGCTCAGGATTGGCATAAAGCTCAATCGAGAGCGGGCCCTGCGGCGTGAAGCCGTAGCGCTTTTGCATGTCCGCGTAGGCGCGTTTGAGCAGGGGCAGTGCGTAGCTCGATAGTAAGGCCCGCTCATCGCGATGGATGCGCAAACGAAAAGGCACAGCTTCCACGGTTTCGTACTCTTTGGCGATCACATCTTCGAATAGGTTGAGCGTGTTGAAGACATGAACGTTGTATCGGTCCTTTGCCCACGCGCGCGCGAGCGACTGTAAACCTTCCTTTTCGTTGCCCGTGCGCAATAGATTCAGGCCCCGCGTGGCGTGTGCGTAAGCATCCTCGGGATCGATACGCAGGGCAGCATCCGCGAGTTTGACCAACTCATCGTAGCGATGCTCCCATTCCGCGTACGTAGCAATAATCGAATACATGCGCGAAAAGCGCGGATGTTCGACCAATACTGCTTTGACGGCGCGCTGAAACCCTGTGGTGTCGTCTGCCAAGAATCGCACCGCGGCGCGAACACTCAGGGCTTCCAGGTCGCGCGGGTTCACTGCGAGCGCCAGGTCGAGTTGCTCGTCTGCAACCGTAAGCTCCATGTCTCGCAGCGCCAGGCCCGCGCGCGTGACGTGTGCTGCGACCAGGTTCGGATTTTGCGCCAGGGCGTCTTTGATCAGGCCTTCGACCAGGAGGAAGTCAGCCCCTTGCTCCATGCGAATGCGGGCCATGCGCTCCAGCGCGCGTGCATCCTTGGGATTCAGCGCGAGCACACGCGCAATGCTGCGCTCGGCGTTGGCGTTGTCGTACTTGTCGAGGAAGAGCTCCGCCCAGGCGAGCTCAATCTCCGGATTTTTCGGAGCCACGCGCGTGGCCGAAGCAAAGGTCTGATTCGCATCGCGGTAGGCGCCCAATGCCTGCGCGGCACGCGCGACAGCGGCCAAACCCTCGCCGTCGTCATCGCGCACCTTACCATCGTTGAAAGCGGCGACTAGCGCATCGAAGGCGCGTTCGGCTTCGGCGCGTTCGCCGCGTAGTGCGTGACTTGTGCCGAGCAGGGCAAGTGCCCGAAATTGACCGGCTCCGCGCGTGGCGCGCTTTAACAAGGCGATCGCACGATCGATGCGGCCTCGTTGGAGGTGCGCAGTAGCCGCGAGCACGAGAGCGTCGTTCGATACGGCGTTGCCTTTGCCTGCAGACTTCTCGCTGGGTCCTTCGGCAAGGGCCGCTGCTTCGTCATACATACCATGGGCAAAAGCCGCTTCAGCTTCGGCGAGCCTGGCGGGTGCTTGCGCTTTGGCCGCTCCGATGAGGGAGCTCGTGAACCACAAAATGAGCGTGAGCGTTCGAAGCGCGCGCATCGCTTTAGCCTAGCAGGCAAGCGAGCGAGCGAAGCCACCTACCTGCGCTTACAGACGCTGCGAAGTCTTGAGCTCCAAGTACTTATCGAGGGCGGCCGTCGCAAGTCGCCCTTCGCTCGCTTCGAGCACCATGAAGCCACGCTTAACCAGGCGTGCGCTCAAGCCGGCACGGTCGCGAAGTTGATCGGCGGCGGCCGCCTGGAGATAAGCAGCGTCGGCGCTTTCGGGACGCGCATTGGCCAAGTTTTGCGTGATCGGATCGTCCAAGCTCACGAGCAACGTGATGTGCTTTCGCTTGAGCAGAGGCGCGTGGTCTGCAAGCAGCTGCCCGTGGCTTTCGTTGTCTAAATCCGTGAACAGCACGATCAGACTGCGCTTTTGGGCCTTACGCTCTAGCTCGCTGACCAGACCGCGCACGTCGAGCTGGACGGGATTGGGATTCAGCTCGGTCAACACATCGATCAACATGCGTTCGTGGGCGCGACCGCGGCGGGGCGGCAGCATCGTGATGCGTCGCTCTGCATACACGAGCACGCCCACCTGATCGCCCACCGAGAGCGCGCGATGCGCGAGCTCCAAGGCCGCTTCAAGCGCGAGGTCAAAACGCGTGCGCGCGCCCAAGCCACGCTCGTCCTCTTCGCGCAGGGTGGTGCCCATGGTGCGACTGGCATCGAGCACGAGCCATAGGATCTGACTGCGCTCGGGTTGAAACACGCGCGTGATCGGATGACGACGCTTGGCAGTAGCCTTCCAATCCATGGCGCGTAATGCATCGCCGGCCACGTACTCACGCAGGGATTCGAGCTCACCGCCGCTTTGTGGCGCGCGCAAGAGACGCGTTCGCACTTCACCGAGCTCGTCTCGCACACCGCGTTCAGCGCGGCCCCGTGCGGCAAACGAAGCAGGCAACACGCGCACGTCGCAACCCGCATCGATGGTAAGGTCAACCGCCGCCAATCGCCACCCGCTCTGCAAACGCAGGTGCAAGTTGCCGAAACGCTTTTTTCCGCGCGCACGCGCCAACAGACGATAGCTCAAGCGCAGCGCCACGGAAGGAAGTAGCTGGGCATGCAACAGCACGGGCGTCGCAATGAATCCGCTGGGCGCTTCGTCGCGTACCGTAAGGTCGAGCGCATGGCTTACCTCACTGTGCACTCCGAGCTCGATCTCCACATCGCTATCCACGTAAAGACGCGCCGGTGCCCTGCGCACCACGTCGACCTTACTTGCGAGCAGGCGCTTGGCATCGAGCCAGAACGCCATCGCCAGCGTCAGGTTGAAGAGCATCAGGCCGCTCGCGCGCAGGCCGGTGGGCAACGTAAGTGCGACTAGCAGCCCTGGCGTAGCCCACAAAAATAGGCGCGCTCCGAGCCTGACGCGCCGCTGGCTCGTCACCTGGGGACTTCCACGCGGGCGGAAGTGCGTGCCAGGACTTGGGATGCGTCAAGTCCATCGAGCTCCGCGTCGGGCATCAGGCGCAGGCGGTGAGCGAGCACGGGATTGAGCATGCGCTGTACATCGTCAGGGGTGACGAACAGGCGACCTTCGAGTGCGGCGGCCCAGCGCGCAGCCACGAGCAAGTGCACGCCGGCGCGTGGTCCTGCGCCCATGCTTAGCAAGGGCGAAATGCGCGTGGCGCGCACCAGGTCTCGCACGTAAACGCGCACCGAATCCTCGATGCGCACGTACTCGCCCAACCTGCGCATGCCGAGCAGTTGTTCGCGCGTGACTACGCTTGCCACGCCAAGCTCAGAGGGTGCGGTGGTGACCACACCCGCCGAAGCGCGAGCTAAGATTAGATCTTCTTCATTCTCGCTGGGGTAACCCACCACTATTTTGAGCAGGAACCGATCGAGCTGCGCTTCGGGCAATGGATAGGTTCCCTCATGCTCGATCGGGTTCTGGGTCGCAAATACGGTGAATGCTTCAGGCAGCGCGCGTTGCTCGCCGTCCAAGGAAACCTGACGCTCCTGCATGGCTTCTAGCAGTGCGCTTTGCGTCTTAGCCGGTGCGCGATTGATTTCGTCGGCTAGCAAGAGCTCGGTAAAAATGGGTCCCGGGCGCAGGTGAAATTTGCCTGAGCTTAGATCGTAGACGTGGGTACCCACCACGTCGCTGGGCATGAGATCGGGCGTAAATTGCACACGTCCGAACGATAGGCCCACGCTGGCTGCTAGTGCGCGCACCATCAGAGTCTTGGCTGTCCCTGGCACACCTTCGATCAAGACATGCCCTGCCGCGAGCAACGCGATAAGTAAGCTCTCCACGGCTTGGTCTTGCCCTACGACGGCCTTGCTCGTTTCGTGGAGCACGGCGTCGCGCAGCGCGTGCAGAGCGTCAACATGTTCGCGTTCGCCTTCAATCATCTATGCGTCCCCTACCACGAGCGCTGCGCGCACGTCTTGTTCCAACGCGCGGGCGCGCGTCACGATCGATTCCGTGGAAGTCATGGGCGCGCTGGCATGGGCAGCCACGCGTTCCGCGTAGCTTGCCACCGCAAATAGGCCCTGCGCGCGCAGGGCTTGAGGCACTTCGCTCAAGGGCACATGTCGCAGTCGATAGTGCCGTGCGATGCGTGCGATACCGTGATCGGCCAGCGCCTTGAGTGCACCCTGTGCATCCCGCGTGCGCGCATATAGCTCGCCTAGAGCCTGCAGATACCGTTGCGTGACACGAGGCGCAGCGGAGCTTTCCATAATGGGTGGCCCAAGGCGTTGGCCCAGCGCAAGCAGCAGCAATAGAACAGTAAGGCAGACCTGAATCAACAGGGGAGCGAGGCCCAGGTCGCGCAGATAACGCACCAGGGAGCGGCGCTCACCCATGCCTAGGTGATACTCATCGAAGAGCACAGGACCTTTCCCAGCAAACGCTTTGAGCAGACGTGCAAACATCGCACCGCCCCCATCGCCCAGCGCACTATTGACGAAGGGACTGCCCGAACCTACCAACACCACGCGACCACGACCCACGGACGTCGTCAGTGCGAGCGGCCCGTACGAGCTGTTGATAAGCGCCGTTGCCTCGGTGTCTTCGTCCGCCTCGACCGTGCGCGCGCGCTTGATCATGAACGGCTCGCCATAGGTCAGGGGCGGTCCATTCGGAACCCCCTCGAGCTCATAGGGAAGCGTCAGGTTGTCGTCTGTGGAAGGGCTCGGTCGATCTGTTTCGTTGCACGTCGCTTGCAGCGTCAGGCTCAGGCCCGTTGCTTCGGGTAGGTAAGCTTCCGCTCCAGCGACGATCAAGAGACCGCCCGCTTCGATCCAGCGCATGAGCTCCTCTCGCTCTGGGCGGCTCACTTCGCGCGCAAGCGGTTGATCGCAGCCGCCGATAGCGACGAGCGTGCCGCGGGCGGGCAAGTGCGTGAGCTCGTGGGAGAAGGCGCGAGCCTCGAAGCCAAGCGAGTTTGCAAGGCGCAAAAGCGCGCGTGTGCCGTCCGGCCCCGCACCGAACGTAGAGTAAGGTAGCGCAAAGCGTCCGCGTTCAGCCACGCGCTCGCACGCGAATAAGATCATGCCTGCGGCCAAAACCAAGCCCAGCGCAAACACGATTTTGCGTAGCGTGCTCATGGCCGCCGGTCGCCTACTAGCTGTTCAGCGAGCGCGAGGCAGTGGTCGAAGTCATGTTGACTAGGCGTATGTCGCCCGTACTGAACGAGATCGAAGACGCGGGTCAACGAAGAAAAAAGCGTGCGCTCTTGACGATCCCTGAGATCTCGCAAGTACTGACCATTCGTGCGCTCCGCTGAAAGAGTAAGGTGTCCGCGGCGCGCCAGGCCTATCAGCGTTGCCAGGTAGAGCGAGCGCAGTGCGGCAGTCAGGTCTGCGTCTCGCATTCTGCGCGCATCTTGCAAATGCTCATCGGCCGAGCGCGCCCAGGGGTCTTCTTGGTGGCTTTGATCTTCGGCAGGCGGGGGAGCTTGCGGGGTGCGCCGTGCGAACATGAACCAAGCGACGCCGAGCGCTAGTACCGCCAAAACCACGAAAAAAATCGCACCCGGCAGCTTGAGCGAGGAAGGGTGTTCGGAGTGCGCTTGCTCGTCGCGCGATAGCTCGGCGAGCCACTTGGCAAAGCGTTCGAAAAGGCTCGCGAGGCCGCGGTTTTTGGAGTCCCAGCGCTGATCTGGGAATTCCCTAAACACTGGGTCTTTCAAGATGCGATCGATGCGCACGTTGACCTCCAAGTCGGCGTGCTGCGCGCGCTCGCAAACATCGTCACAGGGCTGGACTGTCCAGTCGCTTGACGATTCGGCCGCTTCTTCTTCGTCCTCGGCTTGTTCTGTTGCAGAGGTCGCGGCGGGTGGTGGCTGCTGTTCGGCCTGCTCCTGCGCGTGCGCCGAGCCTGCGCTGAGCAGACAAAGTAAGAGCGCTACGGCGCTGCCCCGCGCGCGCCCGGTATCGTTCACGCAGCGCTCGACCAACACACGCAACGCCAAGCCGTCGCGTGCCAGCCGAGCTTCTACGTAGAGCAGTGCCGACAATGCGGCCCGCACCGGCTCCATGCATACCAGCGCCAGACCTCCGATCACGAGCAACGCAAAGTAGTTTCGGGGCGACAAGAATGCGCGCACGTACGACAGGTCAAGCCCGAGCATGTCTTGGCCAAGGCCGACGACTGCCACGAGCAGCGCACCGAAATTGAATGCGAGCCCCAGTGCGCCTAGCAAGAGGTAGAGCTCGGCCGTCACGCCGGCCCTGCGTTGACCGTCGCTCTCCTGGATTGCTGCCCGCAGCAGGGAAAGGCCCGTGTCTTGCTGACCGCCATCTGCACTTGCGAGAAAGCTGGGCAGCAGCGCGGCGCGCAAGCAGAAGGTCGGCAATACCAGCACGCTGAGCCACGGTTCGAGGCGAACGGCAAGCACCAGCAACCACAGCCACACCCACAGATCGAAGCCTACCCAAAACGCCGCGCGCACGATGGTTTGCGTCGCGGCGTGTAGTGCAGGCACGCCTTGCGCTTCAAGGAGCCCTTGCGCCCTGCGACCCGACCAGCGGGCCAGCACGACCGTGCGCAGGATGAAGGCTGCCGCAAATAGTACGGCAAACAAGGCGCGTAGACTGCGCACTCCCTCCACCCGTTCGACGAAGTACATCGAAACCGTAAGGGTAAGGATGAGCGCGCTTGGCCATAGGGCTGCGCCATGCTCGCGCAGCGGCAACGTTCGCAACAGGCGCAGCGCGCGATCGACCCGTGCGTGCGCCGAAACTGGGTAAAGCGTTTCGCCAGATGGAAGCGTAAGATTCACGGTCCCTGGCCCGGCATGAGCACTTCGATCGTGAGCCAACAAAGGCAGCTCAACAGTCCAAAGCCCGTCGTCAACACGAACCAGCCTGGTAAGCGTGCGCGCGGACGAACACTTGCAACTTCCTTTCGGGCCGCGACCAACGCTTCGAGGCAGCTCCGACAGTGATTGATGCCATCGATCTTGGTGACGCACTCACTGCACATCGGCTCACGGCAGCGCACACAGATGCCGACAGCCTCGCGAAGCGAGTGCTGCGAGCAGGTGGCCGACGGGGAGCGCATCGGCGACACAGCATATCACGCGAGCGCGTATGATTCGGGAGCACATGAAGCCCTTATTACTGCTCAAGGTCGGCAGCACTCTCAGTAGTCTCTTGTCGACCCGCGGCGATTACGACGCTTGGTTTCGCACAGGTCTGGGCGCCGAACATTCCCTCGATGTTGTGCGCGTAGACGAAGGGGAGCCCTTACCCGACCTGAACACTTATCGAGGCGTGGTGGTGACCGGTAGCGCCGCCATGGTGACCGAGCGTGCGCCTTGGAGCGTGGCCACCGCGGCCTGGTTGCGTGCCGCGATCAGCCACGACTTGGCTGTGTTAGGCGTCTGTTATGGACATCAGCTGTTAGCCGACGCGATGGGTGCACGGGTGGATTGGAACCCAAATGGCCGTCAGATCGGCAGCATTGTCGCGACTCTCACCGAGGAAGGACTGAGCGATCCGCTGTTCTCCGGTTTGCCGAACCCCCTGCAAGTCCAGACAAGTCATAGTCAGAGCGTTCTCGATCTGCCGGATTCTCTAGCGCTGCTTGCCGCGAGTCCGCGCGACCCAAGGCATGCCTTTCGCGTACGCGGCGCGCGCGCCTGGGGCGTGCAGTTTCATCCCGAGTTCGATGCCGAGGTAACGCGTGCCTACATCTGCGACCGCCGCGCTGCGATTCGCGCGGAAGGCCAAGATCCAGACGCGTTGTTGCGCGACGTCGTCGAGAGTCCGCACGGAGACCTCATCCTGCGTCGTTTCGCGGCTCTCAGTGAGTTCGCTTAAGGGAGAACTTTTGCTTGCCCACCAAGGTCTGATTCGCGCATCCTGGTGCGGGGGTTAGGTCGCTTGCAATTGCGACTCAGATGTTTTTAGCCGGCATGCGAATGCGGGCGCCCCAGTGCTGCGCGGAGGTATGGCTTTGGGCCTTCCAAATGGAAGTGTGGGAGTGCATTCGGGAATGAAGCATCCACCTCGGATCTTGATAGCTTGCGTGTTTGCGAGTCTAGGGATCGTAAGTATTCCGGACTCGGCGCGAGCGGACGTTCGTACGGACGCGCGCGGGCATTTTCGCGCTGGTATGGCGCTGATTCAGGAAGGGCGCTTGGACCAAGGCGTGCGTGAGCTTGAGACAGCTTACGATCTGTTGCCGCATCCAAACGTGCTTTACAACATCGCGCGCGTCTACGCCGAAGCCGGCCAGTACGAACGTGCCATCGAGTTCTACGAGCGCTATCTCGACACCGATCCGCCTGATCGCGAAGAAGTGGATCTATTCGTCAAGGCACTTGACCAACGGTTGGCGCTTCGCAAAGACGAGCCGAGCGGCGAGGTAAAGCAGGGACCGATTGCGCCAGCCGCGGCGTTTTCGACCGCGGGGGCGACTCCGGAAGAGATTCAGGCGCTAGAAGATTCGGCGACGCAGATCGCGACCTTGGCGGAAGCCACCCAAAGCGACGCGCTCAGGCAGCGGGCGGATCGCTTGCGTGCTTTGGCGCAGCAACTTCGCGAGCGCCCCGCAGGCACGGCGACCGCGACGCCGACCGAACCTGGCGCAGCCTTGCCCGCCGAGCCGGTCGAGCCACCACCGCCCAGTACGCTCGCGCTCGTGGGTGACACGCGACGCGGTGATCTCTACGAAGAGCAAGTCGTTTCCGCGTCGCGTTTTGCGCAGTCGCCCCTGGATGCGCCGAATTCCACGGCCACCATCACACGTCAGGACATTCGCTTGTCCGGCCTTACACAGGTGGGCGAGCTGTTGCGTCGCGTGGCGGGCGCCGACGTCATGACGTTGTCGCCAGGCGATGTGCAGAGCTCCATCCGCGGCTTCAACGACCGCCTCAGCCAGCGCACACTCGTGCTGGTCGACGGCCGCTCCACTTACCTCGACTACCTAGGCTCGACCTTCATGTCGCGCCTGCCGCTCAACGTGGAAGACATCGAGCGTGTCGAGGTGATTCGCGGTCCTTCTTCGGCACTCTACGGAGCAAACGCGTTCTCCGGCGTCGTCAACATCATCACGCGCGCGCCCGGCGAAGACGAAACCACAGCCCTCGGTGGCATCGGAAACGCAGGTCAAGTGCACGGTCAGCTGGCGGCTTCGGGTCGCGTGCAACGCAAGCTCGGCTACCGCGTGGGGGCTGGTTACAACCGCGCCAACATGTTCGAGACGAACTACGATCCGCGTCGTGCGGATCTGATCAAGCTCGTTGAAGATCCGAACAAGTCTTTCGAGAACTCGCACATGAACGGGTCGCTTCGCTACCGCCTGCTCAAGAATCTGCAGGCTACGGCGTCCGGCGGCATCGCCAAGAATTACTCCTCCTACTCGACTCGTGGCCCGCGCGACCCCTTCATTGGGACCGGTACCACCAGTTACATGATGGGCCTGCTCGAATCCAACTGGGGCCAGGTCCGCACATTTTGGAACCGGGCCCAGGAAGACGGCGTGCTGGCCACGGCGCCCAAGGGGGCAGACAACTTCCTGAGTCGCTCGGTCTCGAACGTGTTCGATGTGGATGCCACGCTGTCGCGCACATTTCATTTCGGCATCGACCACAACCTGCATCTGGGCGGCAACTATCGGCAAAAGCGCATTTCCTGGAATTACCTCGATGCCGACCACAAAGAGAATCACTACGCCACTTATATCCAAGACACGGCCACGATTACCAAGTGGCTAACCTTAGTGGGAAGCTTTCGCGCCGACTTTCACCCGCTATTGAAGGACCCGCCTACGTCGGCTCGTGGCGCGGTGATCGTGAAGCCCACGCAGAACCAGGCCGTTCGCATGTCGGCCGGCACTGCATTCCGCACGCCTACGTTCGTAGAGAGCTACTTCAAGTTCAGAAATGCCACGGCGCCTGGGCTCTTCATCGAGACGCGCGGCTCGCAGAACGAGGGCTTGACCATCAACCCCGAAAAGATCTTCTCGGGCGAGCTCGGCTAC
>JBKJIA010000243.1:0-4121 GCA_046598735.1 Polyangiales bacterium
TGTACCCACCGACTTCGTTGACCTTGTGTGGCTCGCTTTGGCAAGCTTGCCCCGGTGCCACCTTGGCTTTTGCACATGCGCCCGGGCGCGCTCTTCGCGCAACTGGTGCAGTTAGCCGTGGTCGCAGGGTGCGTCGCAGGGTGCGGTGCGCTAGCCGCGAGCTGCATCTCCGACGTGACCGCGACCCGCACCGTCGATCTCGGCGATAACTTCGAAGCGCCGGACTTTGCACTCGATGAGGACTTCTTTCATTGCGTGATTCAGCCGGATGTGATCACGAAGTTCAAATGCGCCCAAGGCGGCGCGGGCGATGGCGATGGCTGTCACGCGTCGCGCAGCGCGCTCCGGCTCGTGGAAGTGCAGGATGAACCGCGCTGCAACGACAATCGGGTGATCGGCGCGCCAGCTTCGGAGTCGATCGTCAACCTCGAGCGCGTGCGCGCGACGATCGCGGGCGAAGCAGCGGCCAGCCCGTTTTACCGACGACCCTTGGGACAAGACTCCCATCCGCGCGAGATCTTCGACGAAAGCTCAGCGGCCGCAGACTTGATTCGTCAGTGGATTAATCAGGGCGCGCCATGAGGCCGCTTGCGCAAAGCGTAAGGTTGTCGCGCGGACTCCCAGCGCGCGCGTCCCAGCTACTTTCATGGGCCGCTTTCGCACTCGTGCTCGTGGCGTTCAAGCCGTGCGCACGCGCGGATGGCGATGAAGATCCTGTCGTCTATGCCCGCGTGATCGTGGAGACGACGGCCCTGCGCACGGGGCCCGGCGCAGGTTTTCGGATCGTGCGCATCGCGGAGCAAGGCGAGAGCTTCGAAGTGCGGGAGCGTGCCACGCGCGGTTATTGGTTTCGCGTGCAGCTACCTGACGGTTCACTCGCGTGGATCGACGGCAATACCGTGTTCAATCATGAGCTGGGACCGCGCTCGCGCGGCTCGCGTTTCATGGCGCTTCTGTTCGCCCCTCCGCCGCTGATGTCCGCCCATGGCGAGCTCGCCGTTCAGCTTGGCATGTTGAGCGGGAGCGGTTTGATGGCGTTGCGTCCTACTTGGCTGCTCGCGCCCACGTTTGGATTTGAAGCCAACCTCGCTGCCTCGGTCGGATCGGCCGGTCGCCTTTTCATGGCCGGCGCCGGCGCCGTCGTAAACGTGTTTCCAACCTGGCCGATCGTGCCTTTTTTTGCGGGTGGCGGCGGCTTTGCCAAGGCTGCGCCCAATGCGGACAGCTTCATTCTCGATGAAGGCACAAGCTCGATGCTGTACGCAGGCGGCGGTTTGCGCATGGGCTTTCGCTATCGGCTGGTCGTGCGCGTTGAAGCGCGCAGTTACGCATTCTTCGATGCCGATCGCTTGATCGCACAAGAGGAGGTGAGCGGTGGGCTCTCTGCATTCTTTTAGGCGCGTGGGGCTTACGTGTTGGCTAGCGCTTGGACTGACGGGCTGCGTCACTGTGCGGCCGCAAGATAAAGAACTGCTTGCCGATCCTGCGATGACCTACGGCAGCGGCGGCACCGCTCAAGCGCATGAAGAGCACGTGCTCACCAATCGCGAAGGCACGGCGGGCGCAGGTCAAACGGTAGGAGGCGGTTGCGGATGCAACTGACGGCGCCGCGCGCGCTCGCTCGTGCGTTGGGCACCTTCGTGCTCGGCGTCTGCGTGCTGTTGTCGCAGGGTGCAGCTCCGATCAAAGCGCGCGCAGAGAACGATGTCGATGCCACCACCACCGTGTTCTATGAGTCGGGTGGCAACTTGAACATGACGGTGATCAATCCCGCGGTCGCAGCAGACGTGGGGCTTGGCAGCGTCGTTTCGTTGCAGGCAGGCTGGGAAGCAGACGTCGTATCGGGCGCGAGCGTGGCCATCGTCGATGCGCCCGGCGGCGAAGCCGATGTGGACGTAATCACGAGCGCCACCAAGCTCAACGACGTGCGCCACGCCTTTCGTGGCGGCGCCACCGTGCGCAGCGACGACGCGCATTTGAGCGCCGCATACGTGTACGGTTTCGAAAGCGACTATCGCTCGCAAAGCGTCAGCATCTCTGCGGGTACGGAGCTGTTTGAACGCAACACGGCGCTCGACCTTACTTACTCGAAGGGCTGGGATTCGGTCTGCGATCTGAGTCAACCCAACGCAAAAGAGGCGGTCGAACGCCAACGTTTGCCCAGCTCGACGGGTTGCTTCCGTGCCAAAGACCGCGTCGATCATTCCCTTGATTTGCATTCACTGCAGGGCTCGTGGACACAGGCCTGGTCGCCGATCTGGAACACGCAACTCGTGCTTTCGACCCAGCTTTTGCAGGGCTTTCAGGGCAATCCCTATCGCGCGGTGTGGCTGGGTCGCAGCGCCGCGCAGGAACATCATCCGGAAAATCGCGCGCGTTATGCCGTGGGCGTGGGCACGCGCATTTGGTTGCGGCCGGTCGGTGGCGCGTTGCAATTGTTTGCGCGCGCCTATCGCGATACTTGGGATGTGCGTTCCGTCAGCGGCGAGGTCGGCTACGAACGCAATCTGGGCGACATGTTCCGCGTGCGCGTGCGCGGCCGCTACTACACGCAAACCTCCGCCGCGTTCTTTTCCGACGACTACGCACTCGACCCGGGAGGCCAGTATTTTACGGGCGATCGCGAGCTTTCCGCGATGCAGAGTTATCTCGGGGGTGGACGCTTCGAGTTCATTCCGCAGCCTCGCAGCGATGGCACGGTAGGCGGCTTCCTCGATTCCCTCATTCTCGTGCTCAAAGGCGACTACGTTCGCTACGAGTTCTCCGATTTTCACTACGGCAGCGTCGCCGTGCCCAATCGACGCGCAATTTTCGGGACCGTGGGCATCGAAGCCACGTTCTGAACTTGCTATGCTCGGCCGCTCCTTAGGCTCGGAGGAAGTTCATGGCAGGCACGTTCGGCGTCATCATGGCCGGCGGATCAGGGACACGCTTTTGGCCCCTGTCGCGGGCTGCGCGCCCCAAACAATTGTTGCCTCTCGCGGGTGGCGAAGAATCTTTGCTGCGCGCCACCATGCGCCGCCTCGAAGGCATCATTCCGACGGACCACATCTTAGTCGTCACATCGGAGGCGCTGGCCGCACAAACCCGAGCTGCGCTGCCGGAGCTCCCTGCTGCGAATATCTTGGCCGAGCCCGTCGGTCGCAACACAGCCCCGTGCGTCGGCTGGGCCGCCTCGGTAGTAGCGCGTAAGGATCCTCAGGCGGTCATGGCCGTGTTACCCGCGGATCACTACATCGCGGATGAGCCCGGTTTTCGCGCCGTAATCGAGCATGCCGTCGAAGCTGCGCGCGGCGGTGACATGGTGACGGTCGGCATCAAGCCCACGCGTCCCGAGACTGGCTACGGGTACATCGAGCTTGGCGAAGAGCTGAACCCGAGCGTTCATCGCGCGCGTCGCTTCGTGGAAAAGCCGGATGAAGTACGCGCGCGTCAGTTCCTCGCGGCCGGACGCTTCTTGTGGAATAGCGGCATGTTCTTCTTCCGCGCGGACATCGTGCTCGCAGCGATCGAACGCGACCTGCCCGGCCTTTCGGAGATGCTCAAGAAGTACGATGCAGCCGCGCTCAAGGGCGAGGAAGCCGCACTGGTCGAGAGGACCTACGCATCGTTGCCAGATGTCTCGATCGATCACGGCGTCATGGAAAAGGCCGCACGAGTGGCGGTAATTCCGGGCGATTTTGGTTGGTCCGATGTCGGCAGCTGGACGAGCGCGTGGGAGCTTGCGGCGCAGGACGCGTCACAGAACGCCTTGTTTGGAGACGTGGTTTCGGTCGATGCACGTGGCTGCTACGTGCGGGCACCCGAAGGTAAGGTCGTCGCAGTCGTCGGCTTGGAAGACATCGTGATCGTCGATACGCCGGATGCGTTGCTCGTGATGCCGCGCAGTCGCGCTCAAGACGTTCGCGCCGTCGTGAACGAGCTCAAAGCTAAGAAACAGAACTCGCACCTCTGAGAGTGGTCATGCTTTTGAACGAGATTCCCGCACACATCTTTCGTGAGTACGACATTCGCGGCGTCGCTGATCGCGACATGCCCGATGATTTGGTGACCGACCTGGGCCGCGCGCTTGGCCCCGATACGTCCGAGGTAGGTGCCAAGCGCGCGGCCCAGGTCGGTCA
>JBKJIA010000359.1:0-5045 GCA_046598735.1 Polyangiales bacterium
ACTGCGTTTCGCGTATTTGATGCCGTCGACTTGTATACGGCTTTGGCACCCGTCACGGATATGAAACCGGTGGTGGTCGACCCTAAGATTAGTTTCACCACCCTGCTGATGGATCTGGCTCAGGCTAGCGAGCCGAATCGCAGTGACAACCTGCTTGACCAACTGCTGGCAAAGCTGCGCGCCAAGGAACGGCGCATGTCCGACGAGGCTAAGCAGCGCTTTGAAGAGCTCACGGGGCTCGACCCGCGCGCCTTCGCCGACAAGCTCAAGCAACACGGTGCTGCCGAGGCGCGCGATGCATTGGGTAAGATGCCGAACCTGGGCGCGGTACTCGACGCGAAGTCCACCACCGCGCAGCCGTACATCATCTCGACGCACAGCGATTCGCTGCGCGAAGAAACGCGCGGTTATGGCGTTGCCGACCGTCCCGAAGATTACCTCGACGCGTTCGCACGGTTCGTGCGCGAGAACATGAACAAGATCCCTGCGCTCGTCGCAGTCACCCAACGCCCGCGCGAGCTGACACGCGCGCAGCTACGCGAGCTGCGAATGTTGCTCGACCAGGAGCAGTTTCGCGAAACCTGGCTGCGCAGCGCTTGGCGCGACAAGAGCAACGCGGATATCGCAGCCACCATCATCGGCTTTGTGAGGCAGGCCGCCCTCGGCGATGCGCTCGTGCCCTACGAGCAGCGCGTGGATCGCGCGATGCAGAGCATTCTCTCGTCACGCGCTTGGACGTTGCCGCAGCGCAAGTGGCTCGAGCGCATTGCCAAGCAGATCAAGATCGAGGTCGTGGTCGATCGTGCGAGCCTCGATGAAGGCGCGTTTCGAGAGCAGGCGGGCGGCTTTGAGCGGCTCAACAAGCAGTTCGACGGGCGGCTCGGGGAAATTCTTGGCGACATCCAACAGGCCATTTGGCAGAGCGCCGGGTGAATGAGCTGCGCAATTGCACCCTTTCGTGCAGTCCATGCCAAAGTTGGCATCCGATGGGTCAGTTTGCCGACTGCTGGGCCTATCCGCGTTGACTCACCTTGCGAAGCACGAGACCCTGCCTAGAACTACCCACCAAGGAGGCCTTCGCGATGGACGAATACAAGCGACCAGAGACCGAAGTGGTCAGCCTCACTGAAACGCAGTTCGCCGCGTCTCCACGGGAGTATGTGCGCCGAGCCGGTCCGCATTGCTGCGTGGTGGTTCGCGACGACACCAGCGGCAAGACCAGCTTCATCATGGGTGGCGGCATGGGCGGTTCGCCGGTGTTTGAAGATCTCGAGTGATTCGCGTGACCGATCCGCGCGAAGGCATCGCAGACCATTTCGGATCGTGGCTCAAGACAACGCTCACCGGCTGTCACTTCGCCGCCAGTCTGACCAAGGCCAGGCGCTGGACGCCATTGGTCTGGATGAACGCGCATGGTGCGGCGCTCGTGAATGCTCTCGATCTGTTGATCGAAGAGGCGTCTACCGGGGGCCATTTCACGGTTCTTATCCTTCCCAAAGTTCGAACCGAGGGGCAACTCGTGGAGGCGCTCGATACTCTCATACGGCACAGCACGCGATGGACCGCGTTCGACTGCACGGAGGAGGGGGCAGTGGGCGATCTTATCGCGATGGACCTTCGGTGGAGGAATTCCGAAAGCGAGTGCTGTAGTGCGATGGGCCTTGGCCCGTTTGCGACGATGCCCGTGACCCGCCGTGCCCCGTACCCTGCGCTCGCGATCTGGGGAGGTTCGCGCCTGAACTCCTATCGCAAAAAGCCGCACGAGTTCGTCGGCGTTGGCGACATGAATCCAGAAATGGACGAAAAGCCGTACGCAGCTGCAAATTCGGCGACGCTGGATCGGGTCAAAGCGCTGCGGGCCCTACACGACGAGGCACGACCGAAAACGGGAGTGACCTTCTACCTGAGCCGGGCGGCTACAGCGAGCCTTACTCTCGCAAAACGGCCAACAAGCGAATCTCCCTAGATTTGCCGTGACTTGATTTACCAAAGATCGATCAGCGCCATGAACACCCAAGACATAGTCCAGAAGCTCTGGAACCTTTGCCACGTCCTGCGTGACGACGGCATTACCTACCATCAGTACGTCACCGAGCTGACCTACTTACTGTTCCTCAAGATGGCCAAGGAGACCAACGTCGAGGAGCAGCTGCCTAAGGGTTGCCGCTGGGGCGACATCGAGAAGAAGGACGGCATCGAGCTGCTCGATTTCTATCGCGCGCTGTTGCTCAAGCTTGGCTCTTCTGGCAGCGGGCGCGTGCAGGAGATTTACGCCAACGCGCAGACCGCGATCAAAGTGCCGCGCAATCTGAAGAAGCTGGTGGACGCCATCGATGGCATCGACTGGTACTCGGCGCGCACTGAGGGTCTCGGCGACTTGTACGAAGGGCTGCTCGAGAAGAACGCGAGCGAGAAGAAGTCGGGCGCAGGACAGTACTTCACGCCGCGTCCGCTGATCGATTGCATGGTGAATGTGGTGCAGCCCCAGGCCGGTGAGCTGATTCAAGATCCGGCCGCGGGCACCTGCGGCTTCTTGATCGCGGCCGATCGCTACATCAAAGAGCGCACGGATGAGCTACACGATCTGCCCGCCACAAAGCAGACCTTTCAGCGCACAAAAGCGTTCATCGGCATCGAGCTCGTGCAAGACACGCATCGCCTGGCGCTGATGAACCTCATCTTGCACGGCATCCACTGCGACCTAGTGCTGGGTGACACGCTCACGCAGAGCGGTGCGGCTCTGCCCAAGGCAGACGTGATGCTGACCAACCCACCCTTTGGCACCAAGAAGGGCGGCGGGCTGCCCACGCGCGATGACTTCACCTATTCCACGAGCAATAAGCAGCTCGCGTTCTTGCAGCACATCTATCGCGGGCTCAAGCCCGGCGGGCGCGCGGCGGTGGTTCTGCCGGATAACGTACTATTCGAGGAGAACGCTGGCGCAGACATCCGTCGCGATCTTATGGATAAGTGCGACCTGCATACGATCCTAAGGTTACCTACCGGCATCTTCTACGCGCAGGGCGTAAAGACGAACGTGCTGTTCTTCACGCGCGGTAAGACCGACAAAGGGAATACGAAGGAAACCTGGGTCTACGACCTGCGCGCAAACATGCCTTCCTTCGGGAAGCGCACGCCGCTCACGCATGATCACTTCGCGGAGTTCGAGAAGGCCTTCGGGAAGGATCCGCTGGGGAAGAGTAAGCGTAAGGATCAGGGAGAAGAGGGGCGCTTTCGGCGCTTTGCCCGCATGGAGATCGCGCAGCGTGGTGACAATCTCGATATCGCCTGGTTGAAGGACGAGAACGCGAACGCGGCGGGGGAGCTGGGGGGGCCGGAGGAGATCGCGGCTCAGATTCTGGGGCTGTTGCAGACAGCGATGGATGAGATCGAAGGCTTGCAGCGGGTGCTGACGGGCGATGAAGCGACCGAGCGCGAGGCGGCGCAGTGAGTGAGAGCCTTCCCAATGGGTGGGCGCTTGTTCCGGCGGGTGAGCTGTTCTCGTTCGTTACGAGTGGATCGCGGGGTTGGGCTCAATACTATTCCCCCGATGGCGCGCTCTTCGTGCGTGTCGGCAACCTACCTCCGAGCGGCATCCGTGTGATCTTGAAAGACGTGCAACGGGTGCGACTCCCGGAGGCACAGATGGAAGGTATTCGCACGCGCTTGACTGAAGGTGATGTACTTGTATCGATTACTGCCGATTTGGGTCGAGTAGCAGTCTATTTGGACACGCTTGGAGATGCCTACATAAGTCAGCATGTTGCGCTTGCTCGACCTCGCCGCGAGCTGGTTGATCCAGACTTTGTGGCGGGTTTTCTCTCCACACCCGACCTGGGTCGCAAGCAGCTTCAAGATCTCCAGCGCGGCGCAACGAAGGTCGGGCTGGGCCTCGACGATATACGAGCGGTGCAGGTACCCCTCCCACCCCTCAACGAGCAGCGGCGCATTGTCGCCAAGCTCGAAGACCTGCTCGCGCGCAGTCGGCGGGCGAAGGACGCGCTCGATGCCATCCCGCCGCTGCTCGAGAAACTGCGGCAATCGATTCTCGCGTCTGCCTTCCGCGGTGACCTCACGGCCGATTGGCGCGCGCAGCATCCGGATGTCGAACCCGCCAGCGAGCTGCTCAAGCGCATCCGCATAGAGCGCCGCAAGAAGTGGGAGGAGGCGGAGCTCGCGAAGCTGAAGGCAAAAGGTAAGGTGCCGAGCGACGACCGGTGGAAGGCGAAGTATCAGGAGCCGGAGCCGGTGGATGCGAGTGAGTTGCCGGAGTTGCCGGAGGGGTGGTGTTGGGCGAGCTTGGAGGAGCTCTGCCCTGCCGAGGCTCCGGTCGTGTACGGCATCATCCTGCCTGGCGACGATGTGCCAAACGGGATTCCCTACATACGCCCGATCGACATCATGGGCGACGGCACCATCGATATGACCTCTATCAAGAGGACCTCCCCAGAGATCGCGAAGCAGTACTCTCGCGCTCAGCTGGAGGTCGGCGACATCGTGCTGTCGATCGTCGGTACGATTGGTAAGGTTCTTACAGTGCCCGATGGATTCGGGGGCGCCAACATAACTCAGTCGTCTGTACGAATTCGCCCAACTTCTCGAGTGATCTCAGGATACGTGCGCGACGCTCTCATGTCGCCCTTGCTAACGAAGCAGTTTGACAAGTACCGTTTCGGCAACGCCGTTCAGCGCCTCAACGTAGAGCACGCTCGAATCCTCGCGGTACCGCTGGCGCCATTCGAAGAACAACGCGAAGTGGTGAACCGAGTGGAGATCGCGCATCGACAGATGCCCAACAGAGCTATCCGAGCGGCTCTGCATCAAGTCTCTGCACTCGAAGCCGCGTCGCTCGCCAAAGCCTTCCGAGGCGAGCTCGTCGAACAAGACCCGAACGACCAGCCCGCAAGCGTGAAGCTCGAGCGCCTCGCAGCGGAACCAGGCAAGGCCGAGGAGCCGAAGGCTAAGCGTAAGGTTTCGACACGGGGGCGGGAGTTGGCGGAACAGCGCCAGGTGCAGGAGGCGGCACAGCGCCAGGAGGTTGCTCG
>JBKJIA010000387.1:0-13766 GCA_046598735.1 Polyangiales bacterium
GACGAGGGCAATGTTGACCCCCGTCTTCTACCACTGATGAAGCTCGCCAAGGGCGAGCCCGATAAGGAGTGATCCCGTGGCCGTTCCGAAGCGAAAAAACCCTCGGTCTCGGCGGAATTCCCGCCGCGCCAACCACGATAAAGTGGCTGCCCCGACGCTCATTCCCTGCCCGAACTGCGGTGACGTGATGGTTCCCCATCGCGTGTGCCCCTCTTGTGGACAATACAAGGGTAAGCAAGTCATCGACACTGGCACGACGCAGCCTGAGGCCTGAGCACGACCATGTTCCGTCTAGCGGGCAAGGTTGCGATCGTCACGGGAGGATCGCGCGGCATCGGTCGCGCGATCTGCGTGATGTTTGGCAAATCCGGCGCACACGTAGTGGTGAACTACGTGGGCAACGAAGCTGCCGCCAAGGAGACACTCGATCTCGTTGTGGCAGCGGGCGGTACGGGCGAGCTGAAGCGTTTTGACGTGGCCGACGAAGAGGCCGTGCAAAAGGCGTTCAAGGAAGTCACCGACGCCCACGGTAAGCTCGACATCCTCGTGAACAACGCGGGCGTCGCGCTCGATCAGATCTTGTTGCGCGTGAAAAAGGACGAGCTCGATCGCACGTTCGCAACGAACGTGTACGGAACGATGTTCTGCGCCAAGGCAGCCGTACGCACGATGATGCGCGCTAAGACGGGCCGCATCATCAACCTGTCGAGCGTCGTCGAGGAGTCTGGCAATCCTGGGCAGGCCACTTATTCGGCTTCGAAGGCGGCCATTATCGGGTTGACGAAGACACTCGCTCGGGAGTACGCATCGCGCGGCATTACGGTTAATACCGTGGCGCCCGGTTTCATCGAAACCGATATGACTGCGGGTCTGCCTGAGGCAGCGCAGAAGGGGATCGTGGAGCAGACACCCTTAGGGCGCGTAGGTAAGCCAGACGAGGTTGCCGCCGCGGTTCTGTTTCTCGCCTCGGACGAAGCAAGTTACATCACCGGCCAGGTGATCCGCGTAAACGGCGGAATGTACGTCTAAGCCTGTTTGGAAGCTTAGAGCTAAAGCGCCACGTCGGCGCGCAGTGTTTACGCGGTTTTGAAGCCGCGCGTTTCGGAGGAACGGATGGATATCGCCGACAAGGTTAAGGAGATCATCTCCCAGCAGCTCGATGTAGACCTCGCCGAGGTAAAGGAGCCTGCCTCCTTCATCGATGATTTAGGGGCGGATTCTCTCGCAATCGTTGAGCTCGTGCTCGCGTTCGAGGAGCAGTTCGAGATCGACATTCCCGACGAAGATACGGAGAAGATCCGTACCGTCGGCGACGCAGTCTCTTACATCCAAGAGCACAAAGGTAAGTGATGGCGAACGGGCTTTGCGCGGAATGCTCCTAACTTCGCGCAGAGTACGTTTCCGTTTTTGACGCATTTTTGGATGCTTGCTGCTGGCCCGCGTGATGCGGGCTTGTTAGTTCGTACGATGCGAGCTTGATTGAGCGAGTGGCGGGCACAAATCAAATGGTGTCCAGCACCGGCAGCTTGGCGCTGCGCTAGGCTGCCCAAATCAGACAAAGGCGGGCGACGATGCGCAGGGTGGTCATCACAGGAGTCGGCGCGGTCAGTCCTTGCGGACTCGACACGGAAACCACGTGGAGCTCGATCAAAGCGGGCAAGAGTGGCATCGGCAGGATCGAGTTGTTCGATCCGACTGAGTACGCGTCGAAGATCGCGGGGGAATGCAAAGGCTTTAACGCCGAGCAGTACATCCCCAAACGCGACGTGCGCTCCATGGACCGCTTCATTCATCTGGCGATGGGTGCGGCTCACGAAGTGATGAAGTCCTGCGGCATTCCGGACGATGACGAAGCGCTCAAGCTACGCACCGGCACGCTGATCGGCGTGGGCATCGGCGGCCTCGGTTACATCGAGAGCATGGCCAAAGTCTTAGCGGCCAAGGGGCCGAGCAAGATTACGCCTTACTTCATTCCCGGCACGATCTCGAACCTGGCGCCTGGCCAGGTCTCGATGAAGTACGGTTTGAAGGGCGTCAGCTACACGAATACGAGCGCTTGTTCGTCCGGTGCCCACGCGATCGGCGAAGCGTTTCGCACGATCTCGCGCGGTGAGCTCGATGCCTGCGTGGCAGGCGGCGCGGAGGCTGCGATTACACCGCTTGGTGTGGCGGGCTTTGCGGCCATGCGCGCACTGTCCAAGCGTAATGATGCGCCCGAGAAGGCGAGCCGCCCGTGGGATATGGGCCGCGATGGCTTTGTGATCGCCGAAGGTGCGGGCTTGATCTTCCTGGAAGAGCGCGAGCATGCGATCAAGCGCGGCGCGACGATCTACGCGGAGATCGTGGGCTACGGCGCCAGTGCCGATGCTTACCATTTGACGCAGCCGGCGCCCGAAGGCGAAGGCGCGCAGCGTGCGATGCGCGCCGCGATTGCGGACGCCAAGGTGAACGTCAATGAGATTGACTACATCAATGCGCACGGCACCTCGACGCCAGTGGGCGATATGCTTGAGCTCAAAGCCGTGCGGCACGTGTTCGGCGATCACGTGAGTAAGTTGTGGGTGTCGAGCACCAAGTCGATGACGGGGCATTTGCTCGGCGCGGCGGGAGGTCTCGAAGCGGTGTTCAGCGTGCTGTCACTGCATGAGGGCGTGGTGCCTCCCACGATCAATCTCGACGATCCGGATCCGGAAGTGAGCGGCATCGATTTGGTGCCGCACGAAGCGCGCAATCGTGCGCTCAAGCTCGTGCTGTCGAACTCGTTCGGCTTTGGTGGCACGAACGCTTCGCTGCTCTTCCGAAAGCACGTCTGATGGCGGCGGTTGTACCAGCGTCTGCGATTGCGGTGGCTTGCGATCACGCGGGCGTGGACTTGAAGCGTGTACTTACCGCGGCGCTCGAAAAGCGCGGCCTTACCGTGATCGATCTCGGTACGAACACCACGGAATCCTGCGATTACCCCGACTTTGCGCACGCTTTGGCGGGTGCGATCGAGCGTGGTGAGGTCAGTCGTGGTTTGCTGGTGTGTGGCACGGGCGTGGGCATGGCGATGTCGGCCAATCGTCATCATGCAGTGCGTGCGGTGGTGTGCAGTGAACCGCTTTCGGCACGTATGGCGCGCAAGCACAACGACGCGAATGTGTTGTGCATGGGCGCGCGCGTGATCGGACCTGACACTGCCCTCGATGTGCTGGATGTGTTCTTGAGTAGCGAGTTCGAGGGCGGTCGGCACACCAAGCGTGTCGCCAAGATCAATCCGGCGTGAAGCAGCTGGCGCTGCCGCAGTTCCAAGACGAGCGTGTGCGCTTTGCGCTGCGCTTTAGCTGCGAGCAGTGCATCTACTTTGCGGTGGATAGCGAGCGCTGCTCACACGGTTATCCGAACGCGCAACACCGCGAGGCACACACTCAGACTGATGGCGCCGAGCTGGTGTTCTGCAAAGAGTTCGAGCTGCGTTGATGACTTGCCATGTTGCATGCCTGCGATCTGACGCGGATCGGCGAAGCAGCGGCATGACTGCCGCGGCCGGCTGTGCCGGCGCAGGTCAGCTTAAGAGGCGGCACTTCTGGTAGGCTTGGTGCGCATGGACATCACTGAGGCCCAGGATCTGCTCGCGTTCATCGATGCGAGTCCCTCTCCCTTTCACGCGGTGGTCGAGAGCGTTCGGCGCCTGGAAGCGGCCGGTTATCGGGGCCTGAACGAAGGCGATGCTTGGCAAATAGCGCCGGGCGATCGCGTGTACGTGGTGCGCGATGGCGGCACCTTGGCCGCGTTCGAAATCGGCACGGAGCCAGCCGAGGCGCACGGTTTTCGTTTGATTGGCGCACACACCGATTCGCCAGGCTTGCGCATCAAGCCGCAGCCGGAAGTGGTGCGCGAAGGTTATCGTCAGCTCGCGGTCGAAGTGTACGGCGGTGCGCTGTACAGCACCTGGCTCGATCGCGACCTGTCGATCGCAGGCCGCGTGTGCGTGCGCGAAGGGAAGGGCGAGCTGCGCATGCACTTGGTGCGCTTGGCGGGCGCGCCCTTGCGCATTCCAAATCTTGCGATCCATCTGAATCGCAGCGTGAACGACAGCCTGCAACTCAATGCTCAGCAGCATCTGGTGCCGGTGTGGGGCTTGGGCGAGAAAGTCGGCTTTTCGTTGCGTGATGCACTGAGCCACTCGCTCGCACAGAGCGGCATAAGTGTCGCGCCGGATGCGGTATTGGGCTGGGATTTGGGGCTATTTCCGGTGGAGCCGTCGCGCGTGATAGGTGACGGCGACGTATTCTTGTCTGCACCTCGTCTTGATAATCTGGCGGGTTGTCATAGTGCACTGCGTGCGCTGTTGAATAGTAAGGATGCCGGCGCGCGGACGCGCGGTGTGGTGTTGTTCGATCATGAGGAGGTCGGTAGCGAGAGTGCGCGTGGGGCTGGCTCGAGCATGTTGCGTACCTTACTGTCGCGCATCATCGAAGCGCATGGTGCGTTTAGTGAAACCCGTCTGGCGCGCGCGCTGTCGCGTTCCTTGTTCGTGTCGAGCGACATGGCCCATGGCGTTCATCCGAACTACGCGGACAAGCACGAACCTGGACATCGTCCGATCCTCGGGCAGGGGCCGGTGGTCAAAGCCAACGCGAACGTGCGCTACGCGACCGATGGCGAAACCTGGGCGCTGGTCGAGCTGTTGGCGGAGCAAGCAGGCACCCAGCTGCAGCGTTTCGTGGTGCGCTCGGACCTGGGTTGCGGCAGTACGATTGGCCCTGTGACGGCTTCGAATCTAGGCATTCGCACCGTGGACATCGGCAATCCCATGCTCAGCATGCATTCCGCGCGCGAGCTTGCCGCTGCGGCCGACGTGGCGCCGATGATCAAGGTCTTGCGCGCGTTTCTCGCAGGCGGAGCGTAAGGTTGTTCTCTCAGAGCCCTGCTGCCCAAAGTTTCAGGTCAGGCGCGTACGCGTTGGAGCCATACGCTTTGCAGAAGTCGGCATCATCGCCCTTGTACTTGGGGTCGAGGGCGACGAGCGCCGGACGCACGATCTTCCAGAGCGAGTCCACCAGGTTGATTGTGCCGTAGTCTTGGATCGCGATCACCAGATCGAGGCCGCGATGTCCGTAAATGTAATTGCCGCCCAGGCCCTGCGCGGACCACGCCCCTATGTCGAACTGTTGTTTGCAGGTGTATGGCGCGCTGGTGTAGCCGCAGTCCTTGGCTTCTGAGATGCCGTGCGGATAGGCGCGATGGAGAGCGAGCGGTGCGCAAGTATCAGACGGTGTTGGGATTTTGATCAGGGTGCCCACGAGCGGCGGGCGATGGTCCGCTCCGTTGAGCCACGTCAAGTAGCCGTAGCCAGTGTTACCCTCTTCAAACGTGGGGTGGATGGTCCTGTACAGGTAGTCCGCTGCGATCAAGCGCTCGCCGTTCCATACGCCACCGTTGTTGATCAGTAAGCCCACGCGCAGCATGTCGCGAATGGTGGTGTTCCAGCTGATGGCGAATTGCTTGTCTTTCGCGCCATCTGTCCACGTGGAATGCTCCAGTCCGAGCGGGGCGTACACGAAACGCTGGGTGAACTCTTCGAGGTCGGCACCGAGGCGGGCTTTGTCTTGTTGAAGTGCCGCGTTGAGGATGTTGCTCAGTGCATTGATCTCGCGCGTGCCGTCGGCATCGTAGGAGTGGACCTTTTGACCAAAGCTCAGGTCGTCGCTGTACGCGACCATGGCAAGTACGTGCGCGATCTTCGCGTCTTGGTGGATGTCATAGTTGGTGCCGGTCTTGTCGAACCATTGATCGACGCGTTGCAACTCATCGATCGGACCGGTTCGTGGGCCAGTTTTCACGAGCTTGCGCGTTTCGTACATCACGCGGCCGACCACCGTGGCTCCGAAGGTCTTGCTCGATGAAAAGACATGGTAAGGCGTCTCGGCGCTATCGCTGCCGGGATAGAAGTCGTGGCAGAGCTTGCCGTAGCGCACGATGCCCCACCGGCGATTGAGCTGAGTGTCTGCAGCGTCCAGCAAGTCGGGATCGAGCCCGCATTCTTTGGCGACGCTACCGCGCGGGACGGGCTGCCACGGCTTGTTGCCTGGGTCGACCGTGTGGGGCACTGCGCCCGTGCTCGCGTCAGGCGTGCCGTTTTCGCCAGCATCCAGCGTAGACACAGCTGTGCCGGCCTCCTGGTCGGAATCCACGCTGGCCTCGTGCGTGCCTGCGGGATCCATACTGGAAGGATCGTTGGGACGCGGCTTGGCTTGCGTTTGATCTGCGCAGCCTTCAGCCAGAGCCAACGGTAAGGTCCAGAGCAAGCAGAACAGCTTGGCGACCACGTATAAGCGGGCCCTGAGAAACATCCTTTACCCCCATGCTAAGTGAAGCTAGGCGGCCAACTAACCATTGTTGAGGCGCGGGGCTCAAGGCATTTCTCGCGGTCTTCGGTAAGCCTGTGAAAACACGAGCCCGGCGGAATCCCAGATCAGGGCACGGGCTCATCTTGATCGACGGGGCGCATCAAGCCCGCGCGCTTGAGCAGCAGCACCAGCGCCGGCACGAACACACTCAGACCGATGAACATCTCATCGACTGCGTCAGGCCAGGCTGAGCCTAGGATTGCGACTAGAAACGACATCGCAGCCAGTACCGGACCTGCGCGAAAGTAAGCAGACATTGCCGCGCCGCCCAGGCCGATGATCAAGGCGTCTGCGATAAGCACACGGAACGGCGCTTCGTTCGTCATCACGCCGGACAAACGATTGGCAAAGCTGACTGCCAACGTGGCGACGCTGATCTCTGCGATGCGACGGTTGATGAAGTTCCATTCGCCGTGCTTACGCCACCAGATGAGGATGCCTATCATCAGCATCAACACGATGACGGCCACGAGCACGAGGCGCAGGCTGGATGGGCTAAATCCCGCGAAAAATAGGCGCTGCGCGAACAGCGCCAGCGTCATCAAGAGTACGGCTGCGGCCATGGCCCGGTACGCTTTGGCGCGATCAGCTGCGCCTACGCGCGGATCGCGATCGCGCACGATCGCCAACAGGCGCGCTTGCTCCGTACGCAGTTGCTCGCGCATGGCGCTCACACGCGCGGCGCGTTCGACACGCTCAGGATCGCGATCGGATAAGGTTGCGATCAAGGCCTCTGCCACGTCGAGATGGCGCTGCTCGATCTCGTAATCGATCATGACGCGCAGACAGCGAGCAAGACCGAAGCGCGCGTGAGGGCTTTCGGGCCAGACCTTGAGCGCGGCATCGAAACCGAAGCGGGCGACGCTGAAGCGGCGTTGACCTTCTGTGTAGTTCGCGGGCTGGTCGCGGATCGACTGCTCCATCTCCATCAGCTGCTCGCCTGCGGCAGTGCTCAATGCCTGGGCGGCGCGATGCTCGCGATAAACCGTGATCGCCTCGCGCATGGTGAGCACGTTTTGGAAACGCTCGCTGGGGGAGCGCGCACAGGCCTGATTGATGATCGCTGCGAGCTCGTCCGGCACGCCACTGCCGTAATCGTAAGGTTCCACGTACATCGCGGCGTATAGGACCGTGATGGCGTCCACTCCTTGGTGGCGCGGTTTGCCCGTGATCACTTCGTGCAAGGTCGCGCCCAGCAAGAAGACATCAGTGCGCTCATCGGCGCGGCCCTCTGCTAACTCGGGCGCCATGTAGTTGGGCGTGCCTACGATCGCATCGGATTGAGGATCGCTGTCGCGGCGCGCGATGCCCCAGTCGACCAAGTACACCTCGCCGAAGTCACCGATCATGACATTGGCGGGCTTGATGTCGCGATGCAGCACGCCGCGACTGTGCGCGAAAGCGACGGCGTTGATCACCTGCAAGAGGATATCGAGATGGCGCTCGACCGAGGCCGCTTTGCGGGCGATAAGCGACTCCCACGATTCGCCGGTCACGCGCTTCATCACGACGGCCGGGCCATCTTCGTCGAACGCGAGCACGTGCACGGGTACCACGTTGGGATGCTCGAGTTGGCCGGTGATCACCGCTTCGCGCAGCAACAGCAAATGAGCATCGCCATCGCCGGGATCGCTCACGCGTTTGATCGCGACTTCGCGTGCGAGCGCGGGTTGGTCCGCAAGCCATACGGTTGCCATGCCACCGCGACCGAGCAGACGGCGGATCACGAACTCCTGATCGGCTTCCTCACCCACGTCTGCTGCCGGTAAGGTCGAAGGACGCGGATGCCCCGGCACGTGCACGTGGCCTTGGCTGCGGCCGATCGTGGACGACACGGCCGCCTTCGTGATGCCTTGTTCCATCAGCACGCGCGTGAGCTGTTCGAAGTCCCGGTCCACGGTCCTGTGCATCTCCTTGGAAGAATGTGCCCGAAGCATACTAAGGACTCGGCAAGCTGCCGCCTGGATCGATCTCCCGTGATATCTTCGACGCCGACATCGGGCGATGACGCGTACGCTGACACAGGACCTGCGACTGGAAGCGCGATGACACGGCGCGATCGTCTGCTTGCGCTGAGCCAATGGTTACTGCTCGGTGCGCTGGTTGGCGTGGTGTGCGGCGCAGCATCCGCGTTGTTCCTATGGCTACTCGAGCTCGCGACTAACTTTCGTCTCAGCCACGAAGCCATCGTGTACACGTTGCCGCTCGCGGGTCTTACTATTGGTTGGCTGTACGAACGCTTCGGGCAATCGATCCAAGGTGGCAACAATCTGATCATCGACAGGCTCCATCGCGAAGGGCCGGAGCTGCCGTTGCGCATGGCGCCGATGGTGCTGCTGGGCACTGTGCTCACGCACCTGTTCGGCGGCAGCGCCGGTCGCGAGGGTACGGCTGTGCAAATGGGCGCGAGCTTATCGGACTGGCTTGCCCATCGCTTCAAGGTGAGTGGTCAGGTGCGGCGTCAGCTGCTCGCGGCAGGCGCGGCGGCGGGCTTTGGTTCGGTCTTTGGTACACCCGTAGCGGGGGCGGTCTTTGGCCTTGAGTTCGTGGTTGTGGGACGCATTCACTATGGCGCGCTCGTGCCCGCGCTCGTGGCCTCGGTAATAGGCGACATGACCACGCGCGCGCTCGGCATCGTCCATACACCTTACCCTGTGGCACCTTACCTTGCGCTCTCGCCGTGGGTGCTGCTGCAGTGGCTTGGCTTCGCGATCGCGGTAGCGGCGGTCTCCACGACCTTCATCGAGCTTACCCACGCCCTCAAACGCCACAGCGAACGCCGTCTTACCCGCTTGCCGTTGCGCATGTTCGTGGGCGGCTTGGTGGTGGTTGTCCTGTGGCAGCTCGTCGGGACCAGCGATTACCTCGGCCTGGGCGTGCCGATGATCGTGCGGGCCTTTGAGGACCCTGCGCTGCCTACTTACGCTTTCGCTGCCAAGGTGCTGTTCACTGCGGTCACGTTGGGTGCCGGCTTCTTAGGTGGTGAAGTGACGCCGTTATTCTTTGTAGGCGCAGCACTTGGCAGCGTGCTCGCTCGCGTGCTGGGCCTGCCCATCGCGCTCGGTGCGGGCGTCGGCATGGCCGCGGTGTTCGCAGCTTCAGCCAATACACCGCTCGCACTTTCGATCATGGCAATGGAGCTGTTGGGGGCAAACGTGTTCCCGCACGTGGTGATCGTCTGCGTCCTTGCCTATCTGCTCGTGGGGCATCGCAGCATCTACCCCGCGCAGCGCTTGCTGCATGGGAAGGGCGGGACGCCGTTGCCGGAGGCGCGCGCGCTGCATGAGCTTAGTGGGCCACGCGGCAAGGACGGTAAGGTCGAGACAGGCGCATCGGACACGGGCGCCGACCACTGAGCTCGCGATCACGGCGCAGCTGCTCGCCGTCGCCGCTGCGGGCTCAGGTCGGATGCGCGAGCCAGGCCTCGGCCTTCACGATCTCTTCCTGCTCAATCGGCGTCGGCTTGGCTTTGCTGCGCCAGATTTCGAGCGCCTCGCGCGCAAGGGTAAGGGCGCGCGGGCGCTGTTCGCGCGCTGCCCACAAGGCGCGTGCCAGGCCCATTTTCACTTCGGGTAGGGCATCCATCTCTTCTTTGAGGGCCACGGCCAGCGAGCCTTCGAGCACTTGAGCTGCGTCGTGGGCTTGGCCGAGCTCGAGCTTGGCGGCCGCTAGCAATACGCGTGCGTCGACGCCAAAGGGATGCTCAGGTGTCAGTGCAGCGTCGAGCACCTTCACGGCGCCCTCGATCAGGTCGCAGGCCTGTTGGGCCTGTTTTCGCTCCAACAAAACCTTGGCTAGCTCCAGCGCAGACAGTGCCGTGCGGTGATTGCTTGCACCGTGAATCTTGGTGTGGATGGCGAGCGCACGTTCGGCAATCGCTTGCGCTTCGTCGAGCTTACCCTCGCGTTGTGCACTGCTCGCGAGATTCGCAAGCACCATGCCCACATCCGAATGCTCAGGTCCGTGGGCGCGTTCCCAGATCTTGAGCGCGCGCTCGAAGTAGCCACGCGCTTCGGCATCGCGTCCGGCACTGCTGAGCGCCAGGCCCAAGTTGTTGAGACCGACCGCAACCGAGGGATGATCCGCGCCCAACGTGCGCTGCCAGAGTGCGATCGCTTGCTCGAGATAGGGAATCGCGGCGTCGTGATTGTCCTGATACTCGAGAATAAGCCCCAAATTGTTGAGCACACGGGCACGGCGTGGATCGTCGCTACCATAAAGACGCTCGATAAGCGCCGCTGCGCGCTCGAAGCAGGCGCGGGCTGCTACGAAGTCGCCCTTGTTGATGTATGCGCTGCCCAAGGCCGTCATCAGCTCGGCTTCGGGCTCGCTATTTTCACCGCTGCGTAAGGTTGCGGCTTCTGCGATCGGGCGCGCCGCTAGTGCTTCCGCATGACGGTCTTGCAGGTAGCCGAGCACGAATACCCACTTCGCCATGGCGGTGGCAAGTAGCGTGTCGTCATGGGCGCGCGCGGCCGCAGGTAAGGCGAATGCGAGTGTGCGCTCTGCGCTTTCGGCCTGACCGGACTCCGCTTGCGAGATCGACAGCTCGAGCAAGAGCTCGGCCGACAGCGGTGGATAGTGCAGCGCCTCTGCTTGGGCTTGCTGCGGGGCGAGCACGACGACGGCTGCATCAAACCGTCCGGCCAGGCGCAGCGCCTTGGCATAGTCCACTCGCTTTTCGATCGCCTCGACCGCGCGCGCCGCGGCCGCATTGGCGGGCGGAGGGTAAGCTGCAAGCAGCGTCGAGGTATCTGAGCATGTCGATAGCGCAGGCAGCGAGCGCACCGCTTGAATCGATTTGTCCACCACATCGGCATTCACGCCGCGCACGAGCAACTTTGTAAGCTCGTCTTGTTCTGATAGCCGACGATCTAGACAAGTCATGCGTAGGTCCAGTAGTTGCTCCGACTGGGCACCATGAGTCCAAGTGGCCGCACAGGCAGCCTGCCGCATCGCGCTCCACGCTTCCGTGCGTGCGCCGAGCAGACGCGCCACGCGTGCGGCGGTCTCCGCTGCATACGAGCGACCCACGGCTGAGAACGCTGACTTCAGCGCATCCTGACGCGAATCGTTCCAAGCTTGGGCTGCGGCATTGGCCACCGACGAGCACGGATCCGGGGCGGGATTGGCCATCTGGCGACTCAGTGCGAAGGCGCCCACGCCCACACATGCGGCGAGCGCTGCCGACGCGAACATTTGCAGACGTCGTTGCTCTGGCCTGCGACTGAGCTGAGCTGCGACCTCATGCATGGTGGCGTGACGCGCGTCGGGATCGGTAGTGAGGCCACGCCGGATCACGCGCCACAGCCAGCGCGGTACAGCGTGTCCGCCGCGCATGAGCTTTTTGTCGAGCTCAGGTGCGGAGCGCCCCGGTTGCTCGCCGCGTGTGATCGATGCTGTATCGACTGGATCGGGGCGATGTCCGACCAAGGCTTCGTAGAGTGTGACGAAGAAGCCGTACTGGTCGCTCTTGGCCGTGGCGATGCCGCGGCGTTGCTCGGGCGCCATGTAGGCGGGCGTTCCGACGATTTCGCCATCCTGAGTAGACTCGACCTTACCATCCGTGGGAAAGGCGCCGCTTGGCGGCCGGGTAAGACCCTCAGGCTCGCTCGAGCGCGCGACGCCAAAGTCGAGCACGCGCGCTTGGCCCTGCGGTGTCACCACGATGTTCGTAGGCTTCACGTCGCGGTGCACGATGCCTGCGTCGTGGGCAGCCGCGAGACCGCGCGCGGCACCCGCCATCACATCGGCCACCTGACGCCAGCTGCGCGGCTCGGCCGCAAGCCACTCGCGTAAGGTGACGCCGTCCACCAGCTCCATCGCGACGAACACCTGATCGCCCCACGTGCCCACGTCGAACACGCCCACCACGTTCGGGTGGCTCAGCTTTGCCATCGTGCGTGCTTCGCTCAGCACGCGGTTTTGGCACGCTTCGTTCCAATAGCTCGAGCGCAACAGTTTGATTGCGATACGTCGATCGAGCTCCGGATCATACGCTGCGTACACCACGCCCATAGCCCCCGAGCCTGCGCGATGCAGGATGAGGTAGCGACCTACGCGCGCACCTGACTCAAGCTCCGGTGCGCTGTTCAGCGCCGGCGAGGAGGCGGGGTCTAGAACCGTCGCAACGGTAAGGGTAGGAGACGGCGGCGGTTCTTCGTGGGGCATGACGCTCGGCAATGTTCCTTGCAATCGATCGTAAGGCCCAGCCGGCGCGCCTGGCGAGCAAGCAGCGCCAAGCCTTTGTCTCGGCACGAAGTCAGGTTGCGCCGCTCGCCTGCCCGGCTCGCTTGTGTACGCCAGCTTTTTCACACGCTTAGGCGTGTTGCGTGCGGTCCGTGTAACGAACGACGCAAGCAAAGCAGCTGCGTTCGTGAACGCGCTTGCAGCCCCCCTGTTCGGTAAGGTCACCCACAGCCACGATCCAAGCTCGTGGGGTTCGAACGCCGTAGCAACTCATACAACGCATCGGAATCGAGCACGCTCGTGGACACGCGACCCAAGATCAACGTGTCACCTACTTCGAGCGCTTCCGAAATGTGCGGGCGCATGCGATGACCGTTGCGCAGTGTGCCGTTCTGTGAACCAAGGTCCGCCACCTCCATACGCCCGGGTGCCGACTCGAAGAAGTTCGCGTGCAACTTCGATACGGAAGGATCGCGCAACACGATGTCGCAGTTGCGCGTGCGGCCGATCGAGATCCGCGCAGCGTAGGGGTTCTTGGGCGCCTTCACGATCGGCACGAACTGCTCGATGCCCTGGTTGCGCAGCTCGGCACCAATGGGCGCTTTTTCCGTGCGAAAGCCGAGCTCAAGTGGCTCAGAACCGGTCCCTACCGCAAGCAGCCAACCGGGAAGCCGAGCCTTCAATTGCTCCCGGGTCAGTGTTGAAACCAGCTCTCGTGCCTCCTGAATCAGCATGCTTTTGTCGATACTTAGCCAACCACGAGTAGCGCATGCGCGTCAACCGCACCTGCGTAGGCTTGGGTGTTGCGTCGCGAAATGGGCGGGGTGAGGCGCGAAAACGGTTTCGCGTTTGCAAAAGCCATTTCCCACACCCCTCGGACCGCGATTTTCGTTGGGTGGAGCGACGAGTCCGCGGTGAGCGCGCGGGTGGTCTCCATACTTACGAAGTTGTGCGGGTAAAGAGTAAGACCGTCGCCGTCGCCGTCGCCGACAACGCTCACGACAACGACAACGACAACCAGAACGGGGACGTCAGCCCTGGCGTCAGTTCTCGACAGTTGGATGAGCAGTTATCTCGACGTTGACGTGAGCGTTGTCGGCGACGGCGACGAAGCCACCGATCGAGTAAGGCCGAGGCCGGCGCAGGCTCAGGCGCTCCAAGCGCTAGGGCGCTGAAGTGATTCGA
>JBKJIA010000511.1:0-10694 GCA_046598735.1 Polyangiales bacterium
ATTGGCCGGAATGTGATACTTGGCGCCGGGATCGAAGAAGTCTTCGCCGCGTGCGCTGCTCGGCGCAATGCCTTGGGTCTTCTTGCGCATGTCCCACCAGGTGGTGTTGTACTGCTCGGGCTTGATCTCGCCGGCAAACACCTTCCAGCGCCACTCGTCAATCAGCTTGCCGAAGGGCAAGAAGGCAACCTTACCGAGCGCGTCCTGCATCAACTGATTGATGGTGGCCTTCTCATTGTCAGACACCTCCTTGAGGAGTCCGACTTGCTTGAGGTAGGAAGGCGTGATCGAGAGCGCAATCGCGTCGCCAATCGCTTCGTGAAAACCGTCGTGGGCACCGTCCTGAAACAACATGGGCTCGGTGTAGTACTGAGAAAAGTAGTAATTGTGTCCAAGTTCGTGATGGATAGTCGTGAGATCTTCCATGTTCGTCTTGATGCACATCTTGATGCGCAAGTCGTTGTTGTATTGCACGTCCCATGCGCTCGCATGACAGACGGCCTCGCGATCCTTGGGCTTTTGGAACATGGAACGTTCCCAGAACGTGGCGGGCAACTCGGGCAGCCCCAGCGACGTGAAGAAGGCCTCGCCGAGTTTGACCATGCGCTTTTCATCGTATTTTTGTGCTTTGAGCGCGGCCGTCACATCCAAGCTGGGTTGACCCTTATAAGGCTCGAGCATGGGATACAAGCTCTGCCATTCCTGGGCCCACATATTACCTAACAGGTGGACGGGCATCGCACCGTGCTCGGGCACCTTATCCTTGCCGTAGGTTTCCACCAGCTTGGCGCGCACGTGGCAGTGCAGCTGCTCGTAAAGCGGCTTGACTTGATTCCACAGCCGGTCGGCCTCGGCCGTGAAAGCCTCAGGTGGCATGTCATAGCGAGAGCGCCACAACTCGCCCAAATCCTTATAGCCGATGGTGCGTGCGCCTTGGTTGGCAAGCTCGACGTAGCGCACGAACAGCGGGCGGATTTCCTTGCCCACTTCGTGCCAAGCTTGCCAGGCCTCGAGCAGCTCAGGCTCCTTATGGCTTGTCATGAGCACGTCGCTCAAGGCGCCCAGGTCCCGGCAAACCTTACCTTTGCAGGACTTCCCCTTACCGTACGTACCTTCCATCTTGGCAGCCAACGTGGCGAGCTCTTCACGGAGCTTGGCGTCGTCCGGAGCAGGCAGCGCCGCCCCGCGCCGCAATAGCTCGATCGAACGAGCGTCGGCCTCCGCCAGGCCGGCAACGTCTTTGAACTTCACGGAGTCACGGACTGCCTTGCTCATGAAGCCCATCACGGCTTCGTTTGCCTTGGCGGCCGCCTGCTCCGTGGCATCGGTGATGTTGGTGCTCTTCTCCCATTCGGCCACGGAGGCAGCCACCACCAACTTGCGCAGCTCCTGGTCAACTTGGTTGACGAAGGCGTGCGCGTCTTGTGCGGTGGGTCCCGTCTGCACCGTGACGGTCGCAGGAGCAGGCGCCTGAGATACGGGTTTTTCAGCTTTATCTGAGCAGCCGAACCCCAGCAGCAGGCTCAGCAGCAGTGTCTTGATTCGCATGGCCGCGACGGTACGTGCTCGCCGCGCCGTCGTCAGCCCCCTTCGTGCGCAACAACACAGTTAGCTGGTGAAACGCGCTTGGGCTCACGCCGTTGCAGCGAAACCGTGCTCACTGGATGAGGGCGCGGCGCCGACATCCCGTCACCACCAGCGCACGTAGAACGCGCCGCTCGTGAGCGACTCCATGCGCGACAACACTTGCCCGTCGCATTCGCAGGAGCGCAGCACGCCTTCGAGCATGCCGACCGCGAAATACTCTGCGAACAGGAAGGCATCGTGGACGTGAAGGACGGCCGTTCGATCGCGCACGACGTCGAGCTCATAGGTGCCCACGTTGGTTGTGTAGGACAGGGCGCGTGAAGAGAGCTTCAAGATCGAAGCCACGTCATGGCGAACCGCGCCGAACAACACCTGCCCTATCAGCGAGTCCGCAAATGTATCGAAGCTCCACCAAGCCACGCGACGCAAAGCGTCAGACAGCGGCACGGTCGGATACATCAGACGGGCGGCCTCTGCGTTGAGCTCGATGCAGCGTTGAAATGGGTAGTCGCTAAAAGGTAAGAAGCGCTCCTGGGTGGGGCGCGCGATGCCCCGTCGATCGAGCTCCTCGAGTAGGCGCAAGAGGAACATACCTTTGCCCGTTGCGTGCCGTGGAACGCGACGCATGTAACTCGCGACATCGACGTTGACGCGTAAGTCCACGGCAACGAAGCCGGCTGGCGGTAGTGAAGTGCGGGCTTGCGCTGCGCTCATGGCTTATCTCCCACGGTACGAGCCGTGATCGGGATCCGAAATGCGATGGGGTTGGGTTGGGGCCCGAAGTTCGTTGCGCCTGCAATGCGCGTCACGCAACGTCCAAACGGCGTACGCGTCAAAGCGTCAGGCACGAGCGACGCCGAACGCACACGCCCGCGCAGGTCCACCGAGAACTGAACGAGCAGGGTGGCTTGGTCCGTACCACCAGGCTGCGAAAAGCAACGCTCCACGCCTGCGCGGTGCTTGTAGAAGGCCTGCGTCAAGCGTTCGGCCTGCCCCAAGGGCGCGGATTTGGGTAAGGACAGGGCCGTCGCGGTCAGAGCGGGCTCATGTTCGACAGGAGGCGCAGCTGGACGCTCAGGTACGGCCGCTGCAACCGGCGCGCGGGGCGCGTTCGCCGCTTGCGTGTCGACGTACACGAAGCGCGGCGCTTGCCCCCATTCGGCGCGCGAAAGAAATAGCGCCCCCAGCGCGAGCACAGACAAGGCGGCTGCAGCAGCGAATGCAGAGCGCCAATTCAGCGTGCGCTTGCGCGCCATGCTCTGTGCGGCTTGCGCGGTATTGGGACCGCTCGGCAACGCTTCGAGCGCTAGGTCGGCAACCGTGGCTGCACCGCGCGAGCCATGCTCGCTCTGTGTGATTTCGAGCTGGGCTGCGCGCGCATGCTCGGCGAGCGACGCCACGTTGCGCGCGTCACGCCACGCGGCGTCGAGGTCGCTGAGCGTGCGTGAGCCCGTGATTTGTGCGAGCCGTGGATCGTGAAAGTCTTGAAAGATCACGCTGCAAAAGCGCTGGGCTATCTCGTTCTCGTCGATATCGAATGCTGCGCGCAACACCGCCGAGAACTCGAGGGCCGTTTGAAAACGTTCGCTTGGATCCTTGGCAAGCGCGCGTTCGGCGATATCGGACAGAACCTCGGGCAAGTCATCGCGTACCTTGTCGAGACGCGTGGGCACGTGCCCGGTGACACGCGCCATGGACTCGACCGCAGAGCCGGCGAAGAACTCGTTTTTACCGCTCAAGAACTCGTGCAGCACGACGCCGCATGCATACAGATCGGTGCGCTCAGATGCGCGCTCGCCACGAAACATCTCGGGCGCAAGATAGGGAAGCTTACCTTTGATCTTTATGGTCGAGGTGTCTTGCGTCATCTCTTCGTCACCCATGCGCGCGATGCCGAAGTCCGTGAGCTTGACGTGACCTTCTACGTCGATGAGCACGTTCGCGGGGCTGATGTCGCGATGCACGACGCTGCGCCGGGAGCCGTCTGCGCCACGCAGCGTATGGGCGTAATTGAGGGCGTCGAGCACGCGCAAAAGTGGATACACCACGAGCTCGGGCGGGAAGTGTCCACGCACCTTGCGGACGTAGCGCTCCCAACGTCGCAGGTCGTAGCCGTGCACGTATTCGAGCACCATCACGTGCGAGTCGCGATCGCGTGCGAAGTCGATGATGGGCACGATCGCTGGATGGCGCAGCTGCGCAGTGATGCGTGCTTCGCGCGCGAATTGCTCGAGTATCACCGGGTCGCGAGCGAGCGGTGCCAAGATACGCTTGACCACCACCGGGCGCGCAAAGCCTTCCGCGCCTTCGCCACGCGCTAGATACACAGAGCCCTGACCACCACGCCCCAAGGGCAGCACCACTCGGTAGCGCCCCAGAATCACACGACCGACGCTGTCGTCGCCGTGATAGCTCACGGGCCGGCTCCTGCGCCTTCAATGCGCCGCACATAGTAATGAAGCCCTGCGCGCGGATGCTCCACACGCAATGACACCGCCGCATCCGCTTCGCCCGGCAACGCGCTGGCCTCGAAACGTCCACCGGCATCGAGGGCCAGTGCCTGTCCGGCCAGACTCACGCGCGAGCCGAGCGGCACGACGCCCGACAAAGTGACTTGTCCACGGCCATCACGCGCGACTTCGCCTCGTTGATCGATGGAAGCCAGGGGCGCTGCGTTGTCGAAGGCGATCGAAAGCGTGGTGATAGGTGAACGCGTGCGGCCATCGAGGCTCTCGAAAAAGATGGCATGCACGCCATCGGTCAATTCGCCTGACGATAACGCAGCGGCGCCAGCTACCGCATCGAACGTGCGCAGACGGGAGCCGCTACGCACCACGACGCGGCCGCCACGCGCAGGCCCCGGAGCGCGCATCACCACGGCAGGCAAACGATTCTGGTAGAGCACCGTATAACGACGTCCGTCGAGATCGACCTCGTTCGTAGGCGGACGCATGGGGACACGCCGGATCGCCGCATCACGAACCATCCGAATCTGTCCGGAGGCCACGATGCGCAAGGCGCCCGTCGCAGTGGGACAGCGCACACGATAGCGGGTCGTACCAAGGGCCACGCGAATCACCGCCGATGCCGGGCTCGCTGCACGTGGCGTGAAGGGCCCGCGCATTCCCGCTAGGTCTACGATGCCTTCGCCTTTGGGACAGACATGCGAATAGAACAGACGCACTTGCGTGACTTGTCCTGGGTCGTGAACAGTCGCTTGCTCGCCCGCTTTCACGCTGACATCGGCGCGCGTCGGCTGCGGCGGTAAGACCAACTTGCGACCGCCCCCCAAATCCGCGTCAGACGGCTCGAGATCGGCATCGCGCAAGCCTGCAGACGCGAGCAACGGAGCAGGTCCCGGTAAGCTGTCGCCCGCCTGTTCCGGCGTCGCTTGATCACGATTCAGGTAACGCGGCAACTCTCCCTTGCGCAAAAACACTTCCTCGCCGGGCAAGATCTCGTGCGGACTCTGACTTGGGTCCAGAAACGAGGCCTTACCCATGTCGACGCGTAGATGCGTCCCGTTCGCGCGATGCTCGATCCTTACGGTTGTGCGTTCGGCGAGCGTGAACAAGCCAAGCGCCGTTTCCATCTGTACGCCCACGTCGCCGGTTTTCAGCGCCGCCAAGCCTGCCTCGACGCGAAATTGTCCACGTTGCGGCGCGCTCTCCAGGAACCTTACGGTCGTGTCCGGATCGAGCACCATGGAGGCGCCCCCCGTGAGTGATAGGGCCGCGTGCGCCCCTGCTGTCGTGCGCAGCGCGTCGCCGATGCGCATCGTGTCCCCTAGCGCCGCAGTCACCCATTGCTTTTCGCGGCCGCGAAAATCGCGCGCTACGCCGGGTGTGGCGCTCGCGAGCGTGGCCACGACATCGGTAGAACGGAGCTGGAGCACGACTGCTGCCGCGAGCACGGCCACCAACGACGCCGCCACCATCAGCGTGCGGGGTTTCGACATGGCTTTCATCTGCCCCCCTTGGGTCGCAGATCGATATTGATCACCGTCACGCCGTTTTCATCGATGGACAAGCGACGCCGTTGCGCAGCAAAGCCATCAGCGCTGATTTCGACTTCGTAGGAACCAGGTGAGAGCTCGACTTCGATGCCGCCACGCGGTCCTGGCTTTTGTTCGGCTTCAACTGATTCGCCTCGTGACGTGGTCACACGCACGCGCGCGGTCACCGCTTCACCGCGGTCGGTATCGCGCACCAGCACGCGCAACACGCCCAATGGTAAGGGGGGAGCGACGGGCAACGGCGCAGGCTCCGGCGTGACGCGGGCTGGCTCCGCGACCGCTTCGATCTGAGCCTTGGGCGCCGCCGTCTCGACCTCGCCCCAGGTAAAATCGTGACTGATGCCCACGATCAACGAAAAGCGCGGCTCAAAAGGCACGAGTGCGGCGTTCACGTCTACGGCCGCGCGTTGACTGAGCAGGGCTTGAGCTATCAACGAGCCACGGGTGGCTGGGCTTCCAAGCTCAGTGCTTGCGCCCACGGCCAACCGCAGCGGCGAGCGCAACGACGTCGGTGCGCCCGTGCCCACCAGCAGATCCGCGCTTACCTCGCCGAACCAACGAAAGCTATCGAGGGATTGCTGCACCCCGGTGCCGAGCAACACCGCGTCGAAATCGCTCAGACCGAGCGCCATCCAATCGGCTTTACTCAAACGCTCAGGTGCGCTGACCGATTTCGCGCTGCGATCAAAACGATAGCCGGCGTCAAACGTCACGCAGATGCGCTCGGACGGCTTGACTGCGACGATCGCGAGCGCGTCCGTCGTGGTTGCTTGGAAGGCAGGCTTGGGTGCGTTTTCACCGGGTACCCACAGGCCAAGCTGCGCGCCCAAAGACAGACGTTCGCTCAGGCCGTGCGCATAGCGCAGCAGCGCGCGCGCATCGATCACGCCGCCGTCGTCGCTCTTGTTACCGAGCACGTGGTGGTCGTAACGAGCATCCATGCGCAGCTCGCCGGCAAAGCCGCTTTCCGTCGACACTGCGACGCCTGCGCCACCTGACACTCGATGGTGCCGATCATGACCAGGCAGCACTGATTCCGTGAATCCGTAAGCTGCACTGGGCAGCAAGCGGACACGGTTTTCGCGCTCAAGCAGTGGCACGCGCAGCATCGTGGGCAGCGCGGACAAACCCATTTGCGCGGCGCCATGCGGAGCAGACAGCGTGCAGACGTAGAACGCGCAAACGCAGAAGATGAGCACTTCTACGCAACGCGTGATTCGGCAGCGAGCACGGTGTCGGCGAGATGGAAACAGCGTCATGGAAAGTCGCAAGGCGTCTTGCAGTTATCGCCCCAGGACGACGGAAGATCAACGGGCAGCGCAGGCCACAAACCCGAAATTTGCGGCAAAAGTCGGCCTTCTTGAGCAAAGGTAAGGTCCGTTCACACACGTCTTCAAAGGTGCGAGCCCCAGAGCAAGCACAGCTAGTAAACGGTAAGATGTAAGGAAGATTCTACTTCTGCGCCCGGGCGTGCCGCAGCGCTCGCTTCGCGCGCCGCGATCTCCAAGAACTCAGTGGATCCAAGCAACGCCGGGGGCTCGCCTGACTTTACCCGGCCGTCCTGGTCGCCGATGCCATGGACTTCGCGATCTGCGATCTGAATCACTACGCGCTTTCGGGCCTGAGCGCCCAAAAAGGGAGCCAGCGTGCTGCGTGGCAGCCTGACGACACTACGGTCCTCTGATACATGCGGGCCATGCGTTGGATCGTCGTCCTGATCATGCTTTCCGCCTGCGATTGCGGGGAGACTTCGCCGCGCGTGCCATTCAAGCTCACGCCCGCGGAAAAAACCCCAAACCAAGGCGCAAAGAGCGACGCCACGGACATTGGCAAGAACCCTGACCATTTCGACAAGCCGATTGACCATCCAGTGATCGATGGGCTCGTTTCACCGTTCGTCGCCGCCCATGCCGTGCTGCCTGTGGACTTGGATGGCGATCAAGATCGAGATGCGTTAGCGATCATCAGCAGCGCAAAAGAGGTGATTTCGCTAGCGTTCGTAGTGCGCGAAAGCCAAGGCTTTGGTCCCGTCAACGAAGTACCTGGCTTTGGCTTGGCAGCAGGCTGCGAGCCGACCGCGCTCAGTCTTGCGCTGCTCTCGACAAGTAAGGGCACGATGTCGCTCGAGGCGGTGTGCGGCGCGGAAAAAGTGCGGCAGCCACGCCAAGAGTTGGTGTTTGCCATGGATGCCAAACCTTACCTTCTCGAACGACTGGAACTGGCCAGCCCCAGCGACGCGAGCGCTACAACTCTGGCCTTGAAGCTCACCAGCGAAGACGTCGACGCAGACTCGCACGACGATGTCGTGATCAACGCTGCGCTGACCGCGAGCGAGGGCAGCGCGATCGTCAACGAGCGTATCGTCTTGTTAGACCGCGGCCGATCCCTGGCCTTCGACGCGGCAGGCTTTGAGTCGGCCCTATTTCTGCGTGCGGGCACCGCGAAGGGTCTCCTGCGCAAGGCTCCGGCCGAAGCTGCGTTGCAGGCCCAAGCCGTGATCACGCTGCACGAACTGGTTTGCAGAGAATCCGCACTTGCGCGCCTGAGCATCGCGGGCAAACGCGGCCTGTCATGTGCGCCATCGCCGGCGCTTGCGCGTGCCTACGCGACTTGGATAGCGACCCAAGCCGCAAGCAATCTCGTCGGCGCGCTCGATGCCTACGTCGCGCTATCCCAGCTGACTACGCGCGAAACCAAGCAAGCACTTGCCGATGCCGCGCGGGCGTTTCTTACCGTCAAGCCACGTTCCGATATCACGCTGAGCCCAGGGCCAAACGTGACGGAGCAGAGCGGCATGTCGGTACGTTTGCCGAGCGCGCGCTTCGTGACCGACAACTTGCTTTACCTTCGTCGCGATCTGCCCGTGGTTTTCGATGTCGTGCAGGGAACCGAGGCGTCGGCTTCTGTTGCGGATGATCGCGTGCTCGATCCCTCGGGAACGCTAGCCGTGACGGCGATCGAACGGCGCTGCTCCGGTCTGTTTCTACAGATCGAGCGCGCGACGAGCGGCGCCCAGCTTGGACTAGCAACTCGCCCCGTGAGCACGCCCGTGCTCTTGCCGCTCGAAGCCCATTGCAATGACACGCCCCAGACCCGCCGTGAGGATAGCGCTGGTTACCGCGTCCTCGGCTGGGCGCCACAGGGTGTGCTCGCTGCGCGCGGCAGCGAGGTGCGGCTGGTGCCCCTTTCGATGGCCGGCACAGCTTCGGGCGAACCGCGTGTGCTCGACGCGCTCACCCCTCGCCCCGCACCGTTGCCTGTCGGGCGCGCAACGAGCGACGGCTCGCGCTACGCATGGCTTTTGCCTTTTGGCGTGGTGGTGCTGGATACGTCGGGCAAGGCCGAGCTCTGGCGTCCTAAGGGCTGGGAAGACGTCGGCCCAGGCGCGAGCGACGTCGCCATCAGCCCGTCAGGCCTGCGAATTGCCGTGATCAGCGCCGGCCGCACGTATCTGCTGGCAAGCACCCCCAAGCCGTCACCGACGCCGTAAAATGCTGGCTTCCGTCGCGAGGCCGCGGGAGTGCTAGACTGGGCGTCAACGTGCGTTTGACTTCTGCTTGGCTCGCCCCTCTTTTGCTGGGTGCATCGATCTGGGGCTGCGCCGTGCCTCCGCCCAGCGGGCCTTGCATGTCAGATCGCGACTGCCATGCAGACCGCATCTGCCACGAGGGCACGTGCCGGTTCTTGGACGAAGCACGCCGGCAGCTAGATAGTCAGACCCAAGCGCTACCCGTTGCAGGCGACAGGGATGCGGGCAGCAGCAAAGTCGACCCCACTGCCAATGCGCCGACCGTGACGCCTAGCTCGAAGTCCAATGGCAGCACCGCCATGTTCATGGGCGATGCGCGTCACACCGGCCGTGTCCCCTATGCCGGTCCCAATACTCAGGTTCGCGAGGCCTGGGTTTATCGCACGGGCTCGCGCATCTACGCTGCGCCCGTCATCGGCATCGACGGCAGCGTGATCGTCAACTCACTTGACCAAACCGTGACTGCCGTCTCGCCCGAAGGTGGCTTGCGCTGGCGCTATAGTGGCACCGGTAAGTACTATGCGAGCGCAGTCGTCACGCCGCGCGGCGATGTGATCGCAGGCTCTCTCGATGGCAGCCTAGTCGCGCTCACAAGCCATGGTCAGGTGCGCTGGCAAGCCAAGCTCAGCGACGGCATCGACGCAAGCCCGGTGCTGGCAGGAGATCGCATCTACGTCGCGGCCGACGGTTTGTACGCATTCGACCTGGCAGGCCACATGCATTGGCACGTACCGGTCGGCGCGCACGTACGCAGCTCACCCGCCGTACATCCTGCGGGGCTCGTCATTTTCGGTACGCCACAAGGTAAGGTTGTCGCGCTCAAGCTCGATGGCAGCGCCGCATGGCAAGCCGATGCCGGCGCCAACATCGACAGCGGTGCGGCGATCACAGAAGACGGGCGCATCGTGATCGGCACGGATGCCGGCCACGTATTGACCTTCGACGTGCACGGTAAACAGCTCATGCGCTTCGAGACCGGCGATGACGTACGCGGCACCCCCGCGATTGCACACGACGGCACCGTGATCGTCGGCTCTTACGATCGTTCCATCACCGCGCTCAACCCCGACGGCAGCGTCAAATGGCGCTTCGAAACGGCGGGCAGAATTCGCTCCTCGCCGCGCATCGATCCCGTGGGAAACATCTACTTCGGCTCTCAGGACGACTTCGTTTATGGGCTCAGCCCCGACGGCAAGCTCCTGTTCCGACACAACCTAGGACGCGACGTGGACTCAAGCCCCGTCATCGACGCTCACGGCACATTGCTGGTCGGCGCGGATGACGGCGGTCTGTACGCGTTGCGCTAAAAAATCATGAAGAAGAAATCAAGAAACGAAACCGACCTCGAGCAAGCCACGCGCCTCAAGGTCGCGCGGCCACGTGAATCAAAGCGCCCGCCAGCACTGAGCCGGGAGGCAGGGGCGGAACCAAAGCGCTTTGCGCGCGAACGTGAAGCCACCCGCGAACCAGAGCCAAAACGCTTTACGCGCGAGCGTGAAACCACCCGCGAACCAGAGCCAAAGCGCTTTGCGCGCGAACGTGAAACCACCCGCGAACCAGAGC
>JBKJIA010000064.1:0-4049 GCA_046598735.1 Polyangiales bacterium
AGCCACCCGGTCTCGCCGCATAGCAGACCTGGAGTGAGCAGGGGCACGGTGTTTTGGACGATGCGCTCGTCGTTCACCAGCTCCGAGTATTCGCCGCGACCACCGCGACCGTAAGCCGTCTGCTTTCGTAAGTTGCCAACGTTGTCGACTACGTCGATCGTGGTGCGCAAGCGCGCGAACCCGAAATGCCTGATAGGCACCGAGTGTATGGCATCACCCGATCGTGCCGGAGCCGATGTCACAGCTTGGAGCGACTGACCCGCTCGCTCGCGCACGACACTGTCGAGCTTCGCCGCGGGCGACACGCTTTGACCGCTGACCGAGGTATCGTATCTATACTCGTCGCTGGCCTTGACGTACGCGTAAGAGACGTCGACGTCGTTCAAGCCAGGCATGAGCGTGCGAACGGCATAGCTCGCGTGACTGGTCTTGAGGTAGAGCCCCGTGGCCGAGTAGACCTCTGTCAGAAACTCGCGGCCCTTCAGCGCTTCGTTCGGATTGTCCGCCAGCCTGTCCGCGGCAATCTCATTGGGTCTGCGGCCTTGATGGAAGTAGGTACGCGTATAAGAGGTAGGCTCATACTCATCGCCAAGGGCGATGGCATCGGCCGCGCCAAAGCCACGGAACTCTTGCTCGATGCCTTCGTAGTATCCATCGTGGTAATGATACTCCGTTTCGCTAACCGTCTCCTCGGCCCCCAGCGCACTGAGACGATCGGTGGTCGCCACGCGGCGAACCACAGTGCTGACCACGGGGCTTCCCCCCGCGCGATGCACACACGCGCCGCTCTTGGCCATCACGCGTTCGTCGCAGTCCGCTTCGCGCTCGCCAGGGAGGAGGGGCTCGCGTTGCCACGTAAAGCAATCAACTTGCGCCGGATCGCATGACTTGGCCGCCGCCAGATCGCGCAGATAGTCAACTATGCTTGACGAGTAGCTCAGGGTGGTGAGCGCCCCTAAACCGTTGTCGACACGATTTAACAGGCGCGGCCTCACTCCGCCCATGGGATCGATCCAGCGGTAGTTACCCGTGTCCGCAAAGATGATGTCCGACGTGGCCGAGCCGTCGATATCCGCAATGCGCACACGATCGAGCGCGTCATTGGCAACGGGTGTACCTTCGACGACGATACGATCGGTGAAGCCAGCGCCTCCTTGGTTAAACCAGACGCTCACGTGATCGAAACCCACCTGCAGGAGGTCGGTCGCGCCATCCTCATTGACGTCGAGAAAATGCAAGCCCGCGAGCTCCGCATTGAGCTCCTGAGGAGGGTTCGCCATGCGCAGCGCGCGCCTTTGCCGATTCTGATCGTCGCAGTCGTGAGAGCCGTCTCCCCATGCGCCCTCCCCGCGGCCCGGCCACCATACCACCTCATCCGGCGCGACCTTGACCACATCCTGCAGGCCATCGCCGTTCATGTCCGCGATGCGCACGCCTGAATCGCCAAAGTCCAAATTCCGACCGGCGAAAGGTAAGCAGCTTTCCACGGGTAAGGTACTGAGACTCCAGTCCCCACCAGTGAAGCTCGCTGAACCAAAGCGACCGTCGCCCTTGGAATAGCGCCCTAAGTTGAGCCAAGCCTGGACCCTCGAACCCGTGGTGCGCACCACATCGATTAGGTGATCGTTGTTGACGTCTAACGTCTTGATCGTGGCGCCGTCTTTACCTAAATCGATCCGAGGATCCGTCACCCCGGCTGGCAAGAGATCGGTGACGTGATGGAATGACCATCCCGTAAGCGGAGAGTAACCGCTACCGTACTCGGTGGGTGTCTTACTAAGTACGAAGTAGCCATAGTTCGCGGCGCGCGGCATGTGAAGGACATCGGCGCGACCGTCGCCATCGACGTCCATCGGCAGAATATTCAGGTTCGATAGATTCAACGTCGCGGAAAGGCCCGGAGGAATACCTACCCGCTGACCTTCCGAGAACGACCCCGCTTGCCCCGGCGCTCCGCCCGCAAATCCGTTGAAATAGACGCCCGCACCACCCGCATAGCGCGCGGGATCCGTCACTAAGAGATCGGGCAGGCCGTCGGAGTTAACATCGAAGAAGTCAACGCGTCCCTCATCGGCCGAATGGTTAGGACTAGCCCCTGACTCGTGGACGGTCGCATCGATGCCCCCAAAGCCAGGAACCTTATCCGAGGTCGAGGGCGGCTCCGTATACCCGAACTGCATCGGAGGTAATAGATCTCCCACGATGCTCGCACCCAGAGCGGATTCGGGCACGCTCGCATCGCCCTTCGCCACGCCTAGGAAGCTGTCAACGCGCGACGGTCGTCCTTCGACTTGCACGCTGGCAAGCAGCGAGTGGTATCGATTGGCGTCGTAGCGAAGGTGGTAGCGACGCACGAGAAAGCGCGCCCCTACAACGTCCTCGGCGCTGGTGATCTCGACGCGCTTGAGACGGAGCGCCTGCTCCACACGCCATGACGTCACGTAGCTCGATGTGTTATCGGGCCGCGCTTCGTACACGAACTGCACACGATGGGCATACTGCGAAAGCGATGCGGCGCATTCGCGCGCAAGCATCGGATTGGCAGCGGCACAACTGGCAGGCGAGGTGTAGTGGATGCTTTCGGGAAAGAGCGTTCCCCCGTTGGCCGTGTAACGATAGTGCACGGTTGAGCCGTGCGCATCGCTCATCCGTACGAGCTGCCAGGAGAAGATGCGAGAGGCATGCTCAGGATCCGACTGAACGGCACGCGTCTCGTCAGTTCCATTCGGAAGCTGGCCAAAGTCAAAGCGCGTTCCATCCTTACTTTGCACAACCCAGCGTGCCGAGTCCGGCGCGCGGAAAAAGCGCATGAAACCGCCCTCCACTCGGGCGCGATACTGCTGCCAAGCCCTGAGCTCATCGGGAACTGGTGCCCCCTCCATGCGGGTCGCCCCCGCGCTGTCGATGGGCACAAGCTCCTGCCCACCGTTGTACATGAAGGTGTCTTCCTGACCGTGCCAGGTGGGTTGGTCCACGTAGTGCGGAAGGCCCTTGTCGGTTTGGCGTGAGATGAACGGCGTGGCGAGCGACCAGCCAATTCCCACGGGGCCGTTCCCGCCGCTGGTCGCGTAGGAAAGGGAAAGACTGGGCTGCACGCCGGCCCGCCCTTTGGGAAGGGCGATCGGGATGCTGAAGGTACCGGTGCCGCTCGACAGGTTCGGGGTAAAGCTCTCTCCCATACCCTGAATCGAACCCTCGCCCTTTGGCAGGGAGATCTGTTGGGAAGTGACTGCTGTCTTGGAAGGGCCGGAGGGAAGGTTAAGGGGTATGGCGGGCTCGGCTTCCGCTTTGGGCGCATCGAGCGATTCAACCTGTGCGCTCGCCGGCTCGGGCGTGGTTTCTTCGCCGTCGACCCCCGCCGCTTCAGTCCAGTCTATGGCTGCCGCATTCCCAGTCAGATCCACGGCGGGTCGGCTGGGCGCGGCCACGTTGCCACGAGCGATATCCCGCGCAATGCCATCTCCGACCTCACGCTCGACTGCCTCCTCCGCTGGCGCGAGCTCCTGCGCGCGAGCGACATTCGCGCTGAACGGTGTCCAGAAGATCAGGGTCGCGAGCAAGGTCGCGCAGATTTGATGCGAAAGACGAGAGCGACTCATGACGAACTCCGCAAATAAACGGGGACTGAACCCTGCCAGGCGATCAGTTGAGCCGCGTCCAGTAGCGGTAGCGCGTGATGAGCTGCACATCTTCGAGCGCGTTCCAATCGAACCCGTCCGTCTCGTAGATGCGCAACTTGAAGGAACCGTCCATCGGGCGGCCCCGCATCTCAGTGCGCCAATAGTCAGATACCAGATTGCGATCGGCGCTCGAGATCGGATTGGTCAAGTAGCGTTCCGCAAGCAGCGCCTTTGCTTGTTGGATGCGTCCCGGAAAGAGCGGCGCGCGATGGGAATCGCCATCGTAGTTGCGAATGCGGAAGGGACCATCGTGCCTTACGGAGTACTGCAAGAAGTTGCCCGCGTAACAGGAAGATGGGCGCGTGCTCGCCTCGCAGTTCTTCACGCCCGTGCCCACGATGTTGACGGCCATCTCATCGAAGCGGTAGT